>NZ_CP009238.1:653023-979534 GCF_000743945.1 Basilea psittacipulmonis DSM 24701 | reverse complement strand
CTCGATACCCCTCAAAGTGAGCAATCGTGCCATTATCCAACTCAACAGGAATATCAACGATCAAGGCTCTTTTGGGGCGTTTCAGTGTTTCGACCCATTTACTTAAATGACCTAGGTAAGGGGCAACACGATCAACTTGTTTCAGGAAAATACCCCAAGGACCTGGGTTATCTGCTTGAATCCATGAAGGTAAATCATGTTTTGAACTCATATTTCTATCCTTATTTTCAAATGAAACATTTTTCATCATAACATACAAAAATCAATGAATTATTACTTTACATCGAAAATATTTATCATCTTTTGATTGTTTCGTGCTTTGGCTTGATCAAAGGCCGAGACACCTTTTGAATTTTTCAAATAAGGGTCTGCACCTGCCACAAAAAGCTGTAATGCACACTCATCACAATCTTTTTCAACCGCCAGTAATAAAGCCGTGCTTCCATCAGGCGTAGGAGCATCTACCCAAGGATGCTGTTCTAGTAAATACGCCAACACCTTGGGATGTTTTTTGATTACCGCATAATGTACAGCATTCCAGCCCCAATTATCGATCATGGCCCCTTTTTTAATCAGCTGTTGGGTACGTTTTAAATCACCGATGATGGAGACATACATCAAAGCCGTTTCGCCAAATTGGTTAACGGTATTGATATTCAGATCACGGGCATTCAATATCTGTTCATAACTATTCCAAGCCGATGCGATAATTGCTTCCTGCAACGGTGTTTGACCATCTGGCAACACAGTATTCACAATCTTTGGATACTGTTGAATCATGCGTGCCACATCTTGATAACGATTGTTTCGGATCGCCACTCGAAAAGCTTGTTTGGTGCTGTCTTGAATCGTCGCGGACGGTGTCATCACATCGTTTGTTTTTGACTGTTTATCAAAGGCGTTTTCAGCGGATGGTGTCATCGCATCGTTTGTTTTTGACTGTTTATCAAAAGCGTTTTCAGCGGTTTGAGACGATAATGATTCGTCATCCGTCTGTTTCAAACCCTCTTCTTCACTTATCCCCGTCGTATCAGTAAACACCGCATCACTAGTTTTCAAACCCTCTTCTTCACTTATCCCCGTCGCATCAATAAACGCTGCATCACTGGTTTTATCTATTTTTGGCTCATCAAAATCAGAGGTCACGCTTTGTCCGTATGCCGTCCCCCAGTTACTGCCTACATAGTCAGGATCTTTGGCCCAAGCGTGATGGACAGTTAATAAACCAACGCAAACAAGTATGACGATTTTTTTCATATCGGGATCACTTTTGAAAATAATTGAAAAAAATTGGCGGTGGTTTGTCTCGCCACTTCTTGAACGCTCAATCCCTTTAATTCAGCGATTTTCTCTGCCACATAAATGACTTTCGAGGGATCGTTCGTTTTGCCACGATAAGGCACTGGTGATAAAAAAGGCGAATCCGTTTCAATCAACATACGGTCCAAAGGCACGTATTTCACGACTTCTTGTAATGCGGTGGCACTTTTAAATGTAATAATGCCCGAAAAAGAAATATAGAAGCCCATATCCAAGCCTTTTTTCGCCATTTCCTCGTCTTCTGTAAAACAGTGCAATACCCCGCTTTCGGCTTGTTCTGCTTGCAATACATCGATGGTCGCCTCACGTGCTGAACGAGTATGCACAATCAAAGGTAACTGCGTTTGCTTAGAAGCCTGAATATGTGTGGCAAAGCGTTTTGTTTGGTAATCATAGCTATCCTGTGGCCAATAATAATCCAAGCCACACTCGCCAATACCTACGACCTTGGGATGTTGGGCAAGGCTGACAAGCTGTTCAACCGTTGGTTCACAGGCTTTGGCCTCTTCAGGATGAACGCCTACTGAACAATACAACTGTTCATGTGCTTGAGCAATCGCCAATACTTCTTCAAATTCTGCCAAATCAACATTAATGCAAAGTGCCATCTTTACTTGGTTAGCTTGCATTTTTTGTAAAATATCAGGCAAATTTTCTTTCAGTTCAGGAAAATTTAAGTGACAATGTGAATCGATATACATAATTTATTTTTGACTATAAAAAGATTGTCGGCGCTGCTCGAACAAAACCAATGCACTGGCAACGCCTACATTTAAAGACTCTACGCATGAGTCTTGGGGAATAAAAATACTGTCATCAACCAAGTCTAATAATGTTTTTTCTATCCCACTACCCTCGTTTCCCATCAACCAAGCACATGATGGTGGAATGTTAAACGTATATAGATTTTTAGCGGTTTTAGACAAGGTGGTCGCAAAAATTGGAATTTTTTTGTGTTGAATCACTTGAGATAAGTTTTGTTGAGTTAAGATTTTTAGCACAAAATGAGCCCCTTGTGCACTTCTTAATACTTTGTCTGACCAAGGATTAGCACAGCCTGAGGACAGATACACCAAGCGAACGCCTGCCGCAGCGGCATTTCTGAGTATCGTCCCTAAATTACCAGGATCTTGTATGCGGTCCAGTAATAAAGCATTTTCTTCTAAGACCTCTTGGGTGTTTTCGATGGGGATATCGACCCAGTACATCACCCCTTGTGGACTCGGAACAGAGGATAATTGGTTAAATAATCGATCGGCTAATATAAAGGTTTGTCCATCTTGGTGACCGTAACGAGCATATTTACCGACGGCATGTTCCGAAATCAGCGTGGCTTTTGGCTTTCCATAAGTCGATAACCATGATTGACAAAGATGTTCCCCCTCTAGCAATACCTGTTCTTTAGGAAGCTTTTTCCATCGTTTAAATAAATGATTTTCTTTTGAGGTAATAAAATTCATAAGGTCTCCAACAGGTATCGTGATCGTTCTTGGATTAATGTATCATAAAAAGAGGTCTGAATTAGTAAAAAACCGATGCTGGGATACATCGGTTTTCTATACAGCTTTAAACTTCGTCTCGTTCAATAGGCTTGCCGTCAAAATCCGTCCAAACCTTATGTTTGAAATCGTAAAGTTTACATGCACGAGCCGTACGCATATACCAATCCCAACTAAATGGTTGAATCACGATACGTTCTGGGAGTATCTCTTCTAATGTGGATTGGGCCTTTTTTAACTCATATAAAGGAATACTCATATCCACGTGATGAGCAGTATGTTCCATAATATGATGCAACAACGCTCCAAAATTCATTTTAAAGGTATGGTGCACGGTCGTTGAAACAAACGGTGCTGCTTCGGCCCACTCTTTCTTATCATCATGCCAAACAACTTTCGTATGAGTATGATGAACATATACTACCAATCCAATCATACTGAACCAAAAGAATAATGGTACGGCCCAGCCAAGCAATAATAACAACACAATCGACTGTTGCGTTATCATCGCCAAGCCAATCATCACGCCTGCCCAAGCGATACCAAAAACACTGCACAATAAGCCATCCCAGAAAAAGCTTTTACGCTGTGTACCCATATAGGCCTTAGAGGGGAACATCATACGTTTCCACCAGATTTCAATCATGTAATACAAACCTGGGGCCCAGCCACTACGATACACGCGTTCTAGCCACTGGCGTAGAGGACTCATCGCATCGTATTCCTCTTTGCTTGAGGGAGCCCATACAAAGTCCACACCTTTTAAATTCGTATAACCATGATGGACCACATTATGCCCTACATCCCACAAACTATAGGGCGAGACAGAGGGTAAAAAAGCAATGCGACCTAAAATTTTGTTTAATTTACGATTGTCCGTCAAACTCTGATGACACGCATCATGTCCAATAATAAATAAACGACCAATGACAAACCCGCAAAGCAAGGAACAAAATAGTTTCCAAAGCCAAAAATCAAATAAAACCACCCCTGCTAACGTGGCGAAAAACAGTACGATATCAATACTCATCAAGATAATCGCTCTTACTGTGTTTTTCTCATTAGCAAAGCCAGCGATCCAACCACGGATGACTTTACGTGGTGGTAAAGTCTCATTAGGTGGAATAGGTGTAATGTGTGTATCAGAAGACATAAACGTCCTATATTCGTAATGTAAAACCAGCATTATAACCAATTTTATAAAAGCTGACAAAAAACTGACAGATTATTTTTTTATAGATTGTTTAACGGGTGCAAAACTAAAACGATGAATCGGACTTGGCCCGTATTTTTTTAAGTTCTCTAAATGCAAGGCAGTACCATAGCCTTTATGTTGGTCAAAGCCGTATTCAGGATATTGTTGATGTGCTTGCATAATATGTTCATCACGAGCGGTTTTCGCTAGGATCGAAGCGGCCATAATGCAAGGATGTTTTTGGTCCCCTTTAATCACGGCTTCACAAGGAACAGGCATGTTTTCAGGGATTTTATTGCCATCGATCAATGCACGTTGAGCAGGTATGGGAAGTTGCAAAAAAGCTTCTCTCATCGCTTGTAACGTAGCTTGCAAAATATTGATCTCATCGATGACTTGAGGCGACACATGAGCAATTGCATAGGCCAGTGCTTTTTCTTTGATCCTTTGTGCCAATGCCTCTCGTTTAGCGGCACTTAATTTTTTTGAATCATTTAACCCCGTGATTTCGCACTGAGGGTCCAGTATCACGGCCGCCGCAAATACATCGCCAGCCAAAGGACCTCTGCCCGCTTCATCAATCCCAGCGATATAAATAGATGGTTGCAAAGATTCCTCAAAATTAAGTTCGCTTTGATACATGATCATCTCTAGATATCAGGCAAGACGTGCAATGGCCTCTGAAGCAAGTTTAGCCGTGTCTTGATGCAACATCTGATGAATCGTCTGGAATTTTTTCTTCACCACATCACGGTGACTCGTATCAAACAAGGCTTCTATGCAGGCTTGATATAAATTGGCTACCGTTGCCTGATCTTGCAATAACTCGGGTACCGCAAACTCACTGAGAAGAATATTAGGCAAGCCTACCCAAGGTATATTTGGTTTGTCTTGGCCTGATTTCCATTTCATAATCGTTTTCATCAAAGGACTTAACACATAAGAAATGACCATGGGTTTCTGGAATAAAGCCAGTTCTAGACAGGCAGTCCCACTAGCGACCAGTGCCGCATCGCAGGCTTGCATCACATCCCAAGCAATCGGCCAGTTTGAAACAGGTTCTTGGAATAAGAAAAGGTTTTTAAGAGGATAATTTTTTAAGATCGCTTTAAACTGTTTGGCCCTTTTTTCATTTACCAGCGGCACGATAAAACAGATGTCAGGATGTTCTTGTTGGAGTTTTTGGGCCGTTTCTAAGAAGCGAGGCGCCAAAAGCTCAATTTCTGTCTGGCGACTACCTGGCAAAATCGCCAAAACAGGTTTGTCTTTTGCAATCCCTAATCGTTCTCTAGAGATCAAAGGATCGGGGTTTGCGGGGATTTGTGACGCTAATGGATGGCCAACAAATGTGACAGGAATCCCCTCTTTCTCATAAATCGCTACTTCAAAGGGAAACAAAACCAACATATGTGAAACCGCTTCACGAATCTTATGGATACGCTCATAACGCCATGCCCAAATCGAAGGACTGACGTAATGAACAGTGGGAATGCCTTTTTGTTTAAGGGCGTGTTCCAGTCTTAAATTAAAGTCTGGTGCATCAATTCCCACAAACACATCTAATTGGCTTTTTAGTAATTGGTCTTTTAGTCCATAATAAGTATGGATGAGCTTAGGCAGACTTTTTAACGCATCTACATAACCAAATACGCTCAGTACATCCATATTGTACAAACTGTCTAAGCCCTCTTTTTGCATATGAGGACCACCTATCCCGATGTATTGGGCATTCATCGATTGCATCAGTCTTGAAGCAATGAGATCGCCAGATGGTTCACCTGCAACGATACCAATTTTCTTCATTTAACGTCCAATGCCTCGTTCTGAATGAGACAAAAACTGGATATAGGGTTCGATGATATTTTTATGTTCGGGATGTTCTTGTTGTAGGGCTTGAACTTGTATCAACGCTTCGCTGGTGCTAAGTTGGCGTTTAAAGATAATTTTAAAACACTCTCTTAACAAAGCGATTTGTTCAGCGGTGAACCCTCTTCTTTTTAGCCCCTCACTATTAATGCCAACAGGATGATAAGGTTGACCTGCCCCCAAGCTGTAAGGAGCGATATTTTGGCGAATCGCACTCATTCCGCCTGTCATGGAATGTTCCCCAATATTGACAAACTGGTGTGAAGCACTTAATCCACCGATAATCGCCCAATCACCAATATGAACATGACCTGCTAATTGGACACCATTGGCTAATATCGTGTGACTGCCGATCACGCAGTCATGGGCAATATGCACATAGGCCATAATCCAGTTATCATCGCCCAGTTTGGTGACCCCTTGATCTTGGATGGTTCCTGTGCTGATCGTCACAAATTCACGTATGGTATTGTGATCACCGATTTCTAGGCGGGTCGGTTCATTCGCATATTTTTTGTCCTGAGGCATACCACCAATGGAACAAAAACGATAAAAATGATTGTGTTTACCAATACGAGTATGTCCATCAATCACACAATGAGAACCGATAACGGTCCCCTCATCGATAGAGACATGTTCATGAATTTCAGTATAGGCCCCCACTTTCACACTGGGGTGTAACTTAGCACCTGGGTGGATAATGGCCGTAGGATGGATGTTCATGCAATAACCTTCTTCAATCTTTTATAAATCACGCACCGCACACATAATCGTGGCTTCGGCGACTAATTGGTCATCGACAGTGGCCCATGCCTTGTATTTTGACATCGCTTTGCTGACACGGATCGCTTCGGCATTTAACACGAGCTGATCGCCTGGCACAACAGGACGACGAAAACGTGCATTATCAATCCCCACCAAGTAATAACCTGTTTTAGATGGATCCAAAGTGCTACCATCTTCGGTACTGAATGTAAAAATAGCCGCTGCTTGTGCTAACGCCTCGATGATTAATACACCTGGCATGACTGGCAAATGAGGAAAATGGCCAGTGAAAAATGGTTCGCCAATAGACACATTTTTAATGGCTTTTATACTCTTGCCCGGTTGCATTTCTAATACGCGATCGACTAAAAGCATCGGATAACGATGTGGAATACGTTCCATGATCCCTTGAATATCAATTTGCATTTTCTCAAGTTTCCTGTTTAAGTTGATGTTCTAACTGTTGAATTCTCTTTCTCAATGAAGCTAATTGGGTAACGACTGCTGCATTTTTTTGCCATTCTTTGTGTTCCATAAGCGGGAATACAGAAGTGTATTGTCCAGGTTTTTTGATGTTTGACATCACACTTGAACCGCCTGAAAAAGTGACGCCATCAGCAATGTCCAGATGTCCCGACATCATCACGGCACCACCCAGAATACAATGATCGCCAATATGCGTAGAACCCGCGATGGCAACACAACCTGCAACGGCGGTATGACGGCCGATATGAACATTATGTGCAATCATCACCAGATTATCAATTCTCGCCCCATCTTTGATAATCGTATCATCAATTGCACCGCGATCAATCGTGGTGTTCGCCCCAATTTCTACCTTATCGCCAATTTGTACACTACCCAACTGAGCAATCTTAGACCACGCCCCTTTTTCCACCGTATGATCAGGAGCATTACCAAAACCATCGGCACCAATCACCACGCCAGAATGAATAATACACTGATTTCCAATCGTTACGTGATGATAAATCGTGACGTTGGGGTAAAGAATATTATGGTGACCAATAACGGTCGAGGCCCCGACAAAACAGCCTGCCGATATAATCGTGTTATCACCAATCACCACGTCTTTTTCGATCACCGCAAAAGGACCAATCGTCACGTTTTTACCTAGTTTTGCGGTTGGATGAATCTCGGCTTTATCCGAAATACCTGTGTGCATCTGATCCAAGCGTTCTTGGTCAAAGTACTGGCTTAGACGAGCAAACATCAGGTAAGGATCTTCACAGACCACCACGGTAAAAGAGATGGGGATTTGTCTTTCTTTAATCTCATCCAGCCCTCTTTGTGGCATGATCACCGCCGTCGCTTGACTGCTTAAAAGCAAAGGAAAGTATTTGGGATTCGCCAAAAAACAAATACTCTTCTTATCGGCTTTTTCAAGCGAAGCAATATGCTCAATCAGCACCTGTTCATCACCATGGATGGTGTACTCAATCCCTTGTAACGGTGCCTGCTGCATCAGTGCAGATAAATGAATCGCGGTCATATCAGCTTAGTTATTTTTAGTACCAAGAAGTTTTAATACTTCATCCGTAATATCAATACGGTCACTAACGGTTACCGCATCTTGCAAAATCAAATCATAGTTTTCTTTTTTCGCAATATCATCAATCGCTTGGTTAGCTTTTTCAACGATAGAGGCGATAATCTCATTACGACGACGATCAAAGTCTTCTTGGATTTCGCGTTTTTGACGACTTAAATACGTTTCTAAGTCTTTGATCTCATTCTCAGCTTTTTTCAGCTGTGTATCGTTCATGATAGAAGAATTCTTTTTATATTGTTCATACTTAGCTTGCAAATCATTAAATTTCTTCTGCCAATCATCTTCACGTTTTTTAAATTCAGCCTCAAGTTTGCTTTGGGCTTCTTTAGCAGGAGCAGAATCATGCAAGATTTTATTCGTATTAACAAAACCAATCTTTAAAGGCGCTTCATTAGTCGCAGGAGTAGCGGCAACAGAAACGGCACAAAGACCTGCAATAACAGAAGAAATAATTAATTTTTTCATATAAGAATCCTTAAAAAATTAGAAAGAGGTACCAATTTGGAATTGGAAATATTCTGTCGCATCACCCGGTTTTTTGTTCAACGGTCTGGCGTATGAGAACTGCAATGGTCCGATAGGAGAATTCCATGACAATCCTACCCCAGCAGAATAACGCCAACCGCAAGGATCTTCAACCGTACCTACTCGGTTATTACCATTTACGCAAACGGTTTTTCCAGTGGTTGTCAGCTTACCTGCATCGGCAAATAAGAACCATCTTAAACTGCGATCATGGTGTGTACCAGGGAATGGAAGATAAAGCTGTGCATTGGCATAAAGACGAGCTTGACCACCAATATAGTCACCTGTATCCAAATCGCGTGGGCCTAATGAAGACGAATCATATCCTCTTACCGAGCCAATACCGCCTAGATAAACGTTTTTAATAACAGGATAACTCTTGCTGCTGTCTAGGCTTCTACCGTAGTCCGCTGCAAAGTTAAAGGCCAACGTAAAATCGCTTGATAGCGGTACGTATTTTTGGGCAGTTGCACTTAATAGATAGTATTTTAGCCCCCATACGCCCACATCAGCATTTAACGATAACACATGACCTTCTGTTGGTGCGATCGAGTCATTACGCGTATCTTTACCCCAACCAAAGTTCAATACTAACGAGTTATTGGTCTTACCGTATTCGTCCACATAGTCGTGATAAGCTCGAGCAACAGGAATATTTGAATTACTGTCTGGCAATTCAATAATGTTTCGTTCAACGGTAAATCCACTGTAAACACGATCGGTTTCTGAAATAGGAATACCAAAATTCATGCTCAAACCGAGTGTTTTAGTCGAATAGTTACCTGAGTAATAGCTACTGTTGTTATAAGGTTTTAGTTTACGATAGTACAAAGACGTAGTACGACTAATCCCACTAGAGGTAAAGTAAGGATCCACGTGGGTAATCGAATATACGGTACTGGTGCGGCCTGTATTTACCGCCAAAGCCAAGTCTGTACCTGAACCAAAAATATTCGATTGTGAGATACTTCCTTGGAAAGACAACTTATCCGTACTACCATACCCCACCCCTAGGTTAATCATCCCTAGCGGTTTTTCAACGACATTTACGTCAATATCGATCTGGTCATTGGTGTCTGCAACAGGGGCTTGGGTGATTTTGACATCATCAAAATAACCTAAACGATTCAAACGCAACTGCGATAGTGCCAACTGTTCAGAGTTATACCATGCTGATTCCTGCTGACGAATTTCACGACGAATCACCGCATCACGTGTTCGTGTGTTACCGCCGATATTAATTCGACGTACATAAACAGGACGACCTGGTTGGACATCAATCACGATATCCAACGTCTTATCTTGTTCGTTTGGAATGATAGAAGGTGTCGCTTTAGCCATGGCAAAACCATATTTGCCCAAATGGTCTGTAATGTTGGAGATAATTTTATTCAACTTCTCTGCGTTATATAGTTCACCGTCTTTAATCGTGACCAATTCATATAACTCACCATCTCTGTCCAATAAATTACCTGCTAAACGCACACGTTGGATGTGATACGGACTACCCTCTGTAATCGTATAAGTAAGGCTAATCTTCTGACGTGTAGGTGAAATGGCGACTTGTGGCGGAGCAACGATAACATTAAAATAACCGTTATTCAGATACAAGTTTCTAATCGCATTAATATCAGCGGTTACATTATCAGCTGAGTACTTATCACTACCTGTGTACCACGTCATAAAACCAGGTGTTGTAGAGGTAATGCTATCTAAAATTTTAGAGGTTGAAAAAGCGTGATTACCGATGATGGTAATATTCTCAATTCTCGCACTCACCCCCTCGTTAATCGTAAAGTTAATCCCTACGCGGTTATTAGGTAACGGTGTTTGGGAGGCTTGAATATCAACACCATAACGACCTCTGTTTTGGTATTCTTGTTTAATCTGGTTAATCGCCAACTCTACCATAGAGGGGTCAAACGTGCGACCAGTGCTTAGTCCACCATTTGCTAAACCTTTCGTAATATCATCAGCGGAAAATACGCGTGCCCCTTTTATGGTAATGGCAGAAATAATCGGACGCTCTTTAACTTGGATAGTCAATACGCCATTATTTGAAAATAACTGTACATCAGAAAAAAGACCTGTGTTGTACAAAGCGTGAATTAAACGAGATGAACTCGCTGCATTAAAATCTTGACCTACCTTGATAGGCAAGCGAGAGTAAATCATCGATGAATCCGTGCTTTCTAGCCCTTTTATTTGAATATCTTTAACGATAAAAGCCTGAGCTGCCATAGACGTACTCAAGCCCAAAGCGACAAATAAAGCTGATTTTTTAAATGTTTTAAATGGACGCGATGCCATACATAATTCCTTTGATGATATTTAACTAAGTCTGTAAGTTTAGATTTTAAGCCATAAATAAAAAAAATACACTGAAAATACGCTAGGAGCTTAATCTTTGTATATCCAATGTAAACGTAAAAATCATTAACGCCAATAAAATAGTGTAACCCGTGACAGTTAAGGCCATCTGCACCTGTGCTGACAAGGGGCGACGAATAATCATTTCGACAACGCTAGTGAGCATTTGACCGCCATCTAAGCCAGGGATGGGGATTAAATTAAACACGCCCAAACTAATGGTAATCAAAGCAATGAATTTTAAAAAAGTGATAACACCATAACTGGCTGTTTTGCCAGCATAATTGGCAATAGAAATCGGGCCACTTAAATTTTTAACAGAGATTTCGCCACGAACCATTTTAATGATCGAGGTCACACTTTGAGAAAATGTCATGTAAGTCTGTGAAAACGCAGCAAAGATGGCCTCTACAGGAGACATTTTAATCACTTCAGTGGCGTATTTTGCTTGAATACGAGCATTGATTCTGCCGAGGAAGTCTTTGCCACCTTTTTGATTTGGCACCGCAACACGAATAGTGTTCACTGGGATATCAAGTAATTTATGATCTCTTTCGATATTAAAAACTAAGGTTTCTTCGGGGTGTTTGGCAATCATATCGACTAAACTACTCGGATTTAGGCCCTCATTCGGCAATAAGCCTTGGATAGAGAGAATCACATCCCCTGCTTTCAATCCAGCTTGTTCAGCAGGTCCGCCTGGAATAATCTCACCAATGGTGGTGATAGGCGATTTTAGACGAATACCTGATAATTTATTAAAATCGACTTTTTCAAGATTACCTGTTTGGGTGGGAAAATTTAAGGTAATACTTTTACTCTCACCATTAGCTTGAAGCAATTTTAAATTTACCTGACCGCCCAAAGTCATCGGCCCCACCAAACGAGCGTTAAATTGGTTCCAACCTTTTACGGGCACACCATTAATTTCAAGAATTAAATCTCCCTTTTGAATGCCTGCTGCGTGTGCAATAGACCCAGCAACGGGCGTTTCTAACAAGGGAATCGGCTCTTCTTGACCGTAAATATTGATACCTGTGTAGATAATCACCGCTAATAATAAGCTAAAGAAAGGCCCTGCAAAAAAGATGATAAATCGTTGAAAAGGTGTTTTTTGCGATAAGGCTTCATTTTTGTGAATATCCGTTTCTATCGGCTCAGCTAAGGGTTTCACATAACCACCTAAAGGAACCGCCGAAATCGCCCATTCAGTCCCCTTTTTGTCTATTTTTTTCAATAGAATTTTGCCAAACCCAATCGAAAAACGTTCAACTCGCACGCCAAACAAACGACAAGCGAGATAATGTCCCCACTCATGAAAACTTACCGTGATTAAAATCGTAATAATAAAAAATATAAGACTACTGAGCATTTCTTATCCATAAAATTGTTTTTTCACGCACCATTAAATCTGTATCATAGACATCATCTAAGGATTGAGGTGCGGGTAAATTCTCGGCCACCATATCATTTAATATCGCTTCAATCCCTTGTGCAATGCGAGGATAGCTAATTTCTTTATTCAAGAATGTATTAACCAACATTTCATTAGCCGCATTAAACGCATTACAGTAGGCAGAACCTAATGATAAGGCATCGTAAGCCAGTTTCAAACAGGTAAATTTGTCATAATCTGGCAATGAAAAACGTAATTCTGTTAACTGGCTTAGGTTAAACGTTGGCACATTGCTACTGATGCGATCAGGATAAGCGAGTGCGTAAGAAATAGGAATACGCATATCGGCATAGCCCATTTGTGCCAAAATGGAACCATCTGCATACTCTACCATTGAATGGACGACACTTTGGGGGTGAATCAACACTTCTATCTGTTCTCTTTGAACCCCAAAAAGATAATAAGCCTCAATTACCTCTAAGCCTTTATTAGCCATGGTAGCCGAGTCAACCGAGATTTTTCTTCCCATCGACCAGTTAGGATGTTTGCAGGCTTGTTCAGGAGTGACTTGGGCCAGTTCCGCTAATGGTGTATTCAAGAATGGGCCACCTGATGCGGTTAAAATCAGTCTTCTAAGCATCTTGGCTTGATTTTGGTTTAGGCACTGAAAAATCGCATTATGCTCAGAATCTACTGGCAATAAGGTAGCGCCACTGGCTTGTACGGTTTTTAAGAACAAATCGCCTGCTGCCACCAAGGATTCCTTATTGGCTAACAGAATTTTTTTGCCTGCTTTCGCTGCTGAGAACACAGACGATAATCCTGCAATGCCCACAATCGCTGCCACCACGGTATCTACCGCTGAATCTTGAGCCACTTCACACAAGCCCTCTTGCCCTACTAAAATTTTTGGGACCGTCAGTTCGGGACAACTTTCATAATAGGTATTGAGTTCTTGTACAGCATCTTTTGACCCTACGACCAAGACGTTGGGCAAAAAAACTTTCGCCTGTTCAAATAGCATTTTAGTGTTACGATGAGCCGTTAACGCATACACCTTAAACTTATCAGGGTGGCTAGCTATAACATTTAAGGTATTTTTACCTATGGATCCCGTAGCACCCAATATCACAACATTTTCCATATTATTGTAGGCCACTTAAATACCAAAAAATATAGATGACTGGTGCAATCGCTAGCAGTGAGTCCATTCTATCCCATACACCGCCATGTCCTGGCAATAATTGACTGGAATCTTTTACGCCCACATAACGTTTAATCATGGATTCAAATAAATCGCCCACGATGGACAAGACAGAGATCACCAAACCCGCAATAATGGGGGCTGACCAATCTAAACTGTAAGGATTCGCATATAATGCATGTCCAAATGAACCGTTAAACGCAACGGATAAACATGTCCAAAATACCCCTGCCGCAATACCGCACAAAGCACCTGATAAGGTTTTCCCAGGGCTAATAGAGACGACCAACTTTCTGCCACCGAAATATTTTCCGCCAAAATAAGCCATAATATCCGCAGCCCAGACAATTGCCATCCACGAGATAAGAAAGAGAATGCCTGCATTTTTGCCAAAGGTGTAAGACGTATATACGGTCATCCAAGTTGAGATCATGCTTAAAATGCAGAATATACCAATGAAAAGTTGGACGCTAAGTTTTGGTAAGGCTTTTTCTCTAGCGATCATAATCATGGGAGCAATAATTAACCACGAAAACGCTAATAGAATATTCAAATAGAAAAATCCTCCTAATACCGCTTCGATCCATGCGGGGTGCGTCATCATAAGACAAAACAAACCGTAAATCGCTGCTGGCACCGCATAATACACCATCAAATTTAGATACTTGTTGGCATTAGGAGTGTAAATCATGCGTAACATTTCCCACACACAAAGCGAGGCCAACAAAGCCGAAAACAGGCCAAAATAAACAGGATTATTCGATAAGGTCGTTATCAGCAAAATAACAAATAAAACAACAGCGGTAATTATTCTCTTTAAAAGCATCTTTTTAACCTTTTAGTTGATCGCTGGTACGACCGAATCTTCGCTCTCTTTGGGCATACCACTGACAAGCTTTATCAAACTCCTGATCATTCATCTCAGGCCAATACTTGTCAGTAAAATACAATTCGGTATAAGCCAGTTGCCAAATTAAAAAATTAGACAAACGACTCTCTCCCCCAGTTCGAATGAGTAAATCAGGTTCTGGGGCCCAAGACATACTCAAATGAGCCGATAAATGAGACTCATGTAATTCTTCTGCAGCCAGATTAGGATATTCATTCATCATTTTTTTGATTGCCTCTAAAATATCCCATCGGCCACCATAATTCGCACAAATCGTTAATACCAGCTTGTCATTACAAGCAGTTTCGGTTTCTGCGTAGTGTATTTCTCGTTGTAATTCTTGAGAAAAATCACTTAATTTTCCAACCACTTTTAATCGCACACCATGAGCTTTCAGTTTTTGGACCTCACGTTTTAGTGAACGAATAAAAAGATTCATCAGTAAAGATACCTCGTCTTTAGGTCTTCGCCAGTTTTCTGAACTAAACGCAAATAAAGTGAGATACGGAATCTGATGTTTCAGACAGTATTTAACGGCTCGGCGTACCGCACGGGTGCCGTAAATATGTCCTAAATTTCGAGGCATCATACGCTGTTTTGCCCATCTTCCATTGCCATCCATAATAATGGCAATGTGATTGGGCTTTTCTGTATGATTAGGAATCACCAAAGTGGAACTTTGTTGATACATATGATTAAATCGTCATGATCTCAGATTCTTTCTGAGCCACTAATGTATCAATTTCCGCCACAAATTTATCGGTAAGTTTTTGGACATCGCCTTGACCGCGACGTTCATCATCCTCAGAGATTTCCTTGTCTTTTACTAATTTTTTCAAATCGTCGTTCGCATCACGTCTTAGATTACGTACAGCAATTTTCGCATCTTCCCCTTCGCTTCTGACTACTTTTGTGAGGTCTCTACGACGCTCTTCTGTCAAAGCTGGCATCGGGACACGAATACTATCGCCTGCTGTTACGGGATTCAAACCTAGGTCTGATTCACGAATCGCCTTTTCAATCACCGCACCCATGCCCTTTTCCCAAGGTTGAACCGTTAATGTTCGTGCGTCTGCGACGTTAACAGCAGCCACTTGGCTAACGGGCACCAAAGAACCATAATACTCGACTTGTACATGATCCAAAATGCCTGCATGTGCACGTCCTGTGCGGATTTTAGAAAGATTGGTTTTCAGCGCTTCAATCGATTTTTTCATACGCTGTTCGGTTTCTTTTAAGATAGTTGACAAACTCATATATTCCCTTTTCTATATTTTCTATTAAATATGTACCAAAGTACCCTCTTGTTCGCCCATAATAACACGTTTTAAGGCACCTGGCTTATTAATTGAGAAGACTTGAATGGGTAACTTCTGATCACGACATAAGGCAAACGCCGTGGCATCCATCACTTCTAAACGACGACTAATGCACTCATCAAAACTGATTTTGTGATAAAGCGTCGCATTAGGATCTTTATTAGGGTCGCTGCTGTAAATACCATCAACTTTCGTGGCTTTTAATACAACTTCAGCCCCTATCTCAGCACCTCTTAACGCTGCGGCCGTATCCGTGGTAAAAAACGGATTACCAGTACCACCGGCGAAGATTACCGTACGTTTTTCATCTAAATAATGCAAAGATTTCAAACGAATATAAGGCTCTACTACCTGATCAAGATTTAAGGCAGATTGAACACGCGACTCTACCCCATGATGTTTCAAAGCATCCTGAAGTGCTAGCGAATTCATGACGGTTGCCATCATCCCCATATAATCAGCCGTGGCACGGTCCATACCTTGGGCACCTGGAGCAACACCTCTAAAAATATTACCGCCGCCAATAACTATGGCTAATTCCACTCCGATTTTTGCGATCTCAGCAATCTCTTCCGTCATACGAATAATCGTTGAGCGATTGATACCAAACTGATCATCGCCCATAAGTGCTTCGCCAGATAGTTTTAAAAGTACACGTTTAAATTTTGGTTCAGACATTTTCGTTCCAAGAGGGTAAATAAAATTCCGTCTATTTTAACAAGCTTAGCCCCCATAAAACAATAGCCCAAGCACATCCCAGATAAGATAAATAGGATGTTTGGTTCATATTGGTATGTTGTGTGGCCTTAAACGAATCGCTGAATATTCTGCATGCAGCGAGATCATTACCCTTTTTAATTATTTACTTCTGTTTTTGGTGATCAAAGGATTGATGATCTTTGGTAATCGTCTATTTTCAGCCATCTTACGCTCGATTGTCTTTGGTGATTCTCTATTTTCAACGATCTTACGTTTGATGGTCTTTTCTGATCCTCTGTTTTTAGTGATCTAAGGCTTGATGTTCTTTCGGTGATTCACTATTTTCAGGCATCTTGCACTCGATGGTCCTTTGAGTATTCTTGGATTTCAGCGATCTTGCCCTTGATAGTCTTTTGTGACCCTCTATTTTCAGCGATCTTACACTCGATGATCTTTTGATGATTCTCTATTTTCAGCCATCTTACACTCGATGGTCCTTTGAGTATTATTGGATTTCAGTGATCTTACGCTTGAGGGTCTTTTCTGATCCTCTGTTTTTAGTGATCTAAGGCTTGATGTTCTTTCGGTGATTCTCTATTTTCAGCGATCTTACGCTCGATGATCTTTTGATGATTTAATAACCGTTTCAGGTTAGCGCTCATAAAAAAAACCCGACAGTTTATTGTCGGGTTTTTACTAAAACGAACGATTAGTTATTGCCTGCAGCGGCAGCAGCCACTTCAGCAGCAAAGTCTAATGTACGTTTTTCAATACCTTCGCCTACTACGAATAAAGCAAATGCAGAGATGCTCGCTTTATTTGATTTAAGCATTTGTTCAACGCTAACGTTAGGATCTTTAACGAATGGTTGAGCCAATAAAGTCACTTCTTTTAGGAATTTAGCGATTGAGCCTTCAACCATCTTAGCAACGATATCAGCAGGTTTACCTGATTCAGCTGCTTTTTGTTCAGCAACTGAACGTTCACGAGCCACGTCCTCAGCAGACACGCCCTCAGCTGTTAATGCTTTAGGTTTCGTAGCAGCGATGTGCATCGCCAAATCTTTACCTACTTCTGGTGCACCTGAGAAGTCCACTAATACACCAATACGACCACCGTGAACATAGCTAGCTAATTGTTGGTCAGTGTGGAAACGTTGGAAACGACGAATCGTCATGTTTTCACCAATTTTTCCAACCAACTCTGAACGTACAGATTCTACTGTACCATCAGCTAATGGCAACTGAGCCAATGCTTCAACGTCAGCAGGGTTTTTCTCAGCTACTAGTTTTGCCAAGCTGTTTACAAAGTTCACAAACTCGTCGTTTTTCGCTACAAAGTCTGTTTCGCAGTTAACTTCGATGATAGCACCTGTTTTGTTATCATCAGAAATGAACAAGCCAATTAGACCTTCAGCAGTAATACGAGTGGCAGCTTTACTAGCCTTGTTACCTAGTTTGACACGAAGAATCTCTTCAGCACGTTCTAAGTTACCCTCAGCTTCTGTTAAAGCTTTCTTACACTCCATCATAGGAGCGTCAGTTTTTTCACGCAGTTCTTTTACCAATGCAGCAGTAATTGCAGCCATCCTATTCTCCGTTAATTAATTACTCTTGAGCATTATCTTCTGTAACGATTTCAGCGTCCATTTCCGCGATTTCGTCTTCGTCAGCATTTGCACTGATTTCGCTTAATGTACCATCTAGACGCTCTTGACGACCTTCAAGAATCGCATCAGCAACGCCTTTTGCGTAAATAGCAACTGCTTTTGCAGAGTCATCGTTACCTGGAATCACGTAATCAATACCCTCTGGGCTATGGTTAGTATCCACCACGCCAAATACTTTAATCTTTAATGTACGAGCTTCTTGGATCGCAATTTTGTGGTAGCCTACGTCGATAACAAAGATCGCTTCTGGTAAGCGAGTCATGTTCTTAATACCACCAAAAGATTTGTTTAATTTTTCAAGATTGCGTTTAAACAACAAAGCTTCTTTCTTAGTCAACTGGTCAGCTGTACCGTTTTCAACCGCTGCTTCCATGTCTTTTAGGCGTTTAATTGAACTTTTTACAGTTTTAAAGTTCGTCATCATACCGCCCAACCAACGGCTGTTAACATAAGGCATACCGCAACGAGCTGCTTCTTGAGCGATGATGTCGCGAGCGGCACGTTTTGTATCTACGAATAGAATATTACCGCCTTCCGCAGCAATTTTACGAATTTTATCCGTAGCATCGATAAATTTTTCTACTGTTTTTTCTAGGTTAATGATATGGATTTTGTTACGTTGACCGAAAATGTACTGAGCCATTTTTGGGTTCCAGTAACGAGTTTGGTGACCAAAGTGAGCACCTGCTTCCAATAATTCACGCATTAGTGACATAATAAATAACTCCAAAGGTTACGTTTTTTTGGGTTTAGATAATTGGCATTCCTTAACACCAACACCTAAGGAAAAAACCCAAACATATTAAAAAAGATAACTCTCTTTGCTAAGAAAATGTTAAAATCAATAGCAAAGACTTTTGATTATACACCTATTTAACTTATTTGTTCAAGTACTATGCAAATTTTAAAAACAACTCAAGATATTGCCAAAATGAAAGCTGCTTGCGAAGCTGCTGCCAGTGTACTCGATTATATTGAACCTTTTATACAAGCAGGTGTGACCACTTACGAGCTTGATCAGCTATGCTTGAAATATATCACTGAGGTATTGCACGCTAAATCAGCCACTATTGGCTATCAAATGAGCCCAGAATTCCCTCCTTA
This sequence comes from Basilea psittacipulmonis DSM 24701, assembly GCF_000743945.1. Classification (NCBI taxonomy): domain Bacteria; kingdom Pseudomonadati; phylum Pseudomonadota; class Betaproteobacteria; order Burkholderiales; family Alcaligenaceae; genus Basilea; species Basilea psittacipulmonis. The sequence continues at coordinate 960,144 of NZ_CP009238.1, read as the reverse complement.
CCCCGGAAGTGTTTGTATTTCACCTAATCACGTGGTATGTCATGGTATTCCAAATGACAAGAAACTTAAAAACGGCGACATTTTGAATATTGATGTAACGGTTATTAAAGATGGTTGGTATGGGGATACCAGTCGCATGTTTACCGTTGGCACCCCATCCATACTTGCTAAACGTCTGATTGATATTACTTACGAATCGATGTGGAAAGGGATTGAAAAAGTTCGCCCAGGTGCTACCTTAGGGGATATTGGACACGCGATTCAAACACATGCTCAGAATGCTGGTTTTTCCGTTGTTCGCGAGTATTGCGGTCACGGCGTGGGTAAGATTTTTCACGATGAACCCCAGATACTTCACTATGGTAAACCTAATACTGGGATGAAGCTATTTGAAGGACTTACCTTTACCATCGAACCCATGATTAATGCAGGCAAAAAAGATATTAAACATTTAAGTGATGGCTGGACAGTCGTTACCAAGGATCATAGTTTGACTGCCCAGTGGGAACATGTCGTACGCGTGACGGCTGATGGTTACGAGGTATTAACACTTTCACCGAACTGCCCACCGCCACCGAGTTTTGTTAAATCTGCAAATACTTAGCCTTACAAGCTTTTTAGCAAGGTAATATTCCATACATAACAATGGGTTATACAAATAACTTAAAGTTATGCTTAAGTATTAGGTAATTTTATTAATATTCAATAAGTTATGGTGACAAGTTAAAGTGATTTGATGATTTTTTTGGTGTTAATATGAATAATATCATAAAGTTAAAAGACAAATATAAGGCTGATTGCGAGGAAGTTATTCTATCCTATAGAAATAATTCAATAGATGCTAATGGTCTTATCTTATCACTTTCTCGTGCCACCGATAATTTACTTAACGCATTTATTCAGCACTATCCCTTACCGCCTCAGACCGCTTTATGTGCCGTAGGAGGATATGGTCGCGAACAAATGTTTCCCTATTCTGATGTGGATTTGCTGATCATCACCCCCGATGAAATCAGTGATCAAGATACAGAAAAGTTGGAAAGATTGGTGACGGCTTTTTGGGATTTAGGGCTAAAAATTGGTTACAGCGTTCGCACCATCGCACAATGCCTAGAAGAAGCCCATCAGGACATTGCCACAGAAACTTCTTTTTTGGATATTCGTTTTTTAGCAGGCGATAAAACGCCCTATGACACCTTTAACACCCAGTTTTGGCAACAGTTTGATGCGGGTGCTTTTTTTCTGGCCAAAAAACTAGAATTACAACAGCGTTATCAACGATTTAACGATACTCCTTTTGTGATTGAGCCTAATTGTAAAGAATCTCCAGGGGCATTAAGAGATATTCATCTGATACATTGGTTAGCAAAAGCGGCTAAGTTAGGCTCCACTTGGGAAGGACTAATACAAGCGGGTCTTATGCTGGCGAATGAAGCAAAAACCTTAACAAAAGTTGAACATGAGTTTATCCGCTTACGAGTAGCATTGCATTTATTGGCGAAAAAAAATGAAGATCGGCTTATTTACGACTGGCAACCACAATTAGCTGAAATTTTTAAATTAGGCGATTCACATCAAAAAAGACCCAGTGAAATACTCATGCGAAATTATTACTGGGGAGCCAGAATTGTCTATCAACTCATGCGGTTTTTATTGCAAAGTTTTCAGGATTATTTCTACCCTAATGCCACCCAGACAAGCATTCCCATCGATGAACATTTTTTTAATCGTTCTGGTCGCTTAGATATTTATGATCAAAACTTATTTATCAAAAAACCAGAGGAAATTTTACGCACATTTATTGTCATGGCGGATCATCCTGAGATTTCAGAACTTCATGTCAATACAGCACGAGCGATATGGAAAGCAGGTTCAAAAATCAATAAACAATTTAGAGAAAATCCTGTCAACAAAAAACAGTTTATCGAGATTTTTAAACGAAATCGTGGCATTGTGCACAATCTACGCCGCATGATTATGCTAGATGTACTGCCCCGCTATCTTCCAGTGTTTAAAAAGATTGTGGGGATGCTACAACACGATCATTACCATATTTATACCGTTGATCAACACACCATTCAGGTTATTCGCCATCTCAGACGATATTCCATGGATGAACATGCACAAGAAGATCCGTTTGCCAGTGCCGTGATGAATAATTTTGAACACCCTTGGCTACTGTATTTAGCAGCCCTTTTTCACGATATTGCCAAAGGACGTGGTGGCGATCACTCAGAATTAGGGGCGATTGATGCTGAGAATTTTGCACGCAGTCATTACCTGAGCGAGTCCGAAACGGAACTGATGGTCTTTTTGGTCAAAGAACATTTATTCTTATCGGCCACCGCCCAAAAACGCGATTTATCGGATCCCGAGGTCATTCAACATTTTGTTCAAAAAGTCAAAGATGAACAGCACTTATCCGCTTTATACTTATTAACCATTTCGGATATTCAAGGCACCAGCCCCAAGGTGATGACTCAGTGGAAATCCATGCAGATTAACCAACTCTATCAAACTGCCTTAGCCTATATGGGCGGTAAATCTCACGATAATCAAAGCGTATTGAGCCAAAGAAAACAAGAAGCGGCTCACAAAGTGGAGTTATCGGGGATATTAAAACAGGACAGAGATACTTTTTGGAATGCCATGGATGTCGCTTATTTTTTAAGACATACCTCAGATGAAATCGCTTGGCATACGCGGATTTTACACCCCTATATGCAAAAGGATGATATCACCATCATTCGTTCTCGGCCTTTGATCAATGCCTTGCAAATCATGGTATATACTCACGACAAAAAGAATTTATTTGAGATTATCTGTGCTTATTTTTATAAACGTAAAATCAATATTCTCGAAGCCAAAATCCATACTTGCCCAAATCAGCAAGCATTGGATAGCTTTCTCGTGACCAGCCCCCAGATTAAAGAAGATGCTCGTTCTTGTGCCTCGATTATTGAGGTCGAACTACAAGAACAGTTGTTAAACCCCCAATTACCTGCTATTGGTACCGATTTTACATTTGGCGAAAGACATAGACGGTTGAAAACATTTCCTTTGGTCCCCACTATCGATCTTAGTCCAGATGAAAAAAATGCCAACTGGCGTCTTGATTTAGTCTGTATCAATATGCCTGGCGTGCTTTATACCATGAGTTATTACTTTGCCAAATATCATATTGAGATTAAAATGGCCAAAGTAATGACATTAGGTGATCGCGTGGAAGACGTTTTTATCCTGAATGGACAGGCACTTAATAATCCTAGAACACAACTGGATTTTAAGCGTGATGTATTAGATGCTTTAAGTAACATTAACCCATATAAATCATGACTGTTTACGAATCTTTTATTATTCTGACCCAAAGCTTTTTACTGATTATTGGTACGATATTGCCGATCATCAACCCACCTGGTGCGGCCCCTATCTTTCTATCCTTTACAAAAGGGGCTTCACAGTCCGTAAGACAAATATTGGCCAAACGCATTGCGATAAACACCTTTATTATCCTTACGATCTCGACGTGGATTGGCAGTATTATCTTGGGCTTTTTTGGCATCTCCATCCCGATCGTACGTTTAGGTGGGGGCTTGTTAGTGATGAGCAGTGCATGGAGCTTATTAAACGCTAAAGATGTCGATGCCGACACAACTGAGGCCTATGCGGAATCTCACAATGTCAAAAAAGCGGAACAAAGCACTTTTTTCCCCTTTACATTCCCTATTCTTTGCGGACCTGGAAGTATTTCTGCCGCCATTACCATTGGTTCGGTCATTCATGGTCAAAGCGATACCGGCAGTTTCTTATTAAGTAGTTTAGGAAACTTACTGGGCATTTTCGCATTAGCGGTGATGGTGTATTTTTGTCTAAGATTTGCTACCAAGATTTTGCACTTCTTAGGTGAAACAGGCACGCTTATTTTTATGAAACTCTCTGCATTTATATTATTATGTATTGGCATACAAATCGTATGGCTAGGATTACATGATTTGTACGTGCAGTTATACTATGAAACTCAAACCCCTACTATTTTTAATTTTAAAAAATGAATACTCAACGTTTACTGAATCTTAACTGTCTTTTGTCTTTGTTGGCCGTCGTTTTTGCCTTAATCTCTCAACACTTTTTTGATATGAGGCCTTGTGCATGGTGCTCATTCCAACGTTTCATCTATCTGTGTCTTGCGGCCGTTTGCTTAGTGAGCTTTTTTACGCCTATCCGCGTGATACGTCGATTTTGGGCACTGCTGAGTCTAGGCATCAGTGTAGCGGGGATTTCTGCAGCATGGTTCCAGTATTCCGTTGCACAAAACTTATTTAGTTGCGATATGACGTTTGCAGATAGATTTATGCACCAAATCAGCGGATTAGATACGGCCGTGCCTTGGTTATTTGGTATTTACGCCAGTTGCATGGATGCAAAAGTAAGCATTTGGGGCATTGATTACGCATTATGGTCATTATTTTTATTTTCTTTATTAGCTTTTATTTCTTTAATCGCTTTATTTATTCGTGACCAGAAAAAAAACGTACAGGAGGATTGACAAACGATGAATATTCAGCAAATCATCAAGGAAAATCATTTAGAACAATGGTTTTTTCAAGGAACATTTGGCATAGAAAAAGAGGGACATCGCATTGATGCACACGGAAATATCATGACCTCCCCTCATCCTCATATTTTCGGCAACCGTTCCTACCATCCTTACATCCAAACTGATTTTGCTGAAAGTCAATTAGAACTCATCACGCCTACCGCCAAAAGTATTCAAGAATGCCTGCGTTGGTTAGGTACGATTCATGAGGTCGTCTGGCGTTCTTTACCTGAAAATGAATACATCACCCCGCTTAGCATGCCAACGGATCTCAGTAATCTTGAAAGCATTAAGGTTGCTCAGTTTGATGACCCAAAAGATGTTGCCTATCGTGATTATTTAGTGAATGTTTACGGAAAAGCCAAACAAATGGTCAGTGGCATTCATTATAATTTTCAAATCGATCCGTTTGTCACGGAGCAAATCTTCCAAAAACAAGAAAAATACAGCCATTACCTCGATTTCAACAATGCATTTTATTTAAAAATCGCCAAGAACTTCTTTCGTTATCAATGGGTATTGGTTTATTTATTAAGTGCATCCCCAACCGTTGATCCTGCTTATTTCTCGTCTTTTAATAAAGCCCCTGCCATTCCTTTTGTGCGTAGTTTACGTTCTAGCCAATATGGCTATGTCAACCATCCTGATATTCAAGTATCTTTTAATAGTATTGAAGACTACGTTCGAACGTTAGAAGAACATGTTCAAGCAGGACGTTTGATCGCTGAAAAAGAATTCTACTCGAATGTTCGTTTTAGAGGGGGCTCACAAGCCAGAGAATTACTGAGCCGAGGCATCCAGTACTTAGAGTTTCGTTTATTTGATCTTAATCCATTTGCTCCTTACGGGATCACGCAGGCCGACGCACAGTTTATACATGCGTTTATCTTACTGATGGCTTGGATGGACGAGACAGCAGATAATGAGGGGGTCAAAAAAGGACAAGATTATTTAAATCAAGTCGCTTTGGAGAATCCTTTTGAGCCCACTGTTCATCAAGATGAGGGAATTCAGTTAATTAAACAAATGATGGCGATGCTTCAAACCTTACATGCGGATCCGTCTTATCTAGATATTGCACAGCAAAAACTTGATTTATTCCACCATCCCGAACAAACCCTATCAGCACAACTCGTCACCGCCATTAAATCGACTGGCAGTGCGAAACAATTAGCAAGCGAGATAGCGATAAAAAACAAAGCTCAAGCATTAGAAACTCCCTACTGCTTATCTGCTTTTCAACATATGGAATTATCCACTCAAGCACTTATTTTTGATGCGATACAAAAAGGTATTGCTACTGAAATTTTAGATGAGCAAGATCAGTTTCTATGTCTCAAGCACCGCTCTCATATCGAATATGTCAAAAATGGCAATATGACTTCTCGTGACCAATACATTGCTCCCTTAATCATGGAAAACAAAGTGGTCACGAAGAAAGTGTTAGAAAAAGCGGGTTTTCGAGTACCTAAAAGCACGCAATACCTCACGTTGGAACAAGCGATCGCCGACTTTGCTTTATATGAACATAAAGCCATTGTGATTAAGCCCAAAAGCACCAATTTTGGTTTAGGCATTACCATCTTCCGTCAAGGCCCTCAAAATTTTGAAGACTTTGTACAAGCTGTCAAAATAGCCTTTAAAGAAGACAAAGAAATCATGATTGAGGCGTTTATTCCAGGCACAGAGTATCGTTTTTTTGTTTTGGGAAATGAAACCTTAGCGATCTTATTAAGGGTTCCCGCCCACGTTATCGGTGATGGAGAACATACCGTTTCTGAACTCATTGATGAGAAAAATCGTCATCCTTTACGCGGGGATGGTAGTCGTACGCCTTTGAAAAAAATACAAAAAGGTGATATAGAAATACTGCAATTAAAAGAACAGGGATTAACGCTAGACAGCATTCCTAAAAAAGGTGAACATGTCTTGCTTCGTGCCAACTCCAATATCAGTACGGGTGGTGACTCGATTGATATGACGGATCAGATGGATGAATCTTACAAAAAACTAGCTGTTGGTATCACGCAGGCAATGGGTGCGGCGGTATGTGGTGTCGATATGATGATTACCGATTATACCCAGCCAGCGTCTGAAAACAATTGGGGAGTCATTGAAACGAATTTCAATCCCATGATGATGATGCACATCTTCCCCTACCAAGGAAAATCCAGAAGAATCAGCTTAAATGTTTTGCAAATGCTCTTTCCTGAGCTGAAAATTATTTGATTCTTATTCATTAAAGCCATTCACCTCTTTTTGATGAATGGCTTTTAATGATTGATTGGCGTGACACGAGGCCCCGCTTTTTGATGAATGGCTTGGCCTTAACTTTCTCGACTTTCGCCCAAACGTTTTAAATACGCCTCATCCACATCGCCTGTGACGTAATAACCATCAAAGCAAGACGATTCAAAATCTTTAATATGAGGATTGATAGCACGTAAGCAGTCTTTTAAGCTATCTAAATCTTGATACACCAATCCATTTGCTGTAATCGCCTTAGCCACTTCTTCGGTACTACGATTAAAGGCGATCAATTCTTTCTGAGTGGGCATATCAATTCCATAAACATTAGGGAATCGCACAGCAGGTGCCGCACTAGCAAAATACACCTTACGAGCTCCCGCATCTCTAGCCATCTCTGCAATTTCACGACTGGTGGTGCCACGAACAATAGAATCATCCACTAATAGAACGCTTTTGCCTTTAAATTCAGCACTCATAGCGTTCAATTTTTGACGAACTGATTTTTTTCTCACCGCTTGGCCAGGCATAATAAAGGTGCGACCGATATAACGGTTTTTAATAAAGCCTTCACGATAATCTAAATTTAAACGTGAGGCCAGCTGCATTGCTGAGGGACGTGAAGTGTCTGGAATCGGCATCACCACATCAATATCGCCCAAACGCAGTTCTTTTGCTACTTTATCGGCCAATACCTCACCCATGGCTAAACGAGCGTTATACACATTAATACCATCTATCGTAGAGTCTGGACGTGCAAAATAAACATATTCAAATAAACAAGGTCTTAACTGAGAATGTTCGGCACATTGTTGACTAAAAATTTGGCGTTCGTTATTGATAAATACCGCTTCACCAGGTTCAATGTCTCTAACTAGTTCAAAGCCCACACCAGATAAAGCCACTGATTCAGAGGCAAACATATATTCTGTGCCTTGCTCTGTCTCATTCTTACCCATACATAAGGGACGAATCGCATTCGGATCGCGAAAAGCCAACATACCATAATCGGCGATTTGGACAACCACTGCATACGCCCCTTTCACGCGTTTGTGAACCTGTGCCACCGCTGCAAATAACTCATCTGGCGTAGGATTAAGTCCTGTGACGTGATTTTGAATCTCATGTGCCAATACATTCAGCAAGACTTCAGAATCAGAGTTCGTATTAATATGTCGTCTATCCACACGGAAAAGATGTTTGCGAAGTTGTTGAGCATTCGTCAGATTACCATTAGTGGCAAACATGAGACCAAAAGGTGCGTTCACGTAAAAAGGTTGAGCTTCTTCCTCACTGCTACATGAACCAGCGGTCGGATAACGTACATGCCCAACACCGCTATTGCCCAACAAACTTCTCATATTTCGTGTGCGAAAAACATCACGGACCATTCCATTTGCTTTAAATAAGCCAAAGATACTGCCATTAACGGTTGCAATCCCCGCCGCATCTTGTCCGCGATGCTGTAACAACAAAAGACTATCATAGACTAATTGGTTAACACTATTGTTACCAACGACACCCACCACGCCACACATAATAATTACTCACTCCCACTACTTATAGACTCGAAATTCTGATATTCAAGCGACCATTCACTGCTTACTTTTTTCACTAACTGTTGAATGGGCGTTGGCATCCGAGCATTTTGCCACCAATCTTCTTTAGAAAAGCCCAAGTAATCACTAAACACCACGATAATCGCAACAATAATGAACCCTCTTACCAGCCCAAAAATCATTCCCAAGCCTTTGTCGGCTGGCGTAAGCCCTGTTCCTGTGATTAATTTAGCAAATAAATAGTTAATCACGCCCATCAACAGCAAAATAGCAATAAACACTAGGACATACGACATGACCAAGGCAATTAACTCATGCTCAATATAACTGTAAACCAAAGGATATGCTTTAGGGCCAAGCCATAAGGTTCCTATCAAAGCAACTGCATAAGAAATTAAAGAAAAAATCTCTCTAACCAGACCTCTTAAAAGCCCTACCAAACCAGATAAAACAATGATTGATAATAATAAAATATCAAATGTGTTCATTACTTACCTTTTGGTATCAAATGACTGTAGTTTAGAGTTTTTATAACCTAGTGCAGCTGCTTTTTTAAGCACCGCATCAGCCTCTTTTTTCTGCACAAACGGCCCTATTCTTAAACGAAATAGTTTCTGTCCTCTGATGACGGCTGGCTCAATATAACCATTTGAAATACCATTCGTTTGGAGCTGACGTAATCTCTGTTTAGCATATGACTCTTCTTTAAACGCAGCCAGCTGGATATAATACGCTGTTCGACTGGCGGTTTGGGTGGCGACAGGAGTCTTTCTACCCTCTAAAATAGCCAATGCTTCAGCACCATCCTGATCACGCGTAGGGTTGGCTTCTGGCGTAGGTTTCACCGTTTTTTTAGGGGTTGTCTTTTTCTCTACTTTCTGAATCGGTGCTACAGGCTTTTTCTCTGTCTTCGTTGGCTCATTCTGCACCAGTTTTCGTTCAGGCTTGGGGGCTTCTGTGACTTGGGCAACTGGCACTTCAACCTTCTTAGCATTTTCAGTTACCTCTGTCTGGGCAGGTGTTTCAACATATTCACGCCCCTCACCTGGTACCGTTGCGGCCACAGGTTTAGCATTATTGGTCGTTAACCCATTAGGATAGGTTACTTGGAGTGACTGTCTTCTGTTTTCGGTATCAACTTTTAGAACAACCGGCACGATAATAATCGCCAATACCACCAAAATGATGGCACCGATTAGTCTATTTCTAGCACGTAAATAAGAAGCATCCGTTTGTCTTTCGGGTTGTGTCATAGTCTTCCTTTATCAGATTCGGCCGAGTTTTTTTAGAATAGCGGCAACCGTCAAAAAAGATCCAAATACTACTATTCTATCATCCTGATGAGCATTCTGTAGGGCTTTTTCAAAGGCTTCTTCAGGGGTATTAAAACTTTGAACACTAGGCAGTCCATCTTTATCAGCGGGATTTAAAGCACGTATCGTTTCGGCCAGTTCATCACCTGCTCGCCCTCTTTCGCCCTCTAAGGTGGCACAATACCAATGATCGATGCGTTTGCCCATACATTTGATACTTTCTAGACTATCTTTGTCTTTTAACATACCAATGACAGCATGGGTATAAGGATGATAACTCATATGGTCCAAATTATGTCCCAATGTAGCAACGGCATGAGGATTGTGAGCCACATCTAAAATAATGGTAGGCTGGCCAGGTAAAATCTGAAAACGACCCGGTAAATTTAACTGCAACAAACCCTCTTTGATCGCTTGGTTGTGTACAGGCAAACGATGAGACAAGGCTTGAATGGCTGCCAAGGCCGCACTAGCATTAATTAGCTGATTGGCACCGCGTAAAGAGGGCCAAGGTAAGGCACTTCTATGTGTACCTCTTGCTGCAAAAGCCCATTGTTGTTTATCGCCCGAGTAGTTAAAATCTCGACCAAACAACCATAAATCAGCTTGAATCTGTTCTGCATATTCAATAAGCGTTGAGGGAGGTTCGGGATCGGCACAAATAGCGGTTTTTCCAGCACGATAGATATGAGCTTTGTCCCAAGCAATTTTTTCTCTGGTATCGCCCAAATAATCCGTGTGATCAAGGGCAATGCTCGTAATAATGGAACAATCTGCATCGATAATATTCACCGCATCTAATCGTCCACCTAGCCCGACTTCTAAAATCGCCACATCCACTTGCTCTTGTGAGAACAAATATAAGGCTGCCAAGGTGCTATATTCAAAATAAGTCAAACTTACGTCACCACGAAACTGCTCAATCGTTGCCAATGCTTCAACGATTTTTTCTTCTGAACAAGGGGCTCCATCGAGATGAATACGCTCGTTGTAATGAACCAAATGAGGCGATGTATAAAGCCCTGTGCGATACCCTGCTGCTTTATAAATCGACTCTAACATATGACAAACAGAACCTTTGCCGTTTGTGCCGCCTACAATGATGCTGTTGTTAAGAGAGAGATTCATACGAGTGGCCACGGTTTTGACTCGTTCTAAGCCCATATCAATGGTTTTCGTATGAATATTTTCTAAATAATGTAGCCAAGTATCTAAGCTAGAAGATAGGTTAGGTTTTATCATCATAATGTTTTGGCTAGGTTATTAACCTAGCCAATCGTACTAATTATCGTTTTTTAGTGGGTGGTACATCGGTACACGAACCAATGGCCACTTCTGCCGCCATACCCACACTCTCTCCAAGTGTTGGGTGAGGATGAATCGTATGTGCGATGTCTTCTTTATCACACCCCATTTCAATGGCCAATGCAATCTCACTAATCATGTCACCCGCATTGGTACCCACGATACCGCCGCCCAGTAAACGATGAGTTTCTGCATCAAAAATGAGTTTAGTAAAGCCCTCATCGCGACCGTTGGCAATGGCACGACCACTAGCTGCCCAAGGGAATACCGCTTTATCGATTTTAATCCCTTCTTTTTTGGCTTGATCTTCAGTCAACCCTGCCCAAGCAACTTCAGGATCCGTAAAGGCAACGCCTGGAATCACGCGTGCATCAAAGTAAGCTTTATGACCTGCAATCACTTCTGCCGCAACATGTGCTTCATGAACGGCTTTATGAGCCAACATAGGCTGACCAACAATATCACCAATAGCAAAGATATTCGGTACATTTGTACGCATTTGTTGATCCACAGGAATAAAGCCTCTGTCCGTTACCGTGACACCTGCTTTTTCAGCCCCAATGAGTTTTCCATTAGGGGCACGGCCTGCAGACTGTAGAACTAAGTCATAGCATTGGGGCTCTTTAGGAGCATTCTCGCCCTCAAAAGTTACCCAAATACCATCTTCTTTGGCTTCAGCGGACACTGTTTTCGTGTTCGTCATAATATGATCAAAACGATGAGCATTCTTTTTCTGCCATACTTTGACCAAATCACGATCGGCACCTTGCATCAGACCATCCATCATCTCAACTACGTCTAAACGAGCACCTAATGCCGAGTAAACGGTACCCATTTCAAGACCGATAATGCCACCACCAATAATCAACATACGTTTGGGCACTTTTGGTAATTCCAAAGCACCTGTACTATCGATAATACGAGGATCATCGGGCAAGAATGGTAAATGAACCGCACGACTACCTGCAGCAATAATCGCGTTTTTAAAGCTAATCGTCTCTTGAGTACCATCAGGTTTATGAATTTCAAGATGATGATTATCGACAAATGTTGCTTGACCTTGAATCACCGTGACTTTACGCATTTTAGCCATACTGGCCAAACCACCTGTTAATTTAGACACTACCGATGATTTATAGGCACGTAGTTTTTCAAGATTCACAACGGGTGCACCAAATTCAATACCGTTATGAGCCAATTCTCTGGCTTCTTCCAGTACGGCTACATTATGAAGTAAAGCTTTTGAGGGGATACATCCTACATTCAGACACACCCCACCAAGCGTAGCATATTTTTCCACCAAGGCAACTTTTAGGCCTAGATCCGCTGCACGGAAGGCAGCTGAATAACCGCCTGGACCCGCCCCCAATACCATGACATCATAGGCATTAGGATCGTTAAAATTATCGGTTGCAACCGTTTGTTGAACAGGTGCAGGATTACTTGATGCCACGGGTTTTTGTGGGACATCTGATGAGGCCGATGATGAAGCAGGTGTTGAAGCATGAGATGCTAACGTTAACACCAAACTACCTTTACTCACCTTATCACCTACTTTCACCGCAATCGCAGTCACTTTACCTGCGGCACTGCTTGGAATTTCCATCGAAGCTTTGTCTGATTCTACGGTGATTAGACTTTGTTCTTCTTTAACATCATCTCCCACCGCCACCAAGACTTCAATGACATCAACTTCTTTGAAGTCACCAATATCAGGAACAAACACCTCTACACTTGACGTTGCCGAGTTAGCAGGTGTGCTAGCCTGTGGAGCGGGTGTGGTAGTTTGGGCTGCGGGTGTACTGACCTGTGGTGCAGCAGGCTGTTCAAGCTGTGCCCCACTCGATTCTACGGTCAATACCAAACTACCTTTACTCACCTTATCGCCTACTTTCACAGCAATCGCGGTCACCTTACCTGCGGCACTGCTTGGAATTTCCATCGATGCCTTATCTGACTCTACGGTGATTAAGCTTTGTTCTTCTGTAATTTCGTCGCCAACGGACACCAAGACTTCAATTACATCAACCTCTTTGAAGTCACCAATATCGGGGACTTTGACTTCAATTTGACTCATCTTTGTAAGACTCCTTAGATAATCACACGGCGAAAATCTGCTAATAAACTAGCAAGATAAGCGTTAAATTTTGCGGCAGCCGCCCCATCGATCACTCTATGGTCATAAGACAATGACAATGGCATGATCAGACGTGGTACAAACTCTTTACCATTCCAAACAGGTTTCATCGCAGAACGAGAAACACCCAAAATCGCTACTTCTGGTGCATTGACAATAGGTGTGAAACTGGTACCACCAATGCCTCCTAAAGATGAAATCGTAAAACAACCGCCCTGCATGTGTTGAGGACCGAGTTTACCATCACGAGCCATTTTTGCTAACTCACTGGTTTCTTTCGCCAAGTCAGAGATAGACTTTTTATCTGCCTCTTTAATCACTGGCACTACCAAGCCATTCGGCGTATCGGCAGCAAAACCAATGTTATAGTATTTTTTCAAAACTAAATTATCACCATCCAAAGAGGCGTTAAATTCAGGGAATTTTTTAAGTGCTTGCACAACCGCACGGATCAAGAACGCCAATAACGTGAATTTCACGCCCTCACGTTCATATTCTTTATTCAACGTTTTGCGAAGCTCTTCTAAGTCCGTAATATCCGCGTCTTCATTGTTAGTAACATGAGGAATCATCACCCAGTTACGATGAAGATTGGCACCTGATATTTTCTTAATGCGTGATAAAGGCTTGCTTTCAACTGGACCAAACGAAGCAAAATCGATTTTTGGCCAATCTAATACCTTAAATCCAGACCCTGACACGGTCGCACTTGAAGAAGACGAAGTTTGGTGATGATAAGCTGATTGTAAAGTCGCTTTAACAAAGGCGCGCACGTCATCAGGCGTAATGCGACCTTTATTACCCGTACCATTAACCTGCGTTAAATCAACACCTAACTCCCTTGCAAACTTACGAACAGAGGGAGAAGCAAAAGGCAAACCTCTCGTGGAAGTCGGAATCCCTGCAAAGGCAGCGGTAGGCGAAACCGTAGCAGGAACTGCCGTGACTTCTGGTGCCATAACCTCAGAGGGCTGTTTCTCAACTTGAGGTGCGGCAACAGGTTGTGGTGCCGTCGCGACCATGGTAGGTTCACTTGCAGCGGATTCAAAACGCATAATCAAAGAATCTTTGCTAACCTTATCGCCTACTTTCACTAAAACTTCAGTGATTTTTCCAGCTGCTGGAGCGGGGATTTCCATTGAAGCCTTATCGGATTCAACCGTAATAAGGCTTTGTTCTTCCTTGACTAAATCGCCTACAGATACCAATACCTCGATAACTTCAACATCTTTGAAATCTCCAATATCTGGTACTAATATATCTTTACTCATCTTAGTTCCTTATTATGAATGTTGTGGACTAGGTTTGTCTTGTGGAATATTGTATTTTTCAATCGCTTCCAAGACTTTCTCTGCTGGGATTTTGCCATCGTCAGCCAATGCTTTCAATGCTGCAAGCACGACATAATAACGATCCACTTCAAAGAAAGAACGTAAACGGAATCGGAAGTCAGAACGACCGAAACCATCTGTACCCAGAACACGATAAGTGCGATTGTTCGGAATATATTCACGAATCTGGTCAGCGTAAATCTTCATATAATCTGTTGAAGCCACTACTGGACCTGAAGTTGCTGACAAACACTGAGCAACATAAGGAATATGTGGACGATCAGTCGTTGGATGCAAGGTATTGTAACGAACACAATCCATACCATCACGGCGTAATTCGGTAAAGCTAGTGACGCTCCAAACATCTGAACCAATACCCCAATCTTCTTTAAGCAATTTTGCAGCTTCTAACACTTCTAACAAGATAGTGCCTGAGCCGAGTAATTGGACACGTTCCTGACCATCATTAGATTGAATCTTATACATCCCTTTGATGATACCCTCTTCATCGCCTGCTTTAAGGCCGGGATGAGCGTAGTTTTGGTTCATCACGGTTAAGTAATAGAAAACATTTTCTTGGTTTTCTACCATACGTTTTAAACCATGTTGCATGATAACTGCTACTTCGTGAGCAAAGGTTGGATCGTATGACACGCAGTTTGGAATCGTTGAAGCAAGCAAATGACTATGTCCGTCTTCGTGTTGCAAGCCTTCACCATTTAATGTCGTTCTACCTGCTGTACCACCTAGTAAGAAACCACGTGCTTGCATATCGCCTGCCGCCCAAGCTAAATCGCCGACACGTTGGAATCCAAACATAGAGTAGTAAATGAAGAAAGGAATCATGATCTTATTATTGGTTGAATAAGAAGTTGCCGCTGCGATCCAAGATGCAAAGGCACCTGCTTCATTAATTCCCTCTTGAAGTAATTGACCGTTCTTCGATTCTTTATAGTACATCACCTGAGCTTTATCAACAGGTTCATACTTCTGTCCTTCTGGTGAATAAATACCGATTTGGCGGAACAAACCCTCCATACCAAATGTACGTGATTCATCAGACAAAATAGGCACCACACGGTCTTTAAGCGTTTTATCTCTAAGCAACTGATTTAAGAAACGCACAAATGCTTGTGTGGTTGAAATCTCACGTCCCTCTTGGGTTGGTTCCAAAATAGACTCAAAGAATTTTAAATCAGGGGCTTTTAGTTGTTCATCACTGTTTATACGACGAGCTGGATAGTAACCGCCTAATTTTTCACGATGTTCACGCAAATACTTCATCTCTGCTGAATCTTCAGCAAATTTCAAGTATGGCAATTCATCTAACTTATCATCTGGAACGGGGATATTAAAACGATCTCTAAACCAACGAACAGAGTCGCCATCTAGTTTTTTCTGCTGGTGAGCGGGGTTTTTCGCTTCCGCAACACGCCCCATACCATAGCCTTTAACGGTCTTAGCAAGAATAACAGTAGGCTGACCCTCTGTTTTCACCGCTGCATCAAAAGCCGCGTACACTTTCTTAGGATCATGACCACCACGGTTTAAACGCCAAATATCTTCATCAGACATACGACTAACCATTTCTAATAAACGTGGATCTTTGCCAAAGAAATGTTCTCTTACATAAGCACCATCATTTGCTTTGCATGCTTGGTATTCTCCATCAACCGTCTCTTCCATGACTTTACGCAAAATACCATCTTTGTCTCTTGCTAATAATGGATCCCAATAACCGCCCCAAATTAACTTAATCACATTCCATCCTGCACCACGGAACTCACCTTCTAGTTCTTGGATGATTTTGCCATTACCACGAACTGGACCGTCAAGACGTTGTAAATTACAATTCACCACAAAGATTAAGTTATCAAGTTTTTCACGAGCGGCCATGCCAATCGCACCAAGTGATTCAGGCTCATCCATCTCACCATCCCCGCAAAATACCCATACTTTACGTTTGCTGGTATCGGCAATGCCACGAGCATGTAAATATTTTAAGAAACGAGCTTGATAAATCGCCATCAATGGTCCTAGACCCATTGATACCGTTGGGAATTGCCAGAAATCAGGCATTAATTTAGGATGAGGATAAGAAGACAAGCCCTCTCCGCCTACTTCTTGACGGAAATTATTCATTTGGTCTTCTGTTAAACGTCCCTCTAAGAAAGCACGTCCATAAACACCTGGAGACGAATGACCTTGGAAATAAACCAAATCACCACCATGATCAGCGGTTTCTGCATGCCAGAAATGGTTTTGGCCTGTACCAATCATCGTGGCTAAAGAAGCAAAGGAAGCAATGTGGCCACCTAAATCACCGCCATCTTTAGGATGTAAGCGGTTAGCACGTACCACCATTGCCATCGCATTCCAACGAATGTAAGAACGAATACGTTCCTCAATGGCCAAATTACCTGGATGTGGAGGCTCTAGACCTGGAGGAATCGTATTAACATAAGCTGTATTTGGGGAATAAGGGATATTTGAGCCATATCGACGAGCTTCATCGATAAGTTTTTCTAACAAAAAGTGAGCACGTTCTGGACCTTCTCTATCTAAAACGGAAGCTAACGCGTCCAACCATTCTTGTGTTTCTACTGCATCAATATCTTTATCTATTGTATTTGACATAGGTTACTCCTTTTTGGAATATGCCAGATTTAACCTGTAAATTTTAAGACGAAATAGAGGCTTTGTTCAAGTTAAGCCCCTATTTTCCTCATTAAAACCTTTTAACCTTACGTGATCACATAAGCCTGTAAAACAGTAATTATCCCTATCATCACGCAGAAAATTAAACTGTGTTTAACGGTAAACTTAAACAAACTTGATTCCTGTCCCGAAATACCAACGGCACCGCAAGCAACGGCAATGGATTGAGGAGAGATCATCTTGCCCGTTACACCACCTGTTGTATTGACAGCCGTCAAAAGGTTAGAATCAACGCCGATCTGATGAGCCGTATTAGCTTGCAACGAGCAGAACAAAGCATTTGAAGATGTATCTGAACCCGTTAAAAACACCCCTAACCAACCTAAAAATGGTGAAAAGAATGGGAATGCTAAACCAGTATGTGCAAGCAATAAGGCCAATGTTGAAGAAAGTCCCGAGTAATTAGCAATAAAGGCAAAGGCTAATACAAACCCGATCGAAATAATTGGATATCTTAACTCATAGAGTGTTTCGCCAAATGTTTTGACCGCTTGAGACAAAGGTAAACGTAAGAACAAAATACTTAACACGGCGGCTAAGAAAATGGATGTCCCGACCGCCCCTAATACATCCACTTTGTAAACCACTTTTATCAAATCATTTTCTTGTTGAGCAAACGGAGCGGCTTTGGCAATTAACTGATTTAAATATGGCCAATCAAACTTAATCGTCGCAAAAGACAAGGCTTCTTTTACGGATGGCACAGACCATAAGCAAACCATCACGGTCAGAATAATAAAGGGAGACCATGCCACTAAGACTGTTTTGGCGCTCAAGGCCACCTTTTTCTCGTCTTTTTCAGAAGATAACTCTTTATTAAAGGTAAAGATTTCCTTGGGATGCCAAACTTTTAAAAATAAGGCTGTTACTACCAAACTGACTAATGAAGACGTAATATTCGGTAATTCATGCCCAATATAATGAGAGGTAATCAATTGCGTGATGGTATATGAGATACCTGATACCAAAATCACTGGCCACGTCTGTTTAATGCCTTTGATACCGTCCATCATAGCCACTAACCAGAAAGGCAAAATAATCGTCAATACGGTTAATTGTTTGGCCACGATTTGACCAATATAAAACGGATCCGCCCCAGTCACCTGTCCTGCCACCAAAATAGGCAAGCCCATAGCCCCATAAGCCACAGGTGCTGTATTCGCAATCAAACTCAATCCCGCAGCATACAGTGGATTAAAGCCTAAACCCACCAATAAAGCGGCGGTAATCGCTACAGATGCCCCAAATCCTGTTGCACCCTCTAAAAACGCACCAAAACAAAAGGCAACCAGAATCACTTGAATCCTTTGGTCTGGCGTAATAGAAATAATGGAGTTACGAATAATATCAAACTGCCCTGTTTTTACCGTCACTTTGTACAAAAAAACAGCCGTAATGATAATCCACGCAATGGGCCATAAACCATATAAAAACCCATATAATGCCGAAGAAACTGCATAAGCAACTGGCATACGATAAGCAAAAATCGCCACGCCCAATGCAATAAGCATGGTTAGACCGCCAGCAACATAACCTTTTAATTTGAGCTTGGTCAGTGCCAAAAAGAAAAATACAATCGGCAACACCGCTACCAAAGATGATAGCCACAAGCTCCCATTAATCGGAAGATAATTCTGAACCCAAATATCCATAAGGTGATTCCTATAAATGTCAATCGATTATGGGGAAAAACATCATTATAACGACTAAAGAATCATCATGATGATGAGGCTTATTTTAAATAAAATAATTTAGGACGTGGCAGTTTATCATTTTTACCGTTATTAAATACGATAAAAAACAAAAAAGTGCATTTTCACAACACACGCAAAAAATTATATCTTGCATTGCAAGAATGCTGATAAATAGGAATTATAATGAGTATCGATGAATTATTTAGTATTTTGCAAAATGATTCTTGCTACACAACATTTATTAAAAACTTCAAATATTAAAGGATTTAGTGATAGAATAATAATCAATTTGAACAGTCAATGTCCGCCTTGGTATCCTACGGTTTACCCAGGTAGTTTCCAAACCTAAGATACCCAAGTCGGACGCCCTTTTTAGCCGAATATCGCATCAGGTATTCGGCTTTTTCATTTTATGAAGGCCTATTCACACCGCTTTCCATCTGAGCGTTTTTCTGTCTGCCTCTTATCGCCCGCTTTCTTTATCAGTATTTTTTTTCTTTAAAGGTGTTTTCTGTTCGTTTTCCTTATAAGGGCTTATGAGGGGTTCTCCTCTTTTTTATCCACCTCTCACCATTCAAGCCATCTTTTTTATGTTTTTTTGCACCTAATTTAAGTTTCAAGTTTTCTAAAAACGTGAGACGAGCGTGATGTACCATCGATACACGTTCTTACACGAAAGGATATGCTTGATGAATCATCGAAAATACCACTCATCTGTAGCAAAAAAAATACATGAGTAAAAAAAATCTACTATATTGCTTGACTGACCAAGGATAGATGAGACATAATTATGTTTTTACTGATGGGTGCTTAGCTCAGTTGGTAGAGCGGCGCCCTTACAAGGCGTAGGTCACAGGTTCGACCCCTGTAGCACCCACCATCAGAATCCCTCACACTAGTGGGTGCTTAGCTCAGTTGGTAGAGCGGCGCCCTTACAAGGCGTAGGTCACAGGTTCGACCCCTGTAGCACCCACCACTAGTCCACACAATCACTCTATTTCCCACTTTGCAATTATTTATCGACAATCACTCATTTGAAAAAAATCTCATCATCTTTTCACCAATCAGCAAGCACTCTTAACCATTTACATACCCACAAAATACCATCGTCTTTAACTCTTCATTTATCTCCAATCCTTGTCATCCCCCTCAACCGTTCATTTGTCTCCAAACCTTGCCGTCACCTTTAACTCTTCATTTATCTCCAATCCTTGTCACCACCTTTAACTATTCTCATTCAGCAAACTTCACCATTACCCGCTCGCTATCCACAAACCTCATCACCATCTCCCTTAACCTTCCATCACCCACGATCTCCCACACTCACCTCTTCAGCTAACAACCTCCTCGACCACCATTGATAAAGGCGGATGCAAACTAAAGGGTTGTGATTGTTGCGGTGATTGCAGGAAATACTAGGATTGGTAAGGAAGTAAGCGGATATACCAAAAAGAAAAAGCCACTCTATCACGAGTGGCTTCTAGCTTTATCAAAGCTAATTATTTTTTACGTTTAGCTCCGTTAACAGCTTCTTTTAGTGCCTTACCTGGACGGAATTTAGGTACTGTCGCAGCAGCGATTTTAATCGCTTCACCAGTACGTGGGTTCTGACCAGTACGAGCTTTACGTTTTGCTACTGCAAAAGTACCAAAACCAACTAAAGTTACTGTATCACCCTTTTTAAGAGCTTTTTTAATGCTAGCTAATGTTGCATCTAAAGCACGACCAGCGTCAGCTTTAGTTAGTTTAGATTCTGCTGCAATGCTATCAATTAGTTGTGACTTATTCATGTCGGAAAACTCCCTTTAATTAATAGTTAATAAATAAGGCAATATCAATATTCAACCTATATGCGTTTTTTGTCAAGCTATCGTCTTAAAATTATTACATTTTCAGAAATAAAGACCGTATTTATTACAATAAAACAACAAAAACAAGCGATTCACCCCTTATAAAGCAAGCTAAGCACTGAATTTACGCTGTCTTAACGTCTCATACATGCATAATGCAGACGCAACACTAACGTTCAAACTCTCTACGGTTCCCATCATAGGCAAACGCACCAATTCATCGCATGTTTCCTTGGTCAAACGACGCATGCCATCGCCCTCTGCCCCCATCACCCACGCAATAGGCATCTTCAAATCTAGATCAAACATTGATTGTTCTGCTTGATCGGTCGTTCCCACCACCCAGATATGGTGTTCTTTTAAGGTTTTCAAAGTACGTGAGAGATTGGTCACCATTAAATAAGGAACCGTTTCAGCCGCTCCGCAAGCAACTCTTTGAACGGTGGTTGTCAATCCTACCGATTTATCTTTAGGAGCAATAATGGCATGAACGCCCGCCGCATCAGCCGTTCGCAAGCAAGCTCCTAAATTATGAGGATCCGTCACTCCATCTAAAACCAATAAATGTGCGGGTCCCGACAAATCACTCAAAAGTTCCTCAACACTTGTTGCCAACACACGATGACTTACCCAAGCCACCACGCCTTGATGTCGAACGCCCTCCACCATCTTATCCAGCTCAACTGAATCCGTTAGATGGATGTTAATAAAGGCAAATTGCTTTAATCTATCCATTAAACTTTGGATACGTTTATCATGGCGTGAAACATCGATAAATACCTCAATCACACTATCTGGTGCATGACGTAATCTTGCTTCAATAGAATGAAATCCTGCTAATAACTGTTTATTTCCTTTCATCGCTATCTACTTCCTTTTTCGTTTCGCTTCCCGACGTTTATCGATGGCTTGTTGGACTTTCTTGGTTTTGGCTTTTGCTTTCTTGAGGTTTTTGGCTTGACTAAGCTTTCGTTTTTCAGGTTTCATCAAAGATTTAAAGCCCGTGTTTTTAGCTAAGCAAAGTTCAATTCGACGATTATCTAAATCCACTCGGGAAATTTGGACGGGGATCTTATCGCCCAAACGAAAACGTATCCCTGAACGCTGTCCTCTTAACTCATTCAATGATTCATTTAATACAAAATAATCATTGCCCAAAGCCGTCACATGAATCATTCCCTCTACATAATACCGTTCTAAGGTCACAAAGACACCAAAATTCGTCACTGAAGATATGGTTCCTTGAAACACCTCTCCCTCTTTTTCTTTCATATACCAGCATTTTAGCCATGCCAGCACATCACGCGATGCCTCATCCGCTCTTCTTTCCGTCCAAGAACAATGCTCGCCCAAATATTTCCAAACTTCATGTTCATAGCTTTTAGCGGTCTCACCTTTTGCACGAACCAATTCTTGGAGCTTGGGTTGATATTTTCGACGTTTTAAAATGGACTTAATCACACGATGTACGAGTAAATCTGGGTATCGTCTAATGGGAGAAGTAAAGTGCGTGTAAGCCTCATAAGCTAAGCCATAATGGCCGATATTATCTGGACTATATAGTGCCTGTTGCATAGAACGCAAACATAAGGTTTGGATGATGGCATAATCTGAACGATTAGAAGCGGCTTGTAACAAACTGGCATAATCTTTTCCTGTAGGTGTACTGCCACCCGGAAGATTTAAACCCAAGGGTTTAAGCGTCTCTCGTAATGCACTTAACTTTTCTTCATTCGGTTTTTCATGCACTCGAAATAAGGCCTCTTTTTTATGTCGAATGATGAAATCAGCCGCACATGTATTGGCCAACAACATACATTCTTCAATTAATTTATGAGCATCATTTCTTACCAAGGGCTTAATTTCTTGAATTTTTCCTAACTCATCGCAAATAATCTGGGTTTCAACCGTATCAAAATCCATAGCTCCTCTTTTTTGACGAGCCTTATCCAAAAGTTGATAAAGTTGATACAGGTGTTCAATGACTTCTCGTACGCCTTTTTCCTCCCACAGCAAAGCAAGGGCTGGATCCTGATGTTGTAACACTTGCCATACCTGATCATAAGTGGTTCTAGCATGGGAATGAATTACCGCCTCATAAAACTGATACGCCACAACGTTGGCTTGTTGATCGACGACCATATCACATACCATGGACAAACGATCGACTTGAGGATTAAGCGAACACAAATCATTAGATAATTTTTCGGGCAACATCGGAATCACACGACGAGGAAAATAAACAGATGTCCCTCTTTCTCGTGCATCCAAATCCAGTGCCTCTTCAGGTTTCACATAATGGGCAACATCCGCAATCGCAACCAATAAACGCCAAGCTTTTTTGCCTTGATGGGTGCAAGGTGTCGCAAATACGGCATCATCAAAGTCTCTTGAATCAACACCATCAATCGTGACAAAAGGAATGTCTCTTAAATCAATTCTACTACGCAACTCTTTAGGCAAAACCCCATCTGGCATTGTTTGTAGCAGTGTTTGGGTAGATGAAGAAAACGTTACCGGCACTTTAAACTTTCTAACAGCGATTTCAATTTCCATGCCGGGATCGTCAATCTCGCCTAATACTTCAATCACCTTACCCTGTGGATGCGTGTATTTGGTTGGTTGTTCAAGAATCACCGCTTCCACGACCTGCCCTAATTTTGCACCTCCAAGATGATTTTTGGCAATATAAATATCCTGTTTAATTCTTTGATCTTCAGGCACTAACAGATAATGAGTCCCCTCATAGACTATCCGACCCACAATGTGGGTATTCGCTCTTTGCAAAATTTCAACCACACTGGCTTCACTGCCACCTTTTGCACTCTTTGATGCACGTGCCATGACTTTATCACCGTGCATTAATTGAAGCATCTCGTGTTGAGGAATAAACATATCCTCTTGGCTACCATCATCAAGGCTTAAAAAACCAAAGCCATCTTTATGACCAATAACCGTGCCGATAACAAATGAAGTGCAGTCACCTAATAGCCAAGATCCTCTTTTATTTTGAACGATAATGCCGTCTTTTTTCATTGCGGTCAGACGACGATTTAAGCCCTCTAAAGCATCAGGCCCTGATAATTCAAACGTTTTAATGATATTAGACAGGCTTACGGCCGTCTTACGTTTTCTCAATAAAGACAAAATTTGTTCTCTGCTGGGGACAGAAAACTCATAATTCATTTGACGAATACTTTTTTTTCTTAATATTTTTTTATCGTTATTCAAACCAATACCTTTTTTTATCGATTAAAAATAATTGTACATATAACGAGCGAGCATTATAAAACAGGTGATCACCACCATCGGTCTAATAAAACTGGCTCCTTTTGCAATCAACAGACGCGAACCAAAATAAGCACCTGTCATCTGCCCCACTATCATCACCGCACCAATACTCCATATCACTTTGCCCCCCATTATAAATAAAAGGCATGACGCAATATTTGTCGCTAAATTAAATACCTTAGACGCAGCAGTAGCCCTAACTAAATCCATCCCTTTTAAGGCAACATTTGCTAAAGCAAAAAACGAACCCGTACCTGGGCCCAAAAAGCCATCATAAAACCCAATAGCAGGAATCACGGTCGTCTGGTAAACCTTATCACTGACACGGGGTTTGGATTCGATTTGACCGATAGAACGATTAAATAAGTAATATAAGGCAATCAGCAATAAGACAATGGGAATGACAAAACTAAGCTGATTAGAGTCAATGAATTGGACCGTAATCGTGCCTATTACCGAACCCAAAAAAGCAAATAGTGCCGTTATCCTTACTTGAGAGAAATGAATAATTCGTTTCCTTAGCATGGCAATGGATGCCGTTAATGCACCAAATGTGCCTTGTAATTTGTTCGTGGCTAAGGCATTAATCGGTGCAATACCACATAATAATAAAGCAGGAATGGTAATCATGCCCCCACCGCCAGCGATCGCGTCAATAAAGCCAGCGACAAAAGAGACACCTAACAAGATTAGAAAAATCCACTCAATACCTAATTGACTATTTACAACATCCATCATCATTAACCATTTAACATTTGTTCAATCTTTTGTATCGCCTCTTGGGGTGTTTGTAACTGCCATTTACCATCTTGCCCCTCTAATTCCAATACAAGATCATGATGTTTGATCAAAGTAGAACGGTGACCCACACTCAATAAGCATAAATTAGGCAAGCTCGTTCTAATAAGACGATACATGGCATCTTCCAAACCTTCGTCCATTGCCGAAGTCGCTTCATCGATAAAGGCAATTTCAGGCTTAATCAATAATAATCTTGCAACAGCCACTCTTTGTTGCTCTCCCAAAGACAAGCTCATCATCCAGTTACTTTCTTTGAACAATTGATTGTCTAAATGCCCTAAATTCACCGCTTTAAGCACTTGTGAAATTTCATCATTCACATTTTCAGGGGCCATCTGCGGGTAATACAAAGCATCTAAAAGCGTCCCTTCTGGTAAATAGGGTTTTTGAGACAAAAATAAGGTTACGACATCTGGACGTGTCACCTGTCCTTCTGTATAAGGCCATAATCCCGCAATCGTTCTCAAAAGCGTGGTTTTGCCTGATCCCGATGGGCCTTTTAATAACAAAGCTTGACCAGCATGAAGTTGGATATTCACATCTTTAATAAGTAACCGTTCATTAGGTGACCATACACTTAAATCCTTTAACTGAGTGGCCCCCACACTGACTTGAGGGCGATTTAAGGTTTCCGCCTCTTCCACACAATCCAGAAACTGAATCAAACGATCTAAAACCGCTTTAAATGCTGCAAAACTATCGATCGCATTACGAAAGAACGAAATATTGCCATGTAAGGTGCCAAATGCATTGGCCGTCTGCACCATATCACCTAATTGAATCTGTTTCGTAAAAAAACGTCCTGCTTGCACGATAAACGGAAATACTGCAGCAATTTGAGAAATCGCAAAGTTAAATCCTTGGAATAACAAGTTTCGATGCACAATGTCCCATGCATTTTTAATAACATGGCTAAAATGATGCGTGAGTTTGGATTGTTCAACTTTCTCACCATGATAAAACGCGATACTTTCTGCATATTCTCTAACACGAATTAAGGAATAACGGTAATTCGCATTAAACTTTTCATTCAAGAAATTTAAGCGGATCAAAGGTTTTCCGATTTTGTAAGCAAATACAGTGGCTATCAAAGCATACAAAAACAAGATAAACACCATACCATGAGGAATCGTCACACCTGCGTAAGTCAGCGGTCCAGACAACTTCCATAAAATCTGTGTAAACGCCACCGTTGAGACCAAAGAAGAAATGACCCCCAAAATTAAATCCATGGACGTACTGGCAAACGTCACCACATCCTGTTGAATACGTTGGTCAGGGTTGTCAATCGAGGATTTTAGATAATGAATGCGATAATAATTTTGGTGTGTCATCCATTTTTTGACCAAACGATCATTTAATTCTGTTCGCCAGATAATCCCAAAGAACTGATCCAAATAATACGATAACAAAATGCGTACGATATGAATGCCAGCCAAAATCGCAAATACCAACATTAAGAACCAAAAATTCGCTTCATTGTGGTTCTGTAATGAGTTATACATCGCGTTATACCAGTCCGAAAATAACACATTTAACTTAACGGCAAACAACGATAAAAATAAAATAACGACAAATAAAAAGATGGGAAAAACTGGCAAAGCTCGTTCTCGCCAGTATTTTGCTTGACCCAATAGCTTTAAAACATATGCCCCCGCCACTTGCAAGCATAATCCCAAAGCAAAGGCACAAACAATAAAGCAAACCGTAAACGCCAACTGATACCCTAATCCCAAGAACCAGTGACTCGTTTCTTCTGGAATCAATAATGAAAAGGCTTCAACCGCTAGTTTTGCACCCGAATAAGTAAAAAACGCCAGTGAATAAAATAAGATTAAACTGGCTATCAAACCTATCGTCAAAGGACGTATCAGTTTTTTGGCACTCATGGGTAAAACAAATGTATGAGCGATTCTCCAAAATTGTTGTCCCCACAGCGTATAACGAATCAAAAGATAACCTACAACAATCAAACCAATTAAACTATAGGTAAATGCTTGCGCTAACCAAATAATAATGGAAGATATATCTGCTGAAAAACTCACAAATGTCCTGCCTTGATAAGGATAAAAACGTTATATTTTATCTAATACATAAGTTTTCTTATGATAGAAAAATAAATTACAACAATATTTAAATTAAAAGTAATGAGACTGTTTAACAATATCTATTTTTTATATTAGAATTTTACAGTAAATTTATCTTTGATTCATTGGAACCTCTTATGGATATGCGTCGTCAGGCTTTAAATGCTTTATGTGAAACCGATATTGAAAAAAAATGTCAACTCGTTCAAGCCATATCACAGGATAGCCCTATTGATACGCATGTAACATTAACGCCCCATCTTCCCATCCCAGGCATTCCCGCTAAACCTGAATTAGTCGATCCTAGAACGGTTCCCGTCAGAAGCGTCACCTCTAAAATAGGCCACGCTGCTATGCTTCATGCCATCACTCACATTGAATTTAATGCGATTAATCTTGCTTTGGATGCGATTTGGCGTTTTGACTCCATGCCAACGGCTTATTATCAAAACTGGTTACAAGTTGCCAAAGAAGAGGTGTATCACTTCAGTTTAGTGAATGCTTATTTAAATGAATTAGGTTATCAGTACGGCGATTTTCCCGCCCATCGTGGACTTTGGGATATGGCGGAAAAAACTCAAGACGATTTATTAGCTCGCATTGCCCTAGTTCCTCGTTATTTGGAAGCTAGAGGCTTGGATGTTAATCCAATTATTCAAGAAAAACTACAATCCATCGCCGATCAAAAAGGCATTGATATTCTCACTATTATTCTTAGAGATGAGATTGGGCATGTACGATTTGGATCGATTTGGTTTCATTATTTATGTCAAGAAAGAAATCTTGATCCCGCAAAAACTTATCGTGATTTACTCAACGCTTATCAATTAGCCAAACCACAAGGAAAGATCAATCTTTCAGCTCGTGAACAGGCAGGCTTTTCTGACACAGAAATCACCTGGTTTTCAACAGAATCAAACAAGGAGGAAATGCTATGAAAGCACTCGTGCTAGGTGCTGGTATTATTGGTATCACCACCGCTTATTATCTAAAAAAAGCTGGTTTTGACGTAACGGTTATTGACCGACAATCCGCAGCGGGAATGGAGACAAGTTTTGCAAACGGAGGACAACTCGCTTACAGTTATGTATCGCCTTTGGCCTCGGCAGGTGTATTGAAAAACGTCCCCAAATGGCTTTTAAATCCAGACTCTCCAATGAGAATGAAATTAAACTTCAGGCCATCAGAGATATGTTGGAATTTAAAATTTATCGCGGCATGCAATGAACGACAACATCATCAAACGACCGCTGAATTATTAACACTCTCCTACCTTACGCGTGATTTAATCCAAACACTACGCGATACGCATGGATTTGAATTTGCTTTTTCTCAAAAAGGAAAACTGATCATTCATCGTTCACCAGAATCTTTTGAGCATGCCAAAGCTGAAATGAAAACGATGCAGGCACTTGGTTGCGAGCAATACGCCTTAGATCGCGAAGCTTGCTTAGAAAAGGAACCCGCACTTTCTGCACGTTCATTTAGCGGTGGGATCTATACGCCCTCTGAACAAGCAGCTGACTGCTACTTATTATGCCAAGCATTACAAACCTATCTCGCTCAAGAAGGCGTATCGTTTGTATTTAACACAAATATCACGGGTTTCATCACACATATGGATAAAACCGTCAGTGTCCAAACCTCACAAGGTAGCTTTTCAGCCGACCATATTATTTGTTGTCTTGCCAGTGATAGCACGGATTTATTAAGCAAGATCTCAGTCAACGTGCCTATTAGCCCACTAAAAGGGTATAGTTTGACGTTGGATATTGAGGAAGAAGCCAAAGCACCTCAGTTAAGCATTACAGATTATGAACGCAAAGTCGTCTATACCAGATTAGGCCATAAGCTCAGAGTGGCTGGAATTGGCGATCGTGTCGGTATGGACCGTCGCATCGACCCAGAAAGAATTCGTACCATGATAAAAGAAGCCAAGGATTTATTCCCCATTGGCAACTACGATCAAGCTCAACAATGGGCAGGATTACGCCCTTCCACCCCTACAGGCAAACCGATTATTGATCGAACCGCTTACAAAAATTTATGGTTGAATACAGGACATGGAATGTTAGGCTTTACATTATCCATGGGTTCTGCCAAACTTATAACAGAACTGATATTGAAAGAAAAAACATCCATTGATACCAACGCTTTTAGACTTTAAACTGACACTGGGAGTCACAATATGACAGACGTAGAAATCGCACAGCAACACAAGATGCAACCTATTCATGAGATTGCTAAATTACTAGGTTTATCCGAACATGAATATGAAGCTTATGGTCACTATAAGGCAAAAATCAATAAACAACCTTCTGGCAAAAAAGGAAAACTGATTCTAGTAACGGCCATTAACCCTACGCCCGCTGGTGAAGGCAAAACCACGATTACGATTGGTTTAACAGATGCCCTACGTTGTATGGGCAAAAAAGCTGTTGTGGCACTTCGCGAACCTTCACTAGGTCCTGTTTTTGGAGTCAAAGGTGGTGCTGCAGGAGGTGGTTACTCACAAGTTGTACCGATGGAGGATATTAACCTACATTTCACGGGAGACTTTCATGCCATTACCTCTGCCAATAACCTATTAGCGGCTTTAATAGATAATCACATTTACCAAGGCAATAGTCTTAACATCGATCCGAAACGTGTACTATGGAGACGTGTGATCGATATGAATGATCGTCAATTAAGACATATTATTAGTGGTCTGGGTAAACCTGTCGATGGCGTTTCTCGTGCTGATGGTTTTGATATTACGGTGGCATCTGAAGTGATGGCAATTTTTTGTCTAGCCAAAGATTTAAATGATCTTAAAGAAAGACTCGGCAATATCCTCGTAGCTTATACGTATGACAAAAAACCTGTTTATGCCAAAGAACTACAAGCTCAAGGGGCGATGGCTGCATTATTGAAAGATGCCATCAAGCCTAATCTTGTACAAACTTTAGGTGGTACACCAGCGATTATTCACGGTGGTCCATTTGCCAATATCGCTCATGGTTGTAACTCTGTCATTGCCACGGATTTAGCATTAAGCTTAGGCGATTATGTTGTTACAGAAGCTGGCTTTGGTGCGGATCTAGGAGCAGAAAAATTCTGCGATATCAAGTGCCGCTTATCTGGTAACAAACCCGACGTGGCCGTGGTTGTCGCAACCGTTCGTGCTTTAAAATACAATGGTGGTGTTGAACGTGCGAAGTTAAACGAAGAAAATGTTGAAGCTTTGAAAAAAGGACTTCCTAACCTACTCAAACATGTTAAAAACCTAAAAGAAGTGTTTGGACTGCCTGTTGTTGTGGCTATCAATCGTTTTGTCGCGGATACCGATGATGAATTAGCGGTGATTCAAAACGCAGGCAAAGAACATGGTTTTGAAGTCGCTTTAGCCGAAGTTTGGGCAAAAGGCGGTTTAGGTGGTGTTCCCGTTGCTGAAAAAGTATTGGCAGCGATTGAACATAGCTCAGCTAATTTCCAATATGCTTATGACTTAAATCTTAGCATTGAAGAAAAAATCCGTACCATCGCTAGACGTGTCTATGGAGCTCGTGATGTACAGTTTACCACTGAGGCACTAGAGGATATTCGCAGTTTCACTGAGTTGGGCTATAGTCACTTACCTATTTGTATGGCAAAAACTCAATACTCACTTAGTGATAATGCAAAATTATTAGGTTGCCCAGAAGGCTTTGATATCACCGTTCGCGGTTTAACCTTATCGGCTGGGGCTGGCTTTGTCGTTGCCTTATGTGGCAATATGATGAAGATGCCAGGTTTACCCAAAGAACCTGCAGCCAACAAGATCGATATCGATGAAAACGGTGTGATTTCAGGTTTATTCTAAGCTTTAGCATAAAGGAGCGATACGACTCGCTCCTTTTTTTACGCTTCCAAAAACAGACTTTGGACATCACTTAAGAAACGCCAACCCGTTTCGGTGGTTTTAATGACCAAAGGATCATCACTCATCAAACCTTTTTGCACCGCCCTATCGATAGATTTCATCACGGTATTCAAAGGCAGTCCCGTATGATCTTGATAATAATGAGTGGGTACGCCATTTTTTAGACGCAACGCATTTAACATAAATTCAAATGGTAGATCATCGACCGTCACATCATGAGTATTCACATGACTGCCATCTTGCTGTAAACAGGCTTGTATCCAACGTTCTGGGTGAGAGACTTTGACCGTCCGCATAATACGATTAGGAAAACTAATCTTTCCATGAGCGCCTGGACCAATCCCAATATAGTCGCCAAAGCTCCAGTAGTTCAGATTATGCAGGCAACGAGCTGAAACACCACGTGCATAAGCAGAGACTTCATACCGCTCCATTCCTACTGCAGCAGTGAGATGTTCTGCTTGTTCTTGCATCTCAAATAAACATTCATCATCAGGCAAATCATCAGGCACATGGGTAGCAAAATAAGTATTGGGTTCTAACGTAAACTGGTACAAAGACAAATGTTCTGTGCCATAGGATAACGCCTCTTGAATATCCTTTTTACTCGCTTCTAGACTTTGACCGGGTAAGCCAAACATAATATCTAGGTTCACGCGATGAGTCAGCTTTTGTGCCATTTCAATCGCACAACGTGCTTGATGTGCATCATGAATACGACCAATTCTGCGTAGTAAGGTATCATCAAAACTTTGAATACCCAGAGAAAAACGATTCACGCCTGCTGATACATAGTCAGCAAAACGAGCGGCTTCTGCTGTTCCAGGGTTTGCTTCTAGGGTAATTTCTGCATCAGGAACGAGTTGACAGTAACTTCTCACCATGGACAAAATACGATCAATTGTCTCTGCAGATAATAAACTAGGCGTACCGCCACCAAAAAAAACAGAATAAATCGGACGACCCCAAAAATCAGGTAACTGCTGTTCTAAATCGCTTTTTAATGCTTGAAAATAACGTTCCTCAGGAATCTCTTGAGCAACAGGTAAGCTTTGTTTGGAATAAAAAAACTGAATCACTTGGTCGGAAGATTGTTGACCAATACCATGTGAATTAAAGTCACAATACGGACATTTTTGTACACACCAAGGTACATGAATATACAACGATAAAGGCGGCAAACCATGCGATAAATCAGGTTGAAGTGGCTTAATCGACAGCATGAATCATCTCAAAAAGTTTTTTCAGTGCTTGAGCTCGATGACTGTATGTATTTTTTTGTTCAGGTGATAACTGAGCAGCCGTACAGCCTAAATCAGGCAAATAGAAATGAGGATCATAGCCAAATCCATGTTCGCCTCGAGCATCGTCAACAATCTCTCCTGTCCAGATACCTTGAGCCACCAAAGGGTTCGGATCTTGAGCGTGGTTAAGGAACACTAACACAGCCACATAAGATGCTCGACGATTGGCACAACCTTGTAATTGTTCAATCAGATAGGCATTATTTGATACATCTCCCTTTTCTCGACCATTCATCAAAGCGTATCGAGCAGAATAGACACCTGGCTGACCATTTAAAGCCTCTACCACAATACCCGAATCATCTGCCAAAGCAGGCAATCCTGTGACTTCACTGGCATGTCTGGCTTTCAATAAAGCGTTTTCTAAAAAAGTATGATGAACCTCGTTGACCTCACTAACTCCACAATCGCCTTGAGCAAGCACTTCCCAATTCAAAGGTGCTAACATTTTTTGAAATTCAGCGATTTTGCCTTTATTATTAGAAGCCAATACGATTTTTCGTTTCACGGACATTATGCTTGCTCCTGAATGTTTAATAATGAAGCAATACCTAACTCAGATAAGTCCAACAATGTGTTAAGCTCTGAACGACTGAATTCATGCCCTTCTGCTGTACCTTGAACTTCAATAAACTTGCCTTTCCCTGTCATGACAATATTCATATCGGCATCACAATCACTATCTTCTGCATAATCCAAATCTAATACAGGATAACCTTTATACATTCCCACAGAAATAGCCGCAACTTGATCCTTCAAAGGATTTTCATCTAATAAACCGTTTTCCATCAGGCTATTGATCGCATCTCTTAATGCAATCCAAGCACCTGTAATACTGGCACAACGCGTACCACCATCAGCCTGAATCACATCACAATCCAGATGAATCGTTCGTTCGCCTAGCTTTTCTAAATCCACAACACCTCGCAGACTGCGACCAATTAAACGTTGGATTTCTTGCGTACGACCAGACTGTTTACCGCGTGCTGCCTCACGATCAGAACGCGTATGCGTCGCACGAGGCAAAAGACTATATTCTGCCGTCACCCAACCTTGTCCTTTGCCACGCAAAAAACCAGGCACGGAATCGATGACACTGGCATTACATAAAACATGGGTATCACCTACTTCAATCAATACCGATCCTTCTGCATATTTGGTGTATTGACGGGTGACTTTGACATCGCGTATTTCATTATATTGACGGCCTGATGGACGGTGAAAATTCGTATTCATTCTTTTTTCCTAAATGTTATCTTCTCATCATAGCGTTATAATAACATTTTACGCTAACCATCTAATGAGAAGAAACATGATTCATAGCATGACTGCTTTTGCCAATGGCACAGCCCAATCTAATTTTGGCACCTTAAACATTGACCTACGTTCTGTCAATAGTCGTTATTTGGATCTGAATATTCGTTTACCTGAAGAGTTAAATGGATTAGAGGCCATGATTCGTGAAAAAATCGCTTCTCATCTAAAAAGAGGAAAGGTTGAAATAAAACTGAACTACCAACGTCGTATTGATGCCGTATCTTATCAACTAAAAGATGAGACACTCGCTTTATTTCAAGCCCTTTATCAACAAGCACTAAACAAAATCCCCAACACAGCACCACCGAGCTTAAATGAAATGCTTAATTGGCAAACACAACAAAAACTGCCAAGTGAAACCGATGAACAGTGGATTGCTTTGTTTAATGAAGCATTTGAGCATGCTATCCAGAATTTTAACGCCAATCGTTTACGCGAAGGACAACGATTAGCCACCGCCCTATTTGACTATCTTGAGCAAATGAGTCAAATCATCACGTTTTTAAAATCCCAATTACCCGATTTATTGGCCCAACAAAAAGAACGTATGACACAGCGTTTGACCGAGACCTTAAATTCTGTCATTGCATTGGAAAATTTAAGTCAAATTTCAGGACAAGAATTGAGTTTACGCATCAATCAAGAAATCAATATTTTTTCGATTCGTAATGATGTGGCTGAAGAAATCACACGTTTAGAATCTCATATTATCGAGGCCAAAAACATCCTGAAAAATGGCTCAGATTCTAGTGGAAAACGATTAGATTTTCTATGTCAAGAGATGAATAGAGAGTCTAATACCTTAGGGTCAAAATCATTTTCTTTGGAGCAAACCAAAGCATCCATGGATCTGAAACTATTCATCGATAAAATTCGCGAGCAGGTCCAAAACATTGAATAATAGTGAGTGTTTAGCACTTCTATGTCACACGCCTTTGGATGAAAGCACTGGTTGATCGTTCACTAATGACTACTATTCCCAAGGCGTGTTTGTGTGGTAATTGTCGTCATTTACAAGGTAGGCCTATGTCACACGCCTTTGGATGGAAGCACTGGTTAATCGTTCACTAATGGCTACTGTTCCCAAGGCGTGTTTGTGTGTTAATTGTCGCCCGTTACAAGGTATGTCTATGTGCCGTGCTAATTATAGTCAGATCGAAAGCCTCTCTGTGTGTTAGAAACCTTATTGATGTGTCGTTAGTGATAAGCTCACCAAAAAGTGAATCAGATCTTGGATGTGTGGCCCAAGGTGCTAGTATCATTTCTTTTTGCAGCTCACCAAAAAGTGAATCAGATCTTGGGGCCATCATCGTTCATCATTAATTTTTTGAGGAACGATTTTTTTGCATCCGGTATCGACCCCATTCAATCAATATTGGCAAAAAGGAAATCACAATAATAGCGATTAATACAAGGCTTAAATTGCGTTTAACGATATCCAAATTACCAAAGAAATAGCCCAGTAAAGAAAACCCAATCACCCACAAGAAAGCACCCACAACGTTGTACAAAGCAAATTTTCCGTAGTGCATTTTTCCCATCCCCGCAACAAAAGGAGCAAAGGTGCGAACGATAGGAATAAATCTCGCCAGAATAATGGTTTTACCACCATATTTCTCGTAAAACGCATGCGTTTTCTCAAGATGAGACTGTTTGAAAATTTTAGAATCAGGATGTTTGAACAAGTTTTCGCCAAAATATTTTCCTACCGCAAAATTCGTCGCATCGCCCAATATAGCAGCCACCAGTAACAAGCCTATCATCGCATAAATATTCATGCCACCTAAGGCAGCGATGCTCCCTGCTGCAAACAATAAGGAATCACCTGGCAAGAAAGGCGTTACCACCAACCCTGTTTCAGCGAAAACAATTAAAAACAAAATAATATATATCCAAGCACCGTATTGACTGGTTAAAAACATGAGATGCTGATCAATATGAAGAATAAAGTCAACGATAAATGATATATATTCCATCCGTATTTTCCGTTGTTTCGTTAAGCAAGCTAGAGTAAAATAAGTGAATCATTCTAACACGCCCATATGCTATTTTTTCAAAAACTAAACCAAAAATGATGCACAACTATATCGGTAATATGTTTATGATTTCTGCCCCCAGCGGTGCAGGAAAATCTAGCTTAATCCAAGCACTTCTAAAAGATAATCCTAACATTAAATTATCCATCTCTTGCACCACCCGAAAACCGCGTCCTGGCGAACAAAATGGTCGAGAATATTATTTCTTAGAAGAAGAGGAATTTTTTAAGCTACGTGATGAAAACAACTTATTAGAATGGGCCAAAGTCCATGGTCATTACTATGGCACGCCTAAACCACCTATCGATGAATGTTTAGCAAAAGGCGAAGATATTCTACTGGAAATTGATTATCAAGGTGCCAAACAAGTCAGAAATATTTACCCTGATATCACCAGTATTTTTATTTTGCCCCCCTCTATTGAGGAATTAGAAAAACGTCTTAGAAATCGTGCACAAGATTCGGAAGATGTAATAAAACAACGCCTATTCGCTGCCCGTCATGAAATCGAACACGCAAACGAGTGCGAATATGTTATTATCAACAATGAATTCAACACTGCCTTAAAAGAACTACAGAGCATTTTTTCTGCAGCAAGACTTACTTATGAAAAACAACGCTTGCGTCACGAAAAACTCTTTGATTCTTTTACGATTTAATCATTTAAGGAACCCATATGGCTCGTATTACTATTGAAGATTGTATCCAGAAAATTCCTAACCGTTTTGTATTGACTTTAGCGGCAACTTGTCGTGCTCGCGAACTTGCCCAAGGACACGAACCTCGCGTTGAACCGAATAAAGATAAACCTACCGTTACGGCACTTCGCGAAATCGCTGCTGGACAAACAGGCATAGAGATGCTTAGAAAACTATCGACCTAATTCCACATCATGAGGTGCGTCTTATGCGGCTGAGTAAATCTTCTTTATTTAAAGTATTTAAATACAACGCGTCCAAAGAAGATGCACCTACCCCCTCCGAGTCAGGATATTACTTCAGACATTTAGCAGAAATTTGTCACACTTATATGAACGTCAGTGACGTTGAAAAAGTGAAACAGGCTTATCTTTTTGCTAAAGAAGCTCATAAAACCCAGTTCAGACACGGTGGAGAACCCTATATTACTCACCCTGTGGCCGTCACGGAGATTTGTGCCTCATGGAAGTTAGATGCAAACGCCTTGATGGCTGCTTTGCTTCACGATGTGATTGAAGACCAAAACGTCTCGAAAGACACACTAAAAGAAAAGTTTAATGACGATGTAGCAGACTTGGTGGATGGTTTAACCAAACTCGACAAAATCCAATTTGCATCGAAAGCCGAACAACAAGCTGAAAGTTTCCGAAAAATGCTTTTGGCCATGTCAAAAGACATTCGCGTTATTTTGATAAAACTAGCAGACAGGCTACATAATATGCGAACTTTGGATGCTTGTTCAGCCGCCCAAAAACGCAGAGTATCGCGAGAAACCTTAGATATTTACGCTCCCATTGCCAATCGTTTAGGACTGAATGGCTTAGTGAGAGAATTACATGATTTGTGTTTTGCGGCCAGTTATCCTAATCGTTATAAAACCCTTGAGAAAGCGATTAAAAGTGCCCAAGGCAATGGCCGACAAGTTCTTGAAACGATTTCCAAAAAGATTCAAGAAACCTTGCCACAACAAGGCATCAAGGCTACGATTTCTGGACGCGAAAAATCTCTATACAGCATCTACAATAAGATGTTGGAACAAAAGAAGTCTTTTTCAGACGTGTTGGATATTTATGGTTTTCGTATTGTGGTCGAAAAACTGTCGGATTGCTACCTTGCTTTAGGCGTGATTCATCAGATTTACCGCCCTGTACCTGGAAAATTCAAAGACTATATTGCTATTCCTAAACTCAATGGTTATCAATCGTTGCACACGACCTTGGTAGGCCCTTATGGTACGCCAATTGAATTCCAAATTCGTACAAAAGAGATGGACCAAATAGCCGAAACTGGGGTAGCTGCTCACTGGATTTACAAAAACGATCAAGTCACGCTCAGTGAATTACAACAACAAACTCATCGATGGATGCAGTCACTTTTGGATATCCAAAACCAGACAACTGGCGACTCTCAAGAATTTATCGATGCCATCAAGGTTGATTTATTCCCTGAAGATATTTTTGTACTCACCCCCAAAGGTAAGATTATCTCGCTACCACGTGGAGCGACCACCATTGACTTTGCTTATAATATCCATACCTCTATTGGTAATCATGCGGTCAGTGCCAAAATTAATCAGGAAGTCGTGCCTTTAGAGACCGTCATCAAAAGTGGAGACATGGTTGAGATTGTGACAGCTCCTGATGCGGTTCCAAACATCCAATGGCTCAATGTCGTGAAAACAGGACGTGCCAGAGCCCAAATTCGTCATTATCTCAAAACACTGAAATACCAAGATGCCGTTGAGTTTGGGAAACGATTATTGGAACAAGCGACCCAATCTTTGAACATCCCCTATCCTAGCGATGATAACCCTATCTGGACGAATTTAATCAAAAGTACGAATGCAAATTCTATTGAAGAAATTCTGGCCGATATTGGCTTGGGACATCGTTTAGCAGCAGTGGTGGCTCATCGTTTTACCTCGACAAATAATCTAGAGATTTTTGAAACGACGGTAAACGATTACCAACAAACGGATGAACTCAAAGAACAAGGCATTACCATCCAAGGAAACGAAGGCCAAACTGTACAGTTATCTCATTGTTGTTGCCCTATTCCTGGAGATTCAATTATTGCGTTTATTCGCCCAGGTAGCGGTTTGATTGTCCATACGGATGATTGTCGCCTTGCTCTCCAGCAGAAATCACTTGAACCCAACAAATGGATTAAGGTTAACTGGGATAGTCAGCCTGCCAAAGGATTACCCGTCAGAATCCGTGTGTCACATCTGAATGAAAAAGGCATGATTGCTCGCATTGCCGCACAAATTTCAAATGCTAATGCCAATATTACTCAGTTAAATATGCCTGATCAACGCACCGAGATTGTTGATGTTGACATCACGATAGAAGTGGATAACCGACAACATCTAGCACGCGTGATTAAAAGCATTCGGAATATTGGACAAGTGGGCAAAATCTCTCGTATTAGAGATTAGTTCAGAATGGAGATGGTGTCCTACACCATCGTCCATCCCACAAGCCTCTATCACCCTCATTCTCTGGAAACAAACTGTTGCCATCGTCTTGTCTTTAATTCTGGGTAGAGCTAGCTCCAAATATCATTTTATCGTCCATCCAATAACCACCTATCACCCCCATTCTCTCGAAACAAGCTGTTGCCATCGTCTAGTCTTTAATTCCCAGACAACTGCCAAGCATCATTGCGTCCTTTAAATAAAAAAATCCGCTTATTAAGTAATAAGCGGATCTATCGAATCATCAACCTCTATCAGGATTCAGGTTGTAATACAGCCTCTGCTTCAGGCATAATTTTTACCTTATTTAACTGTCTTAAACCCTCAAAGAAGATCAATCTTTCTTGCGATTGGATACCTGATAATATATTAGGCTCGATATTATGAATAAAGGCTTGGTCGATTATCTTATTATCCAACTTCGATGAAGATAAAACACGAATCGCCGTATAACCATTTGGATTCGATTCTAAGACAACTTTAGGAAAATCTTTTTCTGGGACTGACAATACATCATGTAAGGTATTCAACGATAATCCTGTTGTAAAGTAACTCAATTCGACGACCTTATCGTTTTTACCCTGATATTTTTCAGCCGCTTGTTTGGCTTTCTCCATGGCTTTTTGGG
Source organism: Basilea psittacipulmonis DSM 24701 (assembly GCF_000743945.1). NCBI lineage: Bacteria > Pseudomonadati > Pseudomonadota > Betaproteobacteria > Burkholderiales > Alcaligenaceae > Basilea > Basilea psittacipulmonis. The sequence continues at coordinate 920,851 of NZ_CP009238.1, read as the reverse complement.
CCACTAATTGGTTCACAATAATAGGTTTGGCTTCAATATAGTTTGGAGAAAACGCAGGTGTCACCTGTGTGACACGTAACACCAACTGTTCAGAAGGCGAAATTTCAATAACACCAGAATTTTGTTTTTCATCTAAGACTTCCTTAGAAAAAACCGTGGCACGCACTCTTGGAATTTCAAATAACTGAACAAATTCTGGCGATATGCTTTTACCTGAGATTTCTGGGTCGATCAGTCCATCACGTGTTAATCCTTTGATGGAATAAACAGGCACGCCTACAGCACTAGCAATACTTTCTAACTCATCATGAATTTCATAAGCCTTATCTTGCAATGTCGTGGCCATCGCATTGAATTTTTCTGCTAATAGCTGTTCATAAACTTCTTTCTTAATCGATTCTTTTACCGCATCAAACGATTTCACCACGGCAGGTTCTACTTTATCAATATGAACAATGTGCCATGCTCCTGCATACAAGATGGGATCCAAAACCGCATTAGACGAAGCTTGGTAAACCGCTTGGCTTAATACACCAAACTCATCTTTTGAAATAAAGCCAATATGACCACCAGAGGATTTCGTGGCTAAATCATCTGAATGTAATTTTGCTAATTCAGCAAACTTAGATGGATTTTTTCTCGCCTCTTGTGCCAATGATTGGGCTTTTGCTTCAATTTCTTTCTGTTCTTGCTCAGAAGCCGATGCTGGAATCGTTAAAATAATATCACTGATTTCACGTCTTTCTGGTGTACCGTATTTTTGGATATTTTGGTCATAATACTGTTTTAAATCGGCTTCTGTCACCGTTTCGTTTAATTGTTTTTCAGCTGCTTCACGGTTTAACAAGATAAAAGAAACGTCCACTGTCTCAGGAATTTTCAACGTATCTTTATTTTTCTCATACCACTGATGCATTTCCTCGTCTGTAACATTAATCGAAGACTGATAATCGCTGGCTAAGAAATTTTTCAACGTAGCTTTACGCACTTGAGTTAGTGACTGTTTCATATCATTTTCTAATTTATTTGAAATGATACTGGTTTTGACCACGGGGTCAAGCACTTGAGACAAAGCAATATTATTAGCCAAATAATTTTCGTACTGCTCAGCTGTAATACGGAATGAACGCAAATAATTCAAATATTTTTCTTGAGAAAACACACCGTTTTCTTGGAATTCAGGGTTACTTGCAATAACCTGACGTAACATTGCTGTTGTCGCACGGAAATAGTTATTACGAACCGTATCACGTGTTACCACTTCATTAATCATCGCATTAAGAAAATCTAGGCGATTTTGGTGAGTGTCAATCATAGAAACATCAAAGTTTGCACCTAATTCAGAACGTTGGCTCTCAATATAATGATTCCATGCCTGTTTAAACTGGTCTTCTGTGATTTCAGTGTCATTCACTTTAGCAATAACCACTTTATGAGTCAGAAAACTCGTATATCCTGCTACGCCAAAGAATATAAAGGAAGGAAATACCAGTAATGCTAATAAAATTAGTACGACTCGTTGATGTCTTCGAATAAATTCCAACATGAAACAACTCTCTACGATTAATAAAGTAAAACAAATGATTTTATCATGTTACGCGGATGTTTTTATCACAAAATGAGCATTTTCATCCTGTGCCAACATTTCACATAAAACAGGCATGGCCTCCTTTAACTTTTGTTCAAGTTGATAAGGAGGATTCACGATAAATAAGCCACTTCCATATAAACCCACCGCTTCGGGCGATTTCACTTGCAATGAAACATGCAACCATGAGACCTTCATTTTTTCAAGCTGTTTAAGCATCTCTTGTCGTTCTACCCGTTTAACCAAAGGATACCAAACGATATAACACCCCGTGGCAAAGCGTTTTAATGCTTCTTGTAAACACGTGATCACCGACTGATAATCTCGCTTATTTTCATAAGACGGATCAATGATGGTAATAGCTCGTTTAGTGGGTGGCGGTAATAAAGCTTTAATTCCCACAAAACCATCAGCATGAAACGTCATGATATTTCTTTGCAAGGCTCTGTCTTGGGATTGGACAAACGCGTTTAGATTTTGAAACTCATTAGGATGCCATTCAAAAAAGCGTAATTTATCTCGGTCACGTGACATAGACATCGCTATCCACGGCGATCCAGGATACACATTATCCTCCATCGTATCGTGAATAAACGTAAGATAATGATCGATCAGTTCGGGGCAATGAGGACGTTCTTTAAGTCGTTCGACCCCATCATAAAACTCCCCTGATTGCTGGGCCCATTGGCTAGTTAAGTCATAGACCCCTGCACCTGCATGCGTATCAATTATCCAAAAAGGATTATCTTTTTGTTGAAAATAGCGAATAATGTCCAAAAACACCGCATGCTTTAACACATCAGCATGATTACCTGCATGAAACCCATGTCGATAGCTAAACATATTGAGTCAGTCCCATACTCAATGGACTTAAACGCTCCATTTCGTCAGTAATAATGGCATCACATCCCCATGAAAACAACTCTTTGGCACGGCGATAATCATTGACCGTCCACACGCATACGCGAATATTCTCTTGATGGAATTCATCGATCAAAGGCTTAGTGACGATTTTGTCATCTAAGTTAACCGCTACGCATCCCAACTCTTTAAACACTTGCATATAATTTTCAGGCAAAGCTTCGCATAAATAAGCTCGAGCGATCTCAGGTGCTTCTGCTTGAGCGGCTCTTAATGTTTTTTCCTCAAATGAAGAAAGCAACACGGGCAAATCTGCGTCTTTCCATAAGGTTTTCACCGCACGAGCAACTAAGGTACCTGTTTCTTCTTCACGTCCTGGGCAAGGCTTAATCTCTACATTACAATACAAACCATTTTCAATCGTGTATGAGGCAATACTCGCCAAACTAGGGATCGATTCACCCGCATAATAAGCACTATGCCAAGAACCAAAATCTAAAGACAATAATTCCAAATAGGTTTTCTGTGCCGCTTTTCCTTTGCCATTTGAAGTGCGATCAACGTCATCATCATGCAATAAAACCACATGATTATCTTTACTTAACTTAGCATCAAACTCAAACATTTCAAATCCATGATCTGCCCCACATCTCATGGCAGCCAAGGTATTTTCAGGTGCAAACTTACCTGCACCACGATGAGCGATTAATTTAGGATAAGGCCAATTTTTTGTATTCATCATTAACTCTCTGGATAAGTAATATCAATAATTTCTAATTCTTTCGGTCCTGAAGGTGTTTGCAAAAAAGCCGTATCCCCTACTTTTTTACGTAATAAGGCCTTAGCAACGGGCGAAACCCAACTGATTTTCCCTGCCAAAGGATCGGCTTCATCCACACCAACAATCTGTACATGCACTTCTTCGTCTTGTTCATCAATATAATCAACACAAGCACCAAAAAACACATAGTCTTGGTTAGGTTGTTCTGAAGGGTCTATCACTTCAGCCAACTCTAAACGTTTGGTCAAAAAACGGATACGCTTATCAATTTCTCTTAAACGTTTTTTGCCATAAATATAATCTCCATTTTCCGAACGATCGCCATTTGAAGCGGCCCATGAAACAATATTCACCACTTCTGGACGTTCTTTATTGACGAGATGTTGAAGTTCATCTCTTAACTGTCGATAACCTGCTTTGGTTATGTAATTTTTTTCACTCACACCACAACTTCCATATAGGCGTTACATGACTCGGTAATGCTGGCACCTTACCGATCATCATTTCATAAGGTTTTATCCCATGATAGTCTGAACCACATGAGGCATAAAACCCCCATTCATTCGCTATCTCAGCGTAAGTTCGATACAACTCCTTACGATGCGAACCAGTGACTACCTCAATACCTTGTCCTCCCGACTTTTTGAACGTTAAGCACAAAGCATAAAATTCCATTTTGGTTAACGCATATCGGCCTGGATGAGCAATCACCGCCACGCCACCAGCTTGTTTCAAATAAGAAACGGCTTCTTGGATACTGGCCCATTTTCCAGGCACATAAGCGGGTTTTCCATCGGCCAAATATCGATCAAACGCTTCATTAATATGTTCCACGCAACCTTTATCAGTCAAGTAGCGTGCAAAATGCACTCTGCCAATTTGTAGCTCGCGTTGGCAATATTGTAATGCTCCTTGATAAATATGGGGAATATGAATAAGGTCTTCTAATTTTTCAGCCATTAATTTTGCTCGTCGGATTCTATCTTCCTGTATCGAACGTAAAAACTGTTTCAACCCCTCATGTTGGTCATCAAAACCTAAGCCTACAATATGCACGGTTTTATCCATAAACAAACATGAAATTTCCACACCGTTAATAAACGTCAATCCCAAGGATTCAGAGGCCTGTCGGGCTTCAGCCAATCCCATTATTTCGTCATGGTCCGTTAAAGACCAAGTATCCGCACCATGTTCATAAACCATATGGGCTAATTGGCTGGGGCGATAAATACCATCCGAAACATTTGAATGACAGTGTAAATCTTTACTCATAAGCAGACCTTTATTCAGGCATTAGCATACCATGTAATCTTTTAAATAACCACTTTTGAGACCAATAACGATTTTTTCTGGCCGTTGAAATTTCTATATCCTGTTCAAAGAAATTAAATTCTATCGCCCCCTCTACCACATTTGCCCAACGATGACTGTCTTTCCAGCGATTCCAAACAGAAAAATGAGGATGTTTAAATCGATTCAAAAAGCCACTTTGAAACACAACATGATCGACTTTTAAGTGTTCAATGAGTTCACGGCTGGAGGAGGTCTTAGAACCATGATGAGCAGCCATTAGCACACTAACCTGTCCTAATTGATGGGTCGCGATTATCTGTTTTTCAATACGTTTACTCACATCCCCTAATAACAAGGCTGAACGCCCTTTTGCATCTTGAACCCATAAGACACAAGAGTCATCGTTACTACTTTTTGCTCGCATCAAAGAACGATGATTTAAAAAACGAAAACTTAAATTCTCCCAATTAAATGACTGCTTATCATCACATGGTTCATACATCACTTGAGGAGAATGTAGCTTAATCTGAGTTTGATAATTTGCTTCCTGTAAAGCCAACCAAGCATCTACCTGAAATGAAGCATAGATATGTTCGATCTTTATATTTTCCAATAGACTGATCAAACCACCCACATGATCATTATCAGAATGAGATAAAACCAGCACATCAATCTTATCGATACCTTTGGCTTGTAAATAAGGCAAAATCACCCTTTTGCCCATATCGTAATCTAAACCATAAGCAATGCCCGTATCATACAGTAGTACTTTGTCTTTCTCGCGGATGATAATGGCACTTCCCTGTCCGACATCAAGAGCGACTAATTGCCAATTGGCCACAGGTATAACCGAGCTTAACGTCAGCAAAGGTATCATTAGTAATATTGCTGTTTTCTTCCATGGCAAAGCCAACATAATCATGCCGATTAAACTTAATAAAAACACATTCGTGGTGGGTGCTGACATAGGAATTAACGCCCATTTCCAATCCGCCAAATACTGTATGAATATCATTAAGCTTTCTAGACAAAAATAGGTCAATGCCGCCAACTGAATACTCACGACATCCATGGATTCAAAACAGCTCAGAATGGCCAATAACAGGCTTAATGGCGTAATGATAAAGCCGATTAAAGGAATCGCTAATGCATTAGCAATCGGTGAAATTAACGAAACTTGATGGTATAAAAAAATAAGTATAGGAATCAGTGCAAAGGTAATCACCAGCTGAGCTTTGATCAGTGCAAACCCCAAATGCAACTGAGAGGCATAAAACAAAATAGCGACCGCAATAAATGATAAATAAAAACCGCTAGCTAAAACCGCCCAAGGATCCCATAACAACACGCCCAAAGCTGCCAATAATAAGGAATCGATTAAGGCCACTTTTCTCATAAACACCAAACTCATACTGGTAATGGCCAGCATAAAAAAGGTTCTTTGTGCAGGAATCCCCCACCCTGCAATAAAACAGTAAAAACAAGCCACCATCAGCCCCAGCACCAATGCCATATGATTGATATTGATGTAGTCACCCAGACATAAACCACGTCGCTTGATTCTTGCCCCCAATTTACTTAATGCAAACACGACCATCGTGCATAACATGGTGATATGCGAGCCACTGATGGAAACCAAATGCGTAATGCCCGATATATTAAACAAATTCCATTGTTCTTGAGTGATTGAAGCTTGATCCCCTACCACCAAGGCTATCATGATGGGTTGATATGCTTTATTGGGTAATATGCGACTTAATTGTTGCTTGATTTTTTGTCGAAGCAAATCTATCGCACAGTCCGCAGACCAATCACCTTTCTCGATGGCACGGATTTGCTTTGCTTGCCCCACTGCCAGTACATCATGAGCAAAAGCATATTGTTCGTAATCAAAGGCATGAAAATTCTGTAAAGCGTGGATAGGACGCAATGATACGGTCAAAGCGATTTCATCACAAGGTTCAAGGTCCGCTTCAGACTCATATAAAGAAGACTTAATGTGTAATTGAAAATATTCTGGCCATGAAGCCTGATTATCTTGCCCAACTCGTTTGACCATCATCGTTATTTGATTAGGACGTTTAACGGGTAAGCTAATCACTTTAACCGTTAAGGAAATGGACTGATTGACGACTGCAGCATCTAATCTTTGTTCCAGACGCATCCAAGCTCGATAATGACTGTATAAAAACGCCAAGATACAAATCGATACAAAAAAGGCACCTGTTCTCGTTTTCTGAAAAAAGAAAAACGGAACGCATATCCCCAAAGCAAGCAGTGCATGGAGAATATATAAATCAGGTAAAAGCTGGACACTGGCAATGCAGATTAAAACAGCAAAGATGAGTAATCTAAAAAACATAGGCACAACCTTAATGGTCATGCCTAGTGTAAATAAATCAAAGAATACTAACTAGGTATATTTTGTCCTATTCGATGATTAAGTTTTTTGGATAATAAAAGCGTCCGCATAAAAATCATCCGCATTTAACCCCGATTTTAAGAACGCATGTCTAGCTGACTCAATCATCGCAGGTGAGCCACATGCATATACCTCATACCCTGTTAAATTCGGTATATCGGACAACACCGCATCTTGCACATAACCTGTTTTTCCATGCCAATTTTCTGCTGGTTTTTCTCGCGATAGAACTGGAGTAAATTTAATATGAGGATAGGTTTGGACCCACTGTTCAATTAAAGACTGCATATACAGATCTTTTTGGTAGCGTCCACCCCAGTAAATATGAATCGGACGTTGTAATGAGGCGTTAATCGACGTTTCAACCAAAGCCTTAATCGGTGCAAAACCCGTACCCGTTGCCAACATAATAATAGGTTTATCGCTATCTTGACGTAAGTAAAACGTACCTAAAGGCCCCTCAATACGCAAAATTTCCCTTACTTTCATCGCGGTTTGACCTGCACCAAATACATGATCGGTAAACATTCCAGATGGGAGGTGGCGAATATGTAATTCGAGCTGTTTCTGTTCATTGCTAATATTGGCAATGGAGTAAGCACGTCTGACATTTCCCTTTAGAATAAACTCGATATATTGGCCAGGATAGTAATGAAAATCTTCGTTTGCAGGCAGTTGAAGCGTTACTTTCATCACATCATCTGATAAACGATCTAAACCCATCACCCGTACAGGTAATTTGCGAATACGAACATCACCCGCCAAACGAACTTCATTGACCTCAATTTTTAAATCAGAAAGCGGTTTAGCCTGACATAATAAGGTGTATCCTGCTTGGATTTCGGTAGTCTCCAGCAAGTTTTCTAACGGCACATCCGTGGTTTTTCCTTCCACAATTTTTCCTTTACAGCTACAGCAATTACCGCCTTTGCAACTATAAGGAATAATGATACCCGCCTCTAACGCAGCATCCAATACACTTTGATATTCATTAACTTGGAACTGATGGCCAGATGGCAAAACAGTAACCTGATAACTCATGTCAACGTCCTTCTGAAAATTGAAACTTAGGATTTTAATACAATATAGCGATTAAGGATTCGATTTATCTCAAAGATCAATTTGTAAATGTAACGATTGTCCTGGATGATAACGTTTAAACGCCATCACACTGATGATCTCACCCGATGTCAACAATAAATCATAAATACAGTAATCGCCCATAAAAATAAACGACTTAACCACTGCATTATGAGGCATCGTGTCTGTGTTGAGACTAATTTGATGTGGCCTCAAATGTAGGATAATGTCCGCTTCCTGATGTTCATAATGCAAGCCCTCTAAGGTTTTTAACGGCCCCAAAGCCGTTTCATAACCATGGTGATTTTTCTTTGCTTTTAATAAGGTAGTATGGCCCAGCATCGTTGAAATAGCGTTATTTTGAGGAAAATCATAAATGGCCATCACGGTATCAATTTGCTGAATATTTCCCTGTCCCATCACGGCAATGCGATCAGATAGAAACATCGCTTCAGCTTTATGGTGGGTGACCATAATCGCACTCATTTGTGATTGTTTAAATATCTGTCTCATTTCACTCATTAACTCTTCTTTGACACTTTGGTCTAAGTTAGAAAACGGTTCATCTAATAACAGTAAATGAGGTTTACGCACCAATGCCCGAGCGATAGCCACTCGCTGTTGTTGACCACCTGATAACTCATGCGGATAGCGATCAGAAAAATGTTCTAATCGAACCATCGCTAGGCTTTCTCTGGCTAGCTGCGTTTGAGTCGTTTTATCTAAATGTTCCAAGCCAAAGCAAATATTTTCGTTCACGGTCATATGTGGAAATAAAGCATAGTCTTGAAAAATCATGCCGACAGGACGTTTTTGTGTCGGTAGGCAGTACCCTGCTTCATCAACAATCTGACCCGCAATACGAATCGTGCCAGCGTCAATCGATTTCAAGCCAGCAATCGCTCGTAGGATCGTGCTTTTTCCACAACCCGAAGCCCCCAGCAAGCTTAAAATTTCTCCTTTGTTCAAACTTAAATGACAAGATTGAATGACGGTTTGCTGTCCGTAAGATACCTTTAAATCCTTTATTTCCAAGCTTAATGTCATTTTCTTTTATCCATAGAATACGTCAATAATAAAACAGGAGGCAATCCGATCAAAACCATCAATAATGCTGGAATAGAAACCAGTTCAAAACGTTCAGTGGCCATATATTGATAAATATAAGTTGATAAGGTTTCTACATTAAATGGACGCAGTAATAAAGCCGCAGAAAGTTCTTTTAGAGACTCTAAAAACACCAGCAAAAAAGCCGTAAACAAACTACTTTTTAACAAAGGCAACCAAATTTTCTGTGCGATTGACCTCAAATAATGGCCTTGTAGCTTAGCGGCTTCATCATAACTATTTGGAATTTTTTCAAATCCAGATTCCACCGATCCAATCGCAACAGCACTGAATCGACAAAGAAAGGCAAAGCCAATCGCCAATAAGGTACCGCTAAAGACTAAGCCAATAATGGAACCTCCAAAATAAACCACCCCATCATTTATCCAATGATCCAAGGTACTTGTCACGATTAGCACCCCAATGGCCAATACCGTGCCAGGTATGGCATACCCTAACGAGGCCATTCGTGTTAACAAGGTGGCATGAGGAAAATTCACTCTTTTAGCCACTTGGAGGATAAACGCGATGATGACTGCGATCAAAGCCACCCAAAAAGCTAAGGAAAAAGAAGTCATGGACATTTGGTAAAACACGGACCAATCCGTTTGATCAATATACACATATGCTTCATTTATTAACCAAATACTAGGAACTAAAAAAGCCAAGCTCCAGACTAATGTACACCAGCCTGTCATCAACCAAGCATTCACTTTCTTTGGTTTCTCTAGCACAATGGGTTCATATTCATGAGCGTATAATGTCGTTTTTCTTCTGCTTCTTTTTTCTAATACAATGAGTACGACCACAAATAATAAAGTCAAGCAGGACAATTGCGATGCCAGTGGCAAATCTCCCAAATCAATCCATGCATTAAAAATCGCCGTGGTGATATGCCATACTGAAAAATACGCGACGGTACCGTAATCAGCCAACGTTTCCATCGCCACCAGCGTGGATGCCACGGCAATCGCAGGTCTAGCTAATGGTAATTGTATGCGCCAGAAAATCTGTTGTTGGCTTTTCCCCTGCAACTTTGCGGCATGGATCAAGGACATAGACTGTTCAGAAAAGTTAATATTACTTAGCCAAAATATATAGGGCGAAAAAACCAAAGATAGCACAAAGATAGCACCTCCCATGGTTCGCATATCCACAAACCAATAGTCTGATGCCGTCTGCCATTCAAATAACTGCCTTAAAAAAATCTGAATCGGTCCCGCATAATCTAAGATATTCGTATAAACAAAAGCCACTAAATAGGCTGGCAAGGCCAATGGCAATAACAAGGCCCATCTAAAAAACTTTCTCCCTGGAAACTGAAAGCGACTAACAAAGTAAGCACTGGGAACGCCCCATATAATGGCCATTAAACAGACCCCTACTAAAAGGATCAGGGAGTTTTTGATATAGATGAACAACACCGTATGATATAGGTGTGAAAAATGTTCAGAGAATCCCGAAAAAGATTCCCAAAATAAGGCAAAAATAGGTAAAAAGAGTAAAAAAGCTAGCAACCATATAAGATGGTGCCAGCTTTTTTTAGTTAATGAACGATTCTTCTTATTCAACGTCAAACTTCACTTCATCAATTAACTTTAACGCTTGTTTATGGTATTTGGCAATCTTCTTCAAATCAACAGAATCTTGCTTAAATGTTCCCCAAGACGCGACTAATTTTGAAGTAGGCACACCAGGTTTAACGGGATATTCATAATTCACATCAGCATACATTTCCTGAGCTTTATCACCCGTTAAGAACTCGATTAATTTAATCGCTTCTGCTTTATTAGGAGCGTATTTAGTTAACGCGACACCTGAAACGTTCATATGCGTTCCTTCCGCCTGTTGGTTAGGGAAGTTAATATAAGCTGATTCAGCCCACTGTTTTTGTTCAGGTTTCTTATCATTCGTCAACATATTACCGTAGTAATAAGAGTTACCCAACGCGTAATCGCACACCCCTTCCATGATCGCTTTGACCTGATCACGATCGCCACCTTGAGGTTTTCTCGCTAAATTAGCTTTAACGCCCTCAAGCCATTTTTTAGCCGCTTTTTCACCATGGTGTTCGATAATAGATGCCAATAATGAAACGTTATAAGGATGTTTACCAGAACGAACGCATACCTTACCTTTATACTTAGGATCGGCCAAATCTAAGTAAGTAAAGTTTTCAGGTAAACGACCCACTCTATCTTTAGACGTGTAGATGGCTCTGGCTCTTGATGTCAATGCTACCCAATCATCAGTGCGGAAATTCGCTGGAATATTTGCGTCCACGACTTTTGAGTCAAATGACTGGACCAATCCCTCGTTCACTAATTCCTGTAAACGACTAATATCCACCGTTAAAACAATATCCGCTGGGCTTAATTTACCTTCACGTTTTAAACGTTCTGCAATCCCCTCTTTGACATAAATTGCATTGACTTTAATGCCTGTTTCTTTAGTAAACTCATCTAACATCGGCTTAATAAGATATTCTTGGCGGTATGAATACACATTTACATCTGCTGATGCTGTTGTGGCGATGATAGTTGAACCTAAAACACTAAGTAATGCGTAATTTAATGAACGAAGTTTCATCATTCCTCCCATATAAAATAATTTCGTTTTCGATTACTCAAGCTATCATACTTGAGGTTTTAATATTTTTCAATAAGAATGAGAATGATTATCAAAAATAATTTAAATAAAAAAGAAAATCATCCTCATTTAGGGACGATTTTCTTTAAAAATGTTGTTTTTTTGTTTATAAAGAAAATAAACTTGCCTGTTTCATGCGTACTTGCAATAACTTACCTTTTCTGGCACGTTTACCCTCATACTCTTTCAAATCATCCAAAGTAAGCAAATCTTCGGTGTGTTTGCTACGATAAATGCCACTGGCTTTAATTCCTTGTGGACCAATAGGAATGACCTGAGCCAATGAATCTTTAGGATCTAAGCCCATTAATATCGTACCTAATCCACCTGAAGATAGTACTTTAAGCTCATCTTTTGAGATTACCAAGAAACGTCCTGATTCACTGAGCAAACCAATCATTTGGGCCGTTTCATCTAATAAAACAGGTTTTAAAAGCTTAGATTCATCGTCCATCGTGATAAAGTTTTTACCCGCTTTTAGGCGACTTTCCATATCAGAGAACTGACAAACAAACCCTAATCCCGATGTTTTGGCCAAAATCCAACGAGAATCTGACGCACCCACGATAGCATGGGCAAACTTCGTGCCTGATTCTAAATCTATCATGGTAGTAATGGGTTGTCCATCACCTCTAAATGCAGGTAAATTCGCAACTGGCAAGGTATAGACACGCCCGTTTGTCCCCAAAACAATCATCTTATCAACGGTGCGACATTCATAAACAGCGTAGAGCTTATCCCCTGTTTTGAAACTTACATTACTTAAATCATGACCATGGCCTTGGCGAGAACGAATCCAGCCCATCTTCGAGATCACGACCGTGACGGGTTCATCAATGATTTTTTCTTCAACACTGGCTTTATCTGCCGCTTGAATTAAGGTTCTGCGTTCATCACCAAATTGTTTGGCATCGGCTTGAATTTCTTTTATCATCAATTTTTCAAGTGCCTTGCCATCAGTCAATAAATGTGTCAGCTCTTGTTTTTGGAGGATCTTATCGGCCAATTCCTGTTCAATTTTGATACCTTCTAATTTTGCTAACTGACGCAAACGCATCTCTAAAATATCTTCGGCTTGACGCGAGGTAAGCTGGAATCGAGCCATTAGTGCGTCTTTAGGCGTTTCAGATTCACGAATCACCGCAATGACTTCATCAATATTTAAATAAACAATGCGTCTTCCCTCTAGCACCTCAATACGGTCCATGACTTTGTCCAAACGATATTGTGTACGTTTTAGAACCGTATTTCGTCTAAAAGCCAACCAGTTTTTGAGAATATCAAGCAAGCTTCTTTGTGCAGGACGACCATCTAAACCAATACAAACCAAATTAAGCTGAACATTACATTCCATGCTAGTGTGAGCTAATAACATATTAACAAACTCATCGCGATCAATACGCGAGGATTTTGGCTCAAACACTAATCGTACAGGATGATCTTTACCTGATTCATCTCTGACCGTATCCAACACATTCAACATCGCTTGTTTTGCTTGTTGTTGCTCAGAGGTTAATGTTTTTTTGCCTGCTTTGATTTTCGGATTCGTTATCGCTTCAATCTCTTCAAGCACCTTTTGGGAGGACGTACTAGGAGGCAATTCATAAACAACTAATTGCCATTGGCCTCTTGCCATCTCTTCAAATTCCCATCTTGCACGGGTTTTCAAACTGCCTTTCCCCGTGAGATACATTTCTGACAACTCTTCTGGTGTATTGATAATCTGTGCTCCCCCCGAAAAATCAGGACCAGGAATCAAGGTCATTAATTCTTCATGACTGAGCAAAGGATTTTTTAATAAACTAATGCAGGCTTGTGCCACCTCACCTAAATGATGTGATGGAATTTCAGTCGCCATGCCCACCGCAATACCTGAGGCACCATTTAATAACATCATTGGCAAACGAGCAGGCAAACAAACAGGCTCCTCTTGTGTACCGTCATAATTAGGCGTGAATTCGACTGTTCCCTCATCCAATTCATCCAATAAAAGTGAGGCAATCGGCGTTAAACGGGCCTCTGTATAACGCATGGCAGCGGCACCATCCCCATCACGCGACCCAAAATTACCTTGTCCATCAATCAAAGGATAACGTAATGAAAAATCCTGAGCCATGCGAACCATTGCTTCATAAGCAGCACTATCACCGTGTGGATGGAATTTCCCTAGCACATCCCCTACTACGCGAGCCGACTTAACAGGCTTAGCCCCCGCCTTTAGGCCCATTTGATTCATGGTGTATAAAATACGTCTTTGGACAGGTTTTTGTCCATCGCTAATTTCGGGTAAGGCACGACCTTTGACGACGGAGACTGCATAGTCTAAATAGGCCTGTTCGGCATATCGTCCCAATGTAATCGCATCATCGTCTTGATTAAAAATAGAATGAATTTCGTTCTGCATTTAAATATCTACCTGTGCTAAATTTCCTTTTTCTTCTAGCCAACTACGTCTGCTTGGTGATTCACTTTTTGACATCAGCATCGAAAATACTTTTTGAGTTTCTTCTGCGGTCATTTGACCCAAGCCGACTGGACTTAAACGACGCGTATCGGGATTTAACGTTGTCTCCCAAAGCTGTTGGGCATTCATTTCACCCAAACCTTTGAAACGACTGACTGACCATTGGGTTTCTTTATGGCCTTCTTTTTTCAACTTATCGATTGTTTTATTCAATTCTTTTTGGTCTAAACAATAGATTTTACGAGCAGGACGTTTTCCCTGTGCCGCGACATCCACACGGAATAAAGGCGGACGAGCCACAAAAATAAAACCATTTTCAACCAACTTGGGAAAATGCTGATAAAACAAAGTCAACAACAATACCTGAATATGCGAACCATCCACATCCGCATCCGATAAGATACAAATACGACGATAACGTAAGCCAGACAAATCGACATCTTCATCGGGTCGATGCGGATCCACACCGATAGCCACTGAAATATCATGAATCTCATTATTCGCAAATAAACGATCTTTTTCGACTTCCCAAGAATTTAGCACCTTACCACGCAAAGGCAAAATCGCCTGAAATTCCTTATCACGCCCCATTTTGGCCGATCCACCAGCAGAGTCCCCCTCCACTAAAAAGATTTCCGTGCGAGTGCTATCTTGTGATTCGCAATCGGTCAGTTTACCTGGCAAAACGGCCACGCCTGAACTTTTACGCTTTTCTACCTTCTTCGTAGCTTTAGCACGTGCTTGAGCTTGTTTAATCACAAAATCAGCCAGTTTTTTACCGTATTCTACATTTGCATTTAACCAAAGCTCGCATTGTGAACGCACAAAATTACTGACTAAACGCAAAACATCACGGCTGTTGAGTCGTTCTTTGGTTTGTCCTTGAAACTGAGGATCGAGCACTTTAGCTGATAAAACAAAGCTTACTCTTGAAAACACATCGTCAGGCAATAATCTGATTCCTTTTGGCATCAGATTGTGCATTTCAATGAAGTTTTTCACCGCATTAAACAGCCCTTCTCTTAGACCTGCTTCATGCGTACCTCCTGCTGTAGTGGGAATCAAGTTCACATAAGACTCACGTGTTATCGCTCCCTCTGTGGTCCAAGCCAAAGCCCACTGTGCTCCCTCACCCTTTGAGAAATGATCATCTGACTCACTCATATATTCCTGAGCAGTAAAAATAGAGGTCAACATCCACTCAGGATCCAGATTCTCCGCCAAATAGCCTTTTAGCCCATCTTCATAACACCAGTCGTATTCCGTATCCGTTTTTTCAACTTTTAAACTGACCTTAATCCCTGGCATCAACACTGCCTTCGATCTTAGCAAATGGATAAGTTCATTAACGGGGATAATAGCAGAATCAAAATACTTGGGATCTGGCCATACATGAGCCTTCGTCCCAGAAGTTCGTTTACTCTTCGTTTCAGCTATGATATGCAACGGTTCAGCAACCTGCCCTCCATTTTCAAAGCATAAACCATAAAGATGCCCATCTCTCTGAATTTCTACTTCTAGTCGGGTAGATAGTGCATTCGTCACCGAAACCCCTACACCATGCAGTCCGCCTGCAAAAGCATAAGCACCATCAGCTTCTTTATTAAATTTTCCACCTGCATGCAAACGAGTAAACACAATCTCGGCAACGGGTACTTTTTCTTCGGGATGCAATCCTGTCGGAATTCCCCTACCATTATCTGCTACGGTTACACTCTGATCGGCATGTAAAATCACTTCAATACGTTTAGCAAACCCCGCCAAAGCCTCATCTGCCGCGTTGTCAATAAGTTCTTGGACAATATGTAAAGGATTATCTGTCCGAGTATACATACCAGGACGTTCACGTACGGGTTCAAGTCCTTTTAACACTCGAATGGACGACTCATCATAATGACTTTTTGACACCAATAATACCTCATTAGTACTGTTATTAATTACAGATATATTTTATATGATTTCGTGAAGTCTTGTCTGTTTCTATTGAAAAAAAATTTGATAACAATATATAATTGATAAATTGTGCGAAAAAGGAATCGATAAAAATGAGTAATTTAATAAAAAGCGTCAATGATGCCTCTTTTGAATTAGATGTTTTAGAATCTGATATTCCCGTATTAGTTGATTTTTGGGCCCCTTGGTGTAATCCATGCTTAGCCATTGCACCTTTATTAGAAAAAATCGCCCAGGATAATATTGGAAAATTGCAAGTGGTTAAAGTCAATGTTGATGAAAATCGTGAAACACCTGCTCAGTACGGTGTTCGTAACATCCCAACATTATTAATGTTTAAAAACGGACAGTTAGCCGCTTCTCATGTCGGTGCGAACGGACTACTTGAATTTGTTTCTAAAAATCTTGTATAATCTGAACCAATTCATTGCTAAGTGTCTATCTAAAGGTCGAAAAGACGAATGATTAATAATGAGATAGACACTTAATATTCTTAATTTTTCTCCCATAAAATAGTAAAATCTCATGCATCTTAATGATCTTAAAGCTCTTCATGTATCTGAGTTATTAAACATGGCAGAGCAACTAGAAATTGATAACGCCAACCGCTTTCGCAAACAAGAACTCATGTTTGCCATCTTAAAAAAACATGCAAAACAAGGCGAACAAATTTTCGGTAACGGCGTATTAGAAGTATTACCTGACGGTTTTGGTTTTTTGCGTTCGCCAGAAACATCTTATTTGGCCAGTACGGAAGATATTTATATTTCACCGTCCCAAATCCGTCGTTTTAATCTTCATACCGGCGATATGATTGAGGGTGAAGTTCGCGTTCCTAAAGACAGTGAACGTTACTTTGCTTTGGTTAAAGTTGACAGTGTAAACGGTGTCGCACCTGAAATTATGAAACATCGCATTATGTTTGATAATTTAACACCTTTGCACCCCGATCGTTCGCTACGTTTGGAACGAAACCTAAAAGGCGAAGAAAACTGTACTGGACGAATTTTAGATATTTTTGCCCCATTAGGATTTGGTCAGCGTGCCTTAATCGTTGCCAGCCCTAAATCAGGTAAGACTATTATGATGCAAAGAATTGCTCATTCTATTTCTGAAAATAATCCTGATGCGACTTTAATCGTCTTATTGGTAGATGAACGTCCCGAGGAAGTTACTGAGATGCAACGCACTGTTCGTGGCGAAGTGATTGCCTCTACGTTTGATGAACCTGCTAATCGTCACGTACAAGTAGCGGAGATGGTGATCGAACGTGCCAAACGTTTAGTTGAAATGAAAAAAGATGTTATCATCCTGCTTGACTCGATTACTCGATTAGCACGTGCTTATAACACAGTTATTCCCTCTTCTGGAAAAGTATTAACAGGCGGGGTGGATGCTAATGCACTTCACCGTCCCAAACGTTTCTTTGGTGCTGCTCGTAATCTTGAAGAAGGCGGTTCTTTGACAATTATTGGTACGGCATTGATTGAAACAGGTAGTCGTATGGATGAAGTGATTTATGAAGAGTTCAAAGGCACAGGTAACTCTGAAGTTCACTTAGAACGTCGATTAGCTGAAAAACGCTTGTACCCTGCTATTAACCTGAATAAATCCAGCACCCGCCGTGAAGAACTATTACTGCCTCCAGAAATTCTCCAAAAAGTGTGGGTACTTCGCAAATTTATCCATGATATGGATGAAGTGGAAGCCATGGAGTTTATTATCGATAAAATTCGTGCAACAAAAACAAATGACGAATTTTTCGATATGATGAAAAAATAAACGTTCTTCTCATACTGACTCAGAGATAATGAAGAAATAACACTTCTTTTATACCGACCAAGACTGGTCGGTATTTTTTATCACCTCACGTTTTTCTGATCAGTAACGCACATCATTCAAATCCAGATTCACAGTGTTACGCCACCTACATCACAAGCCTACATCCTCCCATCTTGCGGTTGAGGGTTTGTCTGTATGACGAATAAGGCTGAGGTCATCACTTCATTTCTGACGCTAACACGGTGTCGCCATCTACATCACAGCTCCACTCATCTCATCTCGTGGCTAAGGGCTTATCTGTATGATAGATAAGGCTGAGGTCATCACTTCATTTCTGACACTAACACGGTGTCGCCACCTACATCACAGGCCTACATCCTCCCATCTCGTGGCTGATGACTTGTCTGTATGATGTGATGCTGATCGCCTGATAAACGTTTCAAACTTCACTTTTTACCCATATAAACCGCTGTGGTTTTCTCTTTCCCAATCTGAAAGACCAAACGCTGATAATTACCTTTTATAACGAGATAGGGTTCATTTCGGTATGTTTTTAGTGGCCAAACTTTACCATCTTCTAATTCAACAAATACGGCAGGAATGCTTTCCATCGAAGCCAACTGCACCCATACCTCTTTTTCGGTGCTAAAGACCTGTGTGACCATCGTTTTACGACTTCCATACAAATTCCAATGAAAATCATACTGCTGTGCATATCGATTCACACTTTCCCAATTCGGTGAGGAACGTCTGACTTTTAACCAAGCTGGCTGATCGGACATACATCCCGTTAAAAATATGGTCAATACGAATAAAACAAGTTTTTTCATTTTCACTCCTTTTTGTTCTTCATCATCATATTGCACTGTTTTGATGAAAAAAAATATTGTGGACTCTACGCAAATAAGTAGTTTCACTTATTACTTTATCCATATAACCACATGATTCAGCATATTTTTTGGGAATTTAATTTTAAATTATTTTAAATTTAATATATTTTTCTTAAAATAAAGACAATATGAGGTAATAGGAGATCATCATGGGGAAGAAAGAACTCTTTGTGGAAAAAAGAGGTGTACGTCAAATCACTTCAATAAACAAAAATGTGAAATCTCTACGTCTTAACAAGAAACTCAATTCTTGTGAACCATCGAACACCGCCCAAACACTTTCAAACAGGCCAACAACCCCTATTAATACAAGCTACAATCAAGCCATTCATCAAGAAGCAAGTCTATTTGTTAATAAAATTACGCCTGCCAAAATGAACAACAAATTACCAACAGATAAAGAAAAAGCAACAGAAATCACTCAAGAAAGCATCCATAAGAACTCAAGACTTAATCATTCTTCAGCAAATTTAAAAATTCAAAATCAAAAACTATATCTATCCCCAACATCTTCTGATACTTCAATTATTCAAGAATACGACTGGATCGGTCAAATTCTTAAAGAATGGAAATTGCTAACGCCCGGAAAAATTAGTCTTATTTTTGGTCCCAAAGGCATTGGTAAAACACAATTACTACTATCTATTGCAGAATATTTGGCACATACTCATTGCGTTATTTTTATCTGTGGAGAGTATTTAAAAGAAAAAATCAAATATCATCTCATTCCAAAATATACTCGCCTTGCTTTAAAAGATATTAAATACCCTGATTTTCTTAATAAAAAAGAAAAAGATTACATTCAATCCATTCAAGAAAAATTAAGCAAATTAAAGTTGTATCACTTTGATTTTGAACTAAAAACTGCAGATGACATTTGGATTCAAGCAATTTTACACCAATGCAAAAATAAGAAAAAAATAC
The DNA here is from genome assembly GCF_000743945.1 of Basilea psittacipulmonis DSM 24701. Classification (NCBI taxonomy): domain Bacteria; kingdom Pseudomonadati; phylum Pseudomonadota; class Betaproteobacteria; order Burkholderiales; family Alcaligenaceae; genus Basilea; species Basilea psittacipulmonis. Next base: position 901,057 of record NZ_CP009238.1, on the reverse strand, counting down.
CAAACATTCAGCCCGTTATTATCATTGACGGATTACTACGATTTTTACCCTATCACACCGACTTAGTTAGAAGTAAATTTGTAATTGATGCATTTAAAGATATTGCAAAAAGACTGAAAGCTCCTATTATTCTTAGCAATCGAAGTTATGATGATTATATTGAAGACTATGAAGAATTAGCATTTACAGGTATTTGTCCAACATTCTTTGATGAAGTGATTCAATTATTTGAACATAAGAGACAACGTACAGAAACCGAAAAAGTAATCAAAGTCTATAACCAAGCAAAATTAGATATGTTTTTACTGAAATATCATCAAACATTTATGTACTTTGAACCTTTTATTTCGCAACCTTTAACGAACTACCCACCTTGATGTGGAGAATATGTCAAAGCTAATTCCCCTTCATTTTATAGCATACAAATAATATCTAAATGTAAAAAACACAATAAAATCAAGTCGATTGGTTGGGTTTTCTTATTATTGTAAACTGGCATGTAATGTAATTTAAGGTCTACATTAGAGCAATAAACTGTAACGGTGAGAATTCTCGTTTAACTTAAATTTTATGGTTATAACCATAAAAAACTTTTTATAATATATCGACTATTCTGTCACATACAAGCCGTATCTGAGACAATTAAGCTCTATACTAAACCGAGTATCATTCTTAATGAAGTTAAGTTTTGTATGTTCAAATGTGACGAACTTTAAAGCCATTGCCATTTTTTGTTATCATCAAAACAAATGAGCCACTGTATCTATCTTGCAATATCCCAACCTTGACAAGGTTTTCATACAAAATTAAGTTTATTAGTTATATAAACATATCTTAAAAAATATTGTTCATAAATAACGATATATTTACAATACAGAACTCATCTATCAATTCTGAGAGTTGATCAAATTAATATTCTATAAAAGAGGCAATTAAAAATGGAATTAAAAAAATTTCCTAATCATAATATTTATATTGAATGTCCCGATTATCACCTTAAAAATTATCTGGTTTTTGAGTTAATGACAAATAAGCAAAAATAGGTTTATATGAAACACCCTATTTATCGCAAACCAGATAATGAACATCATATCGTTTTTGTCAAATCAACAAAATTTTTAAAAATGTGGCAAAATACGCAATTTCCACAAACCCCCGAACTTAGGTTTGGAAATGAAATGGATTGGCGTAATGACTATAAATTCCGAGATGCTGAAACAGGATTTAGCTATGGTCTCTCAAACCCAGTACCACTTGCTCAAATAGCGTATGAGCAATACATAAAACAGGAGTCTGTATATATTAAACCATTTATCTGGTTTAATAAATTAATCAGATATTCTCAAAGAACTGAAACTGCTTGTTCATTTATAGATGGAATAAGTCGAACCATTTGGTTGTTTGCGAATGAGGTACAACCGTTTCCAGTATATACATACAGCAAAGAAAATGCTAGATTACTCGCAGAATACGCTGGTATATATTCAGAAGCATATTATGGATCACTAGAGCTAAACAAAGAGCTTGAAAAGATAAGTGAAATTAATATTTATAATCCACACTAACTGTACTGATAATATTTAAGCTTTAAATGAAATACTCCAACCTTTTAGTACTAACGCCTTATCGGAATATAAGTCAAGATAATAACGTAGATAAAATTAAAATCATTGAGAAAAGTTTACGGTTATAGAAAAATGAAAGTAAGAGATTGTTTGAATACATTAGAAAATTATAAAGCTAATATCTTATTTAATAGAAATGCTATTTCTAAAAGATATGAAAAAATAAACTATTTGAAAAATGATGAAGTTAATAATATACAAAGAAATAAAAAAACAAACTCAAATATTATACAGTCTATATTAGAAACTATTTTTGAATATCAAAGTGAGATATTAATCTCAACATATTCTGCAGGGTTTTCAATTATGGTTCAGCAGAAATCTATTGTGCTACAAAACTTACCTAAAACCGATCTTTTTGATAATAAACTATTATTTAAGTGATGATATTAAAGAATAATCAAAATAATTGATTAAAAAGTAAATGTAAGATATGAGTTAAAAAATAGGAACAACAAAAATAACATGTTGTTCCTAATTTTATTTTACAAATTTAAGATAAGAAATATTTTAAGCATTTATGCATGAAAAATAGCTTGTTCAAATTCTGCCAGTGCGTCCCAACGTAAAGCAGTAGCAGTGGTTAGATGGCTTTTTTGCTGCTGCTTTTGGGTTTGAATGTGGGTGACGATTTGGGTTTGTATTTCTAAATTTAAGATAGGTAGTGTTAACTTTTCCAAAAATAATTTTGGTACTCTTTGTTGACCCGCTGAACCCGTGAAATATTGAGTTGCAATTCTTCTTAAATGTTTAGTACGTAAAAGTATATGCAATAAATGAATGGAAAAATCATTATTTTTTGCTCGTAAAACATGAAATTCCGTTGAGCCGAACCCAAAGCCATTTTCTAAATTTGTTGCTATCGCAGACTTTCCATTTTCCATACATGGCGTAATTTTTGCCCAAATCAAATCATTTTCTTTAAATTTAGTATAGTTGGGTTTTAATATTTGTTTATCATGAACAGTAATTTCTCCATAAATATCAGAAATGTTTGTCATTGGAATAAAGCTAATTATTTGATTATTCGGAATCTTTGTTGTTGGATTAATTTCAAAAAAATTTGTTATTGGTTCATTTTTAAACTGTTTAGATATAAAAATGGTCTCGGCAGTAATCGCATCTTGACTGGCGACACCCCACAAATTCAACTCCCTAAAATTCACAAATCGTAATTTACCTGTTTCGGCTCTCTCAGTTTGGTGGATTTCAATACCAAGCTCTTCAAACAAATATTTCTCAATATCGCTATCTATTTGATTGGCTTGTTTTTCCAATTCATCAGCTTTTGCTATTTTGTCTTGGTAGGTTTGGACTAATGCTTTTTGGGTATTGATGTCGGGTAATGGGATTTTTTCCACCAGAAATAAATCTTCTTGTAAATAATGTCTATTTGTTGTCCCAACACTACTTTGCTGGCAAAATTTAATGAATTGTTTTGTGGTCGTAATTAGCTCAAGATATACAGGTTCAATTAATGAATAATCTACATCATAAGCCCAAAAATTTCCTGTAATAATTGCATTACTGGTATCTTTCTTAACAATGCCAAAAGCCCCATTTCTTGCATCAATTTTAGATAAAACAAATTGCTTTTCTTTTACTAAAAATTGATTTTTTGTACCAATTTCCTTGCCTAAAACTTCATCTCGTACAAAAACACCGCCATTATTCATTTTGATAGTTATTCTTTTATATTTTTTATTATCAGTTACTTGAATAGCTGTTTTGTTTCTTTTTAAAATTTTATTCAAAGGCACTAATTGAAAGTTATGATTGTAGCTTATCTCATTTTTTAATAAATGACTAACACTCCAATTTGTTAATTGTGAAAAATCCACAAAATGCAAAAATGCTGCCTGAAAATTTGTCGCTCCCATTATTCCACCTTCTGTTCAACTGTGCGTAAAGTGCGGTTTAATTTTCCGTTACTTTCGGTGTATTCGTAATGACAAGCGGTATGATTTTCCCAAATATTGGCAGATTGGCGGTATTGCGTATATTCGTCTTTAAGCGCTGGCAACTGGTTTTCAATCGCTACGCCTTTGCTGTCAATCCCTGTTTTTTCCACTTCGGCAAGCGGAATTTGATAATCAAATTTTTCTTTGATTGATTGGCGGATTTCATCTCGAATTTGAGTTTCTAGCGATTTAAGCTCCTCTTTGGCTTGTTTTTTATCCTCTTTAAGTTGTTTTTTAAAGATTTCCTGTTCGGCTTTTTGTTCGCTCGTGGCTTTGGCTGGCAATTTATTCGCTTTCTTATCCAAAATTGCTTGTAATTGAGCTTTTTTACTGGCGTATTTTTGCTCAATTTCGTTGATTGCTTGTGTTTGTGCGGTCAGATAGGCTTGCTCTTCACTTTTGGTAAAGCGTTTTAAAAAGACAAGGCTAGGTTTGACAGTTGCACCTGACGCAATAAACACATCTTGCGGAATGGAAGTAATTAAAATAATTTTTGCTTTGCCTTCAAAATATTGACGAACTTTTTGTAAATCGCCATTATTTAATACACCTTCGGGTAGCACAATACCCATACGCCCGCCTTTGCGTAACAATTTTAGGCAACGTTCAATAAACATCACCTCGGTTAATGTGCTGTATTGAGCTACATCGTATTTCTCTACGATTGCTTTATTTTCTTTAATGTCTTGCTCTCGTTTGTCAACAATGTCAGTATAGTTAGGATATTTATCAATCCATTTTTTGTAATGCGGTTTACTTTTTAAACTGTCTTCAGCGGTTATTTTTAAATCTTTTGCCACACGAGAACCAAAAGGTGGATTAGTTAAAATCACATCAAAACGCTCTTCAAAAATGCCGTTAATGTTTAGCAAGCCGTCATTATGGTGTACGCCACCGTGCCCATCACCATGCATAATCATATTCATTTTGGAAACACGAGCCATTCGTGGGTTTGCGTCTGTGCCGTAGATACAATTGTGTGAAAGCTGATAAATTCGGCTGTTTTTATTATCCAAGTTTAATTCATTATTTAATTCTACAAATAAATCATCTACTTGTTTTTCAATGCGTGCTTTTTCGCTGTCATTGGCGTTTTCGTATTGCTCATTGAAATAGCGGTTTTTGATATTTTCTTTTTCTCTTTCAATGGATTGCTTGATATTTTCACGCATATATTCAAAAGCGTTAATTAAAAATCCACCTGAACCGCAACAAGGATCGCATACTCGCTCGCCTTCTTGTGGATCTAGGATTTCGGTCATAAATTCCACAATGGTACGTGGTGTGAAAAATTGTCCCAATTCGCCACGGAATGTCGTACCTAAAAATTTCTCAAACGCAATACCTTTAACGTCATCGGATGTTTTAGAAAGATTATAAATCTGCAATTTTTCTACAATAGAAAGGAAACTTTCACGGCGGATTTTAATCACATCATCTTCTGAAAATAGGACTTCTTGTGAATATTTTTCTTTGGTTTGGCGGAAAATAATTTGAACATAATCAGTTTTTTTGTCATCGCCTTGCAGATAAGGGCGGACGTTGTCATTGTAGTTTTGTTCTTGGCTTTCAAATTCTGCTTTTGAGAAAATTTTAGTTTTATCATTATTGTTGCGGTTATCACGTTCAAATACGATTTTGGTAAACAAAATTTTACTGATTTCATCAAAAGCAGATTCAGGCGATAATTTGTCGTTGTTGCGGATGACATTGTGGCATTGTTGCAGTAGTTTGGCAAATTCATCTCGTTCAAAAACTTTTTCTTCTTTTAGGATTTGCTCAATGGCGTTACTGTTTAATTGTTTTGCTGTAGGTAAATCAGATAACTCTTTACCTAAATGTTTGGGTAATTTTTCTTTAAAAACTTGAAAATAGCGTGTTTCTTTGCTGTTGTGAGTAACAAAAAAATCGGCTCCAGCCCAAGTAGCATAATTCAATCCTTGGTAATAATCTTCAGGTTGAATAGTTACATTATCAGATTTGCATTCAATAACAATAGCGGCATGTTCATTATTTTTTTTTGATTGCTCATTTTTCCAAATGACAATATCTGCTCTAGCCCGCCCTGTGCCACGACTGGAATTAGTTAGGCTTAATTCTTGTGCCATTTGTTCAAGAGAGTAGCCATATTCATTAACTAATGTGCAGATGAATTTTTGACGTATTTCTTCTTCAGGAGAGTAGCTTAACCAACTATTTTTAAGAGGAGCAAAAATTTGATTTTTCTTTTCATTGAATTGATAGTCAAGAGTCATGTTATACCCCTTTCAGAATAAAGAGGTTTGACAAATAAGCAGAGGAATTTAGATTAATTGTATGGAACATTTTTGCGTCCTTTTTAATTTTAGAATATCAAGTAATTTATTGATTATAAAAGACTTCTTTAAAATCAATAGCAAAAGCTTCTTTAAGATTTTCAGGCATTGAACGATAATCAGAAATCAATTTTTCCTCTTGATTAGACAGATCACTTTCTTTGGTTGCTGATTGGAACATCGCCCCTTTACCTGTTAATAGCCAAGAGAGGCTAATTTCTAACGCTTCGTGAATTTTTGCCAACCCTTCCACATTTGGATCACGCCCTTCATTACGATAGTTCATCGCTGAACGATAAGAAATTTAGTACAGACTTATTTTTTATTCTAGTTTAATTAAGGAAGCATTACAACTATGCCTCAACACTTTCTACTTTCAAGCAAAGCCAAAACCCTTTCCATCCGTCAAGTAGTCAACTTGACCGATAAACAGGCGTTTAATTTGCTTTGTGACTTGAGAGAGGGAAGTCAAAATAAAGTAACTTGCCTTAAGTGCGGTTGTATTCATCAAGCCTATTTTATCACAAGTCGAAAACAATTTCGTTGTAAACATTGTCGACATGCCTTTAGCCCTACTTCAGGCACGATTTTTGCCAATCATAAACTATCTATCCAAACCCATGATCGCCGTTGTGTTATTTGTTAACGCGATAAAAGGCATTTCTACTTTGCAATTATCACGAGATTTGAAGGTACAGTATGAAACTACCTATGTCCTTGCTAATAAATTATGCAAAGCCCTACTTGAACAAAGAGAACTAACCCTTATGCACAGAGAAATTGATATGGATAGAATGTATGTTCATCCTGTCCCTCGTAAAGCCAATCGAAAAGTTGAGCATATTGATTATCGTTTAATCGTTTAAAAGAAAATAAAAATCCCAATAAACGTTGTGTGATAGTCGCTCGTAAACATTGAAAAAGAAGAAGGGAAAAAAAGGGGCAAAGCGTACCCATGTGTTTGTTATCTATTCTGAAAGCGCTTCTGTGATTAAAAAATTGCCTCAATAGTTTATTATCAAAAAGATCGGTTTTAGGTAAGTTTTGTAGCACAATAGATTTCTGCTGTACAATAAATTTCAACAGGATTTATAGTGTCTTCAATCGATTAAATCTTTGTGCAACTGCTACGTAATACCGCAAAACTTTCCCAAAACCCATTATACCTGCCTAAAAGAAACTTAATGCCCCCCTACACCACTTCTTGCTCCAACTGCACCCGTTTACCAATATCTTTCAGTTCTGAATATTGCTCAATCAATCTAGGGGCATCGTCTAAGCTAATAGCAAATGTCCATAGATAGCTAAATAATGCGTAAATATGCCCTGCGGAAAGGTTGGGAGCTAAGCTAAGCTTAATAATGGCAATGGTAAATAATAAACTCATGGTTGTACCTATACAGAGGTAACCTAATGCTTCACGGTTAGAAATTAAAATCCGCAATTTGGCAATAAAGCGGTAATGCTTGGTTAATTGGGCCTCTTTGCCACCTGAAATCATATGTACATCTTGCTCTAAGCGGTTATTCAGCTTGAAATAAAGCCGATCGTTGATTTGGGCAAATTTAGGCAAAAACCCCATAAATATCAATAAAATCAACAAGCCTGTCACTCCTACTAGTGGCTCTAATACGCACAACATTAAAGCCGCTCCAAATAAGGAAATCACTGCGGTTACAAAGGTTGGCAAATGTTCTTCAAAAAAATTCACAAACTCCCGTGATAAAGCCACTCTTGCAGTAATTGCTGATACTGCTTGCCCTTGTTTACGTTGGTTCACAATAATTGGTACAACCGTTTGTGCATAAATACGTGCGAATGTTCGTGTATCCACCGCACGCCGAGCTGATCCAATTAACCAAACGAATAAAACAAAAGCAGCATAACTTAATGCCAACCCTGTTTGTTTAGCCACCATGGCATTAATGGCAAAACTAGCCATGAGCGGATAAATCAAAATCAAAGCATTTTCTAATAATACCAGAGCAAAAGTTTGAATTAATTTAAGGTGATGATGGATAGCAATTTGTTTTAAGATCGTTTTCATAGCATTTTAAATAGTATTAAAATTGACTAAATTATAGTAAATTTTGGGACTATTGTAAAATATTATTTCTTATTTTCATGTTTTTAAGTTAAAATTAATCCATCTTAAAAATGACTAATAAAATGATATGCAGCAGTTAGATAAACTTGCACAATACCTTGGTGAAATTGAAACAGCAATGAATTTAATGGTAAAAAACTTAGGGTTTCACTACAATCATTATGCTGTACTGTACTGCCTTGCCTCATCAAAGGACAATCAAGTCACACAAAAACAAATTAGTGAGGAATGGTCTTTGCCTAAACAGACCGTATTTAATATTTGCCAAGACTATAAACAAAAGGGTTGGATTCTATTTCAAGAAAGCCCCAAAGACAAACGTGAGAAAATTCTACAACTTACTGATCTGGGTAACCAGCAAGCTATGCCGGTACTTTATGCCACCCAAGCTGTTAGCCAACAAGTCTTTCAGCGTTTTGGCAGTCAAAAAACCCAACAACTCTTTGCACTATTACAAGAATTTTCAGAGAGTTACACACAAGTATTAAGCCAAATCGAACACAAAAATAATTAAATCGCCAAACTAACATTTATATACCGCATCACCACCATTATAACGAGGCTTTTCTCACTCACTATCATCTTTAACCATGAACAAGCCTCTCCCATCAATATTAAAATCAATTTTCACCGCACTTTTCATCCATCACAATTTGACATATCTATAAATATAGATATAAAATACTCGTACTATGGAACTTATTGATATTTTAAAAACCTTAGGCAATGATTATCGCCTCCAAATGTTGCAGTGGCTGAAAGAGCCTGCCCTGCATTTTTCTGCTGAACATCTTGCCAGTACAGAAAAAGCATTTACAGGCGGTGTTTGCGTGGGGGCGATTGCCACCAAGTCAGGGTTGGCTCAATCGGTAGTGTCAGGCTACTTAAATAGCTTGAAGCAAACTGGTTTAGTGGAAACCAAGCGTATCGGTAAATGGACTTATTACCGTTATAACGCTCCAGCAGTTGCCGAGTTTTTAAGCCAGTTAGAACAACAGATTTAAGTTATTACGTCATCTGTTATGACGATTATTCTTGCCAATTCCGATTGGCATTTTATTGAATAAAACAAATCTACAATTTTAGATTTAAAGATAAAAGGAACTATCATGAATACACATTCCCCTTCTCTTTTTCAATCCTACACTTTCAATAATGGTGTGAACATTAAAAACCGCCTTGTTGTGGCACCTATGACGCATTATGCGTCCAATGAAGATGGTTCGATCAGCGAACAAGAACGCCGATTTTTAGCTCATCGTGCCACAGGCTTTGGCTTATTTATTACCGCAGCCACATTGGTTTCGCCAGAGGGAAAAGCCTTTGTAGGACAACCTTATGCATTCGATGATAAACACCTAGATAGTTTAAAAGCGACTGCACAAATTATCCAACAACAAGGAGCAAAAGCCATCTTACAAATTCATCACGGTGGCGATCGTGCGGTAGCGGATATTGTACCCAACCACCAAACCTACTCACCATCAGGCACGAATGGTAGTCAAGCTTTGACGCAAACACAGATCGAAGAAATTATTAAGGGTTTTGCCAAAGCCACAGAGCTCGCTATTCAAGCGGGTTTTGATGGTGTAGAAATTCACGGCGTTAATGGCTATTTGATCCAACAATTCTTCTCCGCTCAAAGCAACCAACGCCAAGACCAATGGGGCGGTTCACTTGAAAATCGTTTACGTTTTCCATTAGCGGTGATCCAAGCGGTACACCAAGTCAAACAACAGGCACAACGAGAAGACTTTATTATCGGTTACCGCTTCTCCCCTGAAGAAGCAGGCGACAAGGGCTTAACCATGCAAGATACTTTTGACCTTATTGATGCACTCGTGGATCAACCGCTGCAATACCTGCATGTTTCGCTATGGGATTTTTACAAACTAGCCAAACGCGGTGCGGATACGAACAAAACTCGTATCGAACAAATCCATCAACGTATCGCTGGCAAACTACCATTAATCGGTGTGGGTAATCTACTAAGTGCCGAACAAATTATCCATGCACTCAACACTGGCTGGGCAGAATTCATCGCAGTCGGTAAAGCAGTCATGATGAACCCTAACCTTGCAACCCTTATCCAAACGGGACAATATGACCAAATCGAAACCAGCATTGATCCTAACCGTGCCGATCATTACGACCTACCCGATAACCTTTGGGCACAGCAACTACAAGGACTGGCTTATTTACCTCCACTCAAAGGAAAAGATTGGCGTCCGTTGGATATTTGATTGAGTCAGAAAGAAATAGCTTGAATCTAAACAGGTCTAAACATCCATGTTTTTAGCGTATCTTATCACTATTCTGCTAAAAACATAGGATGTTCAATTAAACACCTCACTCACCACCACCTTATCATTATGCTTTTGGTTCAAACGCTCTGAGTCGTTTTTCTAATTCTTCAATCCAAGTATAAATCACTTCTGCCGCGTCCTCTTTAAAAGGTGCAATGGCGGCAAACTCTTCATATCGTTTGGGCGATATCCATAGTTCTTCAACTTGTTTAGCCAACTGCTCTTCTTTGCCTTTTTCGTAGTAAATAAACGCTTCAGGGTTCAAAATATCAGGTTCTACAAATAGTTGCTTTACCCCCCCCCAATAAATTGGAATACAGCCTGCCATAATCGATTCAAAAATCTTTTCTGTGATATAGCCTACGGATTCGGAATTTTCGGGGCAAAGGTTAAATCGATATTGTTTGAGATAGTCGATCTTGTCATCGTTAAACTTAGCTTTCAACTCATCCGTATTATTCATAAACTTACCTGCACAATCCACCGAAGCAATAGGCAAAATCAAATCAATCATTCTTTTGCGAATACCATTGGTATCATGACTAGAAATATGACTACAAAAACGGTTCCGCGAGGATTGTAAACGAAACTCGGGCTGATTCATTTTGCGAATAAATTCAGCAATCGATTCATGCGAAAAATGAGGTTTTTTGGTTAAACCACACAAATACCAAACCCATAAAGGAAAACGCAGATACTTAGGTTCCGTGCGGTATTCAAAACCCAAATATAAATCCACCATACGATAAAGCTCAGGATCTGAATAGCTGATACGATCAGGATGATAGATGTTTTCGCCTGTAAAAAACACTTTATAGCGTTCGGGGATTTTGGGAATAGCGGAGAGTTCTCCAAAACAAGAAATCAGTGCCGTTTGACTTAAATCTAGATTTTTTTCTTGAGCAAACTGATTAAAAAAAGTTTCATTTGATAAGGGCCAGAAATGATAATGTTTGATATGCCCAAATTCTTGAGGCTTAATGTCTTCTTGGTTTTCAGACGGAATATCTTTTTTCTTTTTTAATGTCCTGACTAATTTTTTTAACACGCTCATGATTATTTTCTCCCATAATCATCACTAAACCGCACGATATCATCTTCTCCTAAATAAGAGCCTGTCTGCACTTCAATCAACTCCAAAGGAATCTTACCAATGTTTTCAAGGCAATGTTGCTTACCCAACGGTATGTAAATCGATTGATTTTCTGTGACCAAATGCACTTGATTATCCAAAGTGACTCTAGCGGTGCCCGACACCACCACCCAATGTTCTGAGCGATGATGATGTAGTTGTAACGATAACTTGGCTCCCTCTTTTACCGTAATACGTTTTACCTGAAAACGACTACCTGAATCGATGGTTTCAAAGTGTCCCCAAGGGCGATACACCTTAGTATGTTGATAAATCGAATCATGCCCCTGTTCAGCCAGTGTTTGCACAACGTCTTTAACCTTTTGGGCAGAAGATTGAGGCGCCACTAACACCGCATCTTTGGTATGCACAATAATCATATTGTCCACATCAATCGCCGCAACCACTCCCGTTTCACTCATCACCAAGTTATCACGACAATCATGCAAGACAATCTGTTCGCCTAAAGTAACATTACCTTGTGCATCCTTTGATTCAGCGGTTTGCCATAGTGCATCCCATGCCCCAACATCGCTCCAAGCAAGATTTAAAGCCATTACCAAAGCATTTTGTGTATGCTCCATCACAGCATAATCAATAGAAATATTAGGGCAATCTGCGTAATAAGATGAGGCATGAACACGAACAAAATCGCCGTCTTTTTGAAAGGATTCACACGCTAACAGGCAGGATTGGTACACATCAGGGGCGTATTGCTGTAATTCTTGTAAGTATTGTTTAGCCGACAGCAAGAAAATACCGCTATTCCAAAGATATTCTCCACTATCTAAAAACTGCTGTGCTTGGGTCAAAGGTGGTTTTTCTACAAATTTTTCTAGTTCAAAAACCGCATCTTCATTAGCTAACAACGTTCCTTTCTTAATATAACCATATCCCGTTTCAGGACGATTCGGCACCATCCCAAACGTAACGATATGACCATGACTAGCGTACGACAACACATCGCGTACACTTTGTTTAAACGTCTCTTGAGGTTCAATAAGATGATCCGCTGGCATCACTAATAACACCGCTTCAGCATCTTTTTCTAAGGCATAAAAAGCCGCCATCGCTAAAGCGGGGGCAGTATTCTGAGCAATCGGTTCTAATAAAATATTTTCTTTCAAACACCCCAACTGTCGTAACTGTTCCGCCACGATAAACCGATGGTCTTCGGCACATACTACCAACGGCAGATTCATCTGTTCATCAAGGTGTTGAACACGTTTTAACGTACGTTGAAAAAAAGTTTCTTTATGACCAAAAGATAAAAACTGTTTGGGATATTGTTCACGAGAGGCTGGCCACAGACGACTACCTTTACCGCCAGCCAAAATAACAGGATATAAACTCATTATTCCTCCTAAGATCGATAGTCGTTTTGATGGTTTAAAAACCATTCATAACTTGCTTTTAATCCCTCTTTTAAGTCTATTTGAGCCTCCCAACCCAATGACTTTAATTTGCTGACATCTAATAATTTTCGAGGCGTGCCATCGGGTTTACTTTGATCCCACATAATCTCACCCGTATAGCCCACTACTTCTGCGATCGCAACGGCTAATTCTTTAATCGAGCAATCTTGACCCGTGCCTACATTCAGATGACTTAACATCGGCTGCGTCACAGATTGATACGTTTCTTGAGGCAAATTCATCACGAAAATACTAGCTGCTGCCATATCATCTACATACAAAAACTCACGCTTGGCTTGTCCACTGCCCCAGACCGTAACCGTAGGTTGGCGTTCAATCTTAGCCTCATGAAAACGACGTAATAAGGCAGGAACGACATGACTGTTTTCAGGATGGAAATTATCATGCGGACCATATAAGTTCGTTGGCATCACACTACGAAAATCGCATCCATACTGACGATGATAACTTTCACATAATTTAATACCCGCAATTTTTGCGATCGCATACGGTTCATTAGTCGGCTCCAAAGCTCCCGTTAACAAAGCCGATTCCTGCATAGGTTGCGTCGCATGTTTGGGATATATGCAACTGGACCCCAACAGTAATAATTTAGAGACACCCGTTTGATACGCACTATGAATCACATTGCACTCAATCATGAGATTTTGATAGATAAATTCAGCGGGATAGGCATGATTGGCATGAATACCGCCGACCTTTGCAGCGGCCAAATAAACTTCATCAATCGCATGAGTCGCAAAAAACTGATGAACTGCTGACTGGTTTAATAAATCTAACGTTTGGCGATCAGCCGTTAACACCTCAACATTAGGATCTTTCTGCAATGCCCTAAGCAGTGCTGATCCAACCATGCCTTTATGTCCAGCGACAAAAATTCTTTTTTTCATACGTTAAACCATTAAGCGTGTTGACGTAGTAAATACTCTTGTTTTGCTAACTTCAAGTCTTCTGCAACCATCTCCGAACACATTTGTTCCATGGTGATGTCAGGCTGCCAACCCAATTTGTCTTTAGCCAAAGACGCATCCCCTAACAGCGTTTCCACCTCTGACGGACGGAAATACTCAGGGTGTACACGAACCAACACATCGCCTACTTTAATATGCTGACTAAAGGCCTCATCTACTTTTTCGACAATCCCTATCTCCGACAAGCCCTCGCCCTCGAAACGTAACTCAATACCTAGTTCTTTAGCGGATAATCGTACAAAATCACGAACACTGCATTGTTTTCCAGAAGCAATCACAAAGTCTTGAGGTTTTTCTTGTTGCAACATCATCCATTGCATTTTGACATAGTCTTTAGCATGTCCCCAATCACGCAACGCATTCAAATTACCTAAAAACAGGCATTTTGACAAACCCATCGCGATTCGAGTTAATTCTCGAGTGATTTTACGCGTCACAAACGTTTCTCCACGACGTGGTGATTCGTGGTTAAACAAAATACCATTGCACGCATAGATACCATAAGCTTCACGATAATTGACCGTAATCCAATAAGCATACAACTTCGCTACGGCATAAGGAGAACGAGGATAAAAAGGCGTACTTTCTCTTTGGGGGATTTCTTGAACCAAACCATAAAGCTCAGAAGTACTGGCTTGATAAAAACGAGTTTTGTTTTCTAAACTCAAAAAGCGTATGGCTTCTAATAAACGCAAAGTCCCCAAAGCATCCACATTCGCGGTATATTCAGGCATTTCAAAACTAACCGCCACATGGCTTTGAGCAGCCAAGTTATACACCTCATCAGGCTGAATTTCTGCCATTAATCGTGTTAAATTCAAAGAATCCGTCAAATCACCATAATGCAAAAAGAAATTAGCTGCTTCCTGATGTTTGTCTTGATAAATATGGTCAATCCTATCCGTATTAAACGATGATGCTCTACGTTTAATACCATGAACCTCATAACCTTTTTCCAATAAAAATTCAGCAAGGTACGAACCGTCTTGCCCTGTAACACCTGTTATCAACGCCTTCTTCATCTTATCGTTCCACCAAATTATTGAATAGTCTTCATTATACTTTATTGAGTGCATGAGAACTAGATTTATTGTGATAGTTTTTTTGATTCACGCACATTTCTTTAGTCCATAAAAAAACCATTCACACTTGCAATAAGCCAGCATGAATGGTTATCTTAATGTTTAATCAGTGATTAATACATACCTTCACGTTCTTCACGTGTGCTGATGTAAATATTTTTCACTTGAGTGTAAGCATCTAACATCATTTTGTGCGTCTCACGACCAATACCAGAAGCTTTATAGCCTCCAAATGGTGCTGCTGCAGGCAAACGGTTATAGCAGTTCACCCAAACACGACCTGTTTCTAAGCCACGTGCGACACGCAAGCAACGATTAATATCCTTACTCCAAACACCGCCACCCAAGCCATATTCAGAATCGTTTGCCATCTGAATCACTTCTTCTTCAGTCTTGAACTTAATCACTGTTGCGACAGGACCAAAGATTTCTTCTTGGGCTACTTTAGCGTGGTTAGTGCCGATTTCAAGCAAAGTAGGTTCTAAAAACTGACCTTGAGCTAATGCCCCTTGTTCAATTTTCTTACCACCTGTGATTAATTTGCATCCCTCCTGCTCACCAATATGAACATATTTCAAAATCTGTTCTAACTGATGTGCATTGACCTGAGAGCCCATTTGCGTATCATCTTCCCAAGGCAAGCCCACTTTCACTTTTTTGAACTCAGCACTCAATGCCTCGATGAAACAGTCATAAATCGACTCTTGCACAAAAATACGAGAACCTGCACAACATACCTGCCCTTGGTTAAACAGAATACCTTTTTGGGCCCCCTCAATCGCTTTATCAAAAGGCATATCATCAAAGAAGATATTGGCAGATTTACCACCCAACTCCAACGTAGCAGGAATCAACATTTCTGCTGCAGCCACCGCAATACGACGACCAATTTCTGTCGATCCTGTAAAGGCTAGTTTGTTAAAGCCTTTATGTTGCAACATATACTCACCCGACTTACTACCACGACCTGTAATCACGTTCAAAACGCCTTTCGGTAGCAAATGATTAATCTTTTGAGCAAAGGATAATAGGCTTAGAGACGTACTACTTGATGGGTGAATCACAATCGTACAACCTGCTGCCAAAGCGGGCGCAATCTTCCAAGCTGCCATTAAGAACGGGAAGTTCCAAGGAATAATCTGCCCCACCACACCAATCGGTTCACGTAGGATCAAAGACAAATCTTCTTCATCTAACTGATTAGCACTGCCTTCTTCACCACGAATAACTCCTGCAAAATAACGGAAATGGTCAGATGCTAAAGGAATATCTGCCGCACGTGTTTCACGAATCGGTTTACCATTATCTAGTGTTTCTTGTAGCGCAAATAATTCTGCGTGTTCATCGATTACATCCGCAATCTTATTCAAAATCGCTGCACGTTCAACGACGGTTGTTTTCTTCCATGTTTTAAACGCATTCTGAGCGGCAACTACCGCTGCATCAACATCGGCATCAGACGCATCCACAAACTTGGCAAGCTCCTGTCCGTTGGCTGGGTTATAAGAGCTCATCAACTCTCCACCCATTTCCCATTCGCCGTTAATCAATAAACCGTATTCTTGATCAAATACATTTAAATTTTTTGTCATAATATGTCCCCTTTATTAGAACAAATTTAACGATAATATGCACAAAATCAACTTATTACAATCGACTCCACACATCCCATCAAAGTGTCATAATACACTTATTTTTAGTATAAACTTATTTAACAAATATGCAAGATAAACAAGGGTAAATCCCTATAAAATTCATCAAAAATCCTACGTTATTTTAATTAGTTAAGAATGTTGATTAGAGTAAGAACAGTGGTTAAACCATTTGAATTTACTGGATTGAACTAAGATAGTCGGATCCTTTATACTTGATAATTTTATTATGAACACTGATGTTTGCGAAATCTCCAATAGACTAAGACAATTGATTGAATAAGCAGTATCGAATACGATATTATAGATATTCCTTAATTAAGGAGACAGAGATGAGTTCACATACGATTATTCATAATCCAATCACGCACCGCTTTGAATTAGAAGGATATGAGGACAAAGCATTTTTAGCCTATCGATGGATCAATGAACCCTCAGAAATCGACTATTATCACACGGAAGTTGCTCCAGAGCTAGGTGGACAAGGCATTGGTAAAAAACTAGCACTTTTTGCTTTAAACTATGCCAAAGAACATGGTATCAAGGTCAAAGCGACATGCCCTTTTGTTGCACGTTTGATGTAAGCATGAAGAGAGTCTCGTGTATGAAAACGAATTTTAAAGATGAGGCTAATATCGCCACGAGATTCTCGTACTTTTATATCTGACAGCCACATCCATATGGCAAGTCCAGCTGATATAAACATCAGCATTTTCGCTTCGTCAAACTCTCATTATGTATCGCGTTTAGTTTTAAAATTTCACGCCTAAATTCACTACCCAAGCACGTCCGGGCTCCCAAAACTGATCGCGAAACGAAGCATTTTGAGCATTAACATTTTCCCAACGTTGATATTGTTTATCAAATACGTTGTAAAGCATAATATTTAAGTCCAACCGTTTGCCAAGCGAATACCCTACACCTACATCCAAGGTTGCCCAACCAGCCATAGGAGGCGGTGTTCCACCGATCACATTATCATATTGTCCAATATCCTTGGCTTTCTTTGCTTTAGAAAAATTAACTCGAGCAAAGGCATTGATATCGCCACGTTTAAAATTTAAACTCGCATAACCATTTAACGGAGCGATAGAATTGACAGGTAATCCATGAGCTTTATCCTTTCCTTTTGAATAAGAAATGGCGGCCACTAATCGCCAATATTTCAATGCATCACTTAACCCACCAAAGTCCACCTCGCCCTTATATTCAATCGAACGGATGCGAACAGGTTCTGTAAAATTAACAAGCATTCTGGAGCGACACGTCCCTGCATGACAATTCATGCTTTTACCTTCTAATTTATCAATCACTTTGGTATCGGCTAATTCAATATTTTGCTGGTACCAAGCGGTTTTCCAAGCCCAACCTAATGAAACCGCCTGTGATTTTTCAGGTTTCAAATTAGGATTAGGAAGTGCTTCCCAATGAAAATAAGTGGATGGATTTAATTCAGCATATCCTGGAAATCGATGAGCCTGAGAATAAGATAAACTCACATAATGCGAGGTATTTATTTCCCAACCGAATGCCAAAGCATAATCCCAAGCATAAAATTTCTTGGCTTGATTGCTTTGATAAAGATCGTGGCTTTCTCCTTCCCTCAATTCATAATCACCGTCCACAAAAGAATGTTCTTTAAGTTTGGTGTATTTAAGGCTAGGTGTCATACTAATCGGCCCATCTCGATATTGCACGCGATCACTGATAAAAACTGATTGTTCAACACGCTTAGAATCAGGAAAATAAGAAGAGGCTCCCGTTTTTTTCGTCCACTCTCGATTCTGATATATCGTATTTTGATAAGCAATCCGGTTCGTTAATTCAGATTGACGATAATTCACACCATAATCCCATCTATGTTTCAGCAATCCCGTTTCCATCCACTTAATCGCATTAAGCTGAATCGTTTTGGTACGCGTGTGATACATATTATGGGCGAGAATATCGGCATAATTATCCGTTCCCAAGGTTTTTTGATTGAGAAGATTTTGATGCACTTGTTCCGTTTTCATACTCGCTAAGGTCCAGCTAATCTGGTCCGTTAGAGGCGTAACCTCATCATGTTCACCTTTTAACATTAAAGTCAATCGCTTCATTTGTCGTGAATCCCACACTTTTTCATGTGTTTGTTCAAATTTCAATTCTTCTTTTACCGCTTCTTTCCTCATACTTTCAAAGCGATCAATGGTCAAAGACAAACGGTTTCTTTCATTAATATCCCAATGCCATTTATTTAAAAAACTATACGTGTTCAATACATATTTATCGGAGATATCTTTAGTGACGGTTTTATAGGTATCGTACTTGGGTTCGTCGCCATAGATATCGTTATAAAGCTCATCTATCTCTTCTTGCGTCATCTCACTCACATCAAAACCCGACTCTTGCATATCCTCTAAAAAATACGGCCACTTTCCCTCTTCATCAATCACCTCTTGACTGTGCAAATGATCAAATTGCACCTCATGCGTACGTCTTTTTGTGTACTGCAACAGCATCGAAAACTTATCTGTTTTAATTGCCGTAGCCCCTGTTACAAACTTCCCTCGATAACGTCCATCATAGCCAGTTCGTAACTGACCACCCAGCTTACGATCAGGCAACAACACATCCTCTGGTTCTTTGGTACGCAACGCCACCACACCACCCATTGCACTAACCGCACTAGAAACCGTCGGTCCTCGATCAATCGTAACGGTAGAAATCGTGGATGAATCAAAATAGCCAATACCATGATCTTTGGCTTGGTGAGAAAAAGCAAAGCTCTCAGGCAAAGTTAAACCATCCAATGTCATCTGAATACGACCAGAATTTTGCCCGTACATATCCGGTTTGCCTCCCAATCCCCGAATATTCAAATTAGCAATACCCCCTTCACTATTCGTCACCAAATTCACACCTGGACTGTCATTTAGAAAATCTCTTAAAGAAACGTTTGGGTCAGCTCTCATTTGTGTGGTTTTGCCAATCGTACGAGTTACCACCGTTCTTTGCCCTTTTACCTCTATCTTTTTTAAGATAGCAGACGGTTGTGCTGCCATGACCAATGACGAACTGAACAAACACATCAGCATACCTGTCAAAGCAAGATAACACCTTAAGCACGATCGTTTTTGTTGATGTACTCCTTGCCTTTTAAACATGCCTTGAGAAATGTTTTTCAAAATGTAAAAACTTAACCACGATCGATTTTGTTGATAAGACCGTTGTGCCTTAAAGTGATACTGAGAAAAGTTTTGTTTTACAGTTATTTTTCTGTTCGTCCATAAAAAACACTTTTTAAACTTCTGAAAACACGATTCCTTTCTCAGCATTTATCCCCTCTTTTTTTATATTTAAACTGTTATTGTAAATAATAATCATAATCATTTTCAAAATCAAGTGAAAGAAAAAGCATTACCCTGTTCGGCTAGAAATTTTTTTGCTTGAAATTTCATTCTTTGCCCCCATCTACACTCAAGATATTAATAAAAAGGAACAAATATGGAACAATTTCATGCTACTACGATTGTTTGTGTACGTCGTGGAAATCAAGTCGCCATTGGTGGAGATGGCCAAGTGACATTAGGAAATATCGTTATCAAAGGCACCGCACGTAAAATTCGCCGCTTATTTCATGGAAAAGTATTAGCTGGATTTGCCGGTGCCACAGCTGATGCTTTTTCTTTATTAGAATTATTTGAAGCAAAATTAGAAAAACACCAAGGTCATCTCATGCGTGCAGCAGTTGAATTAACCAAAGACTGGCGTACTGACCGAGTATTAAGACGATTAGAAGCCATGTTAATTGTCGCGGATAAAGATAACACCTTAGTGTTGACCGGTAATGGCGATGTATTAGAACCTGAACACAGCTTGGCTGCGATTGGTTCTGGCGGTCCTTATGCCCAATCTGCAGCCATTGCACTATTACAAAACACCGATTTAACGCCAGCTGAAATTGTTAAGAAATCATTAGAAATCGCTGGTGATATGTGTATTTACACAAATGGCAATCATGTAATTGAAACGTTAGAATAAAGAGAACCCTATGAATAATTTAGACATTATGACCCCTAAAGAGATCGTCTCTGAATTAGACAAGAACATCATTGGACAGCAGAAAGCAAAACGTTCAGTGGCGGTGGCGTTAAGAAATCGTTGGAGACGCCAACAAGTGCCAGAGCCACTTAGACATGAAATCTACCCTAAGAACATCCTGATGATTGGACCCACTGGCGTGGGGAAAACCGAAATCGCCAGACGATTAGCAAAACTTGCGAAAGCCCCTTTTGTAAAAATTGAAGCCACTAAATTTACCGAAGTCGGTTATGTGGGACGCGATGTCGATAGCATTATCCGTGATTTAGTCGAAATCTCTGTTAAACAGACTCGCGAACAGGAACTAAAACGCGTACGTTCGATTGCTGAAGATGCAGCAGAAGATCGTATATTGGATGCACTTTTGCCCCCTTCTAGAGATGCAAATGGCGATCCGATCCGTGATGAAGCAAATAATACACGCCAGATTTTCCGTAAACGCCTACGTGAAGGTCAACTCGATGATAAAGAAATTGAAATCGAAGTCAGTCCATCCCTACCTCAGATGGAAATCATGGCTCCTGCTGGAATGGAAGAAATTTCAGAACAGCTACAAGGCTTGCTGTCTGGCATGAAAAATAGTCGTAAAACCACGAAAAAAATGACTGTAAAGAAAGCTCTACGTTTAATTACTGACGAAGAAGCGAGTAAGCACCTAAACGAAGAAGAAATCCGCGAAAAGGCTCTAAAAGCAGCTGAAGAACGCGGTATTGTATTCTTAGATGAAATTGACAAGATCACTGGTCGTTCAGGCAGTAATAACGCTGATGTCTCACGTATGGGTGTCCAACGCGACCTATTACCCTTAGTTGAAGGCACGACCATTAATACTAAGTACGGCATGATTAAAACCGATCATATTTTATTCATTGCCTCCGGAGCTTTCCACCTATCTCGCCCAAGTGACCTCATTCCTGAATTACAAGGACGTTTACCGATTCGCGTGGAACTTGAGTCATTAAGCGTTGAAGACTTTATCAAGATTTTGGATAGTACCGATGCCTCACTCACGAAGCAATATACCGCTTTGATGAAAACCGAAGGTGTGGATTTACAATTCCAAGAAGATGGTATTCGTCGTATCGCTGAAATTGCTTATAACGTTAATGAGAAAACAGAAAACATCGGTGCCCGTCGCCTATATACCGTGATGGAAAAACTGTTAGAAGACCTTTCATTCCATGCTACCGACTCACAAGGCAAAGTCGTTGTCGTTGATAAAACCTATGTCAATGACAAATTGGAAGAAACTGCTAGCAGTGAAGACCTAGCACGATACGTGTTGTAACAACGAATTAATACAACAAGGTTTTATCAGACGTATATAAACGATGAATCTAGCCAGTTTTAGATGATACCCATTGTATGAAACTGGCTAAGAACACCACCTGATTTATCTTGTGAGCTGTGAATTAGCAAAAATATTGTTACACCGCAAAAAATAACATCATTTCTAGCAGTACAATAAGCACAGTTGTTATAGGTATTAAATAAAGTAGGTTTTTGATACCCCTCTAAAAACTTTAGAGAAATTTATTTAAAATCAAACAACTACATTCGAGGTAAAAGACACCTCAATCCCTATCGTGTGTTTTACCTCATGCTTCAACATACACACTAGGAGAATAGAATGAGTGTACAAAAAGTTGCTTTCGTCACAGGTGCTGGACAAGGTATTGGAAGAGCCATTGCGATTCGCCTTGCCAAAGATGGTTTCGCAGTCGGTTGTGCCGATTTAAACCCTCAGTTGAACCAAGAAACCGCAGATCTCATCACTCAAGCAGGTGGAAAAGCCCATGCGGTAACGGTTGATGTTGCCAATCGTGAAAACGTTTTTCAAGGTGTGGCTGAAGTGGTCAAAACATTTGGGCGCTTAGATGTAATGGTGAATAACGCAGGCTTAGGACCACAAACGCCGATTGATAAAATCACCCCAGAAATCTATCGTAAAGTTTTTGATGTCAACGTGGGTGGCGTTTATTGGGGTATCCAAGCTGCCGTGGAACAATTTAGAAAACAAGGCACCAGTCGCGAACGAATCGTCGGTAAAATCATCAACGCCTCTTCTCAAGCAGGTCAAGTCGGCAACCCTGGCTTAGCGGTTTACGGAGCGACTAAATTTGCCGTTCGTGGTATCACACAAACCGCTGCCAAAGACCTCGCACTAGAAGGCATTACCGTCAATGCGTTCTGCCCAGGCATCGTTAAAACTCCAATGATGTACGGCATTGCACAACAAGTTGCCGATGAAAATGGCAAAGATTTTGATTGGGGTATGAATACATTTGCCAAAAACATTGCCCTAGGTCGTCTATCTGAACCTGAAGAAGTGGCTGCTTGCGTCTCCTACCTCGCTGGTCCTGATTCAGACTATATGACTGGACAAGCCTTAATCATTGATGGTGGCATGACTTACAACTAATCACTCAGTCACTACCTGATTTAAACATATCAAACACCCCCTTTCATCTGCTTCATCAGTACCAACATCCACTGATGAATTCATAGACAAGGGGTTGTTTTTTACCTGATAAATAGAAAATATCTGAGATACTCTAAAACAGTATATCAATATCATCTTTTTCAACCCGATTCAAATATTGAAAAACATTATCCTATCAGTATATTTTTCTAACCAATTAAAATAAACAACAAATTTTAATGTTTACCAACTTGTCAATCTAACATCAAAATTTATCTCCAATATACTAAAAACCACACTATTTATTCATGAAGTATATAATACAAAAAAATTACCCAATAAAAAATCTCTAAGTTAGGCTGAGAAGCATATTCGTTAAGAAAACTCACGCCATATGACTCGTTTCTGTCTTGCCATCAAATCTTCTTTAAGTTTCTATATCTTGCTTGTCCTCTGCGTTTTCGTCTTCCTTGGTGTTATCGTCTTCGCTAGTACCTTGAGGGTCTTGAGAGGCTTGAGCTTGCTTGTTCTCGCCGTCCTCATTCTCGTCTTTGGTTGCGTCTGCTTCTGCGTCCTGCAAGCGTTTAGCCTGCTCGTCCGTTAGCTCGACTCCTAGCTTCTTCAGTACTTTTTGTAAGATACTCATTGGTCTATCCTCATCGGCTAACGTACAAGTAGAACCACATCGCCCGTTAGCCACTAATGCGACATGGTTGCCTATCATAGGCGTTAATTCGTAATCTGCGTCTTTGTCTTGTGACGGAATCACTTCACAAGCATAGCCACATGAGAGTTCTTTAATGCCATGCTCTTGAATTGTTTTAATCGCGTTCTCGTCATAGATGTAGGCTTGTGCGGTTAGGTAGTCGCCCTCACGTTTGACGTTTCGCACCGTGCCTACTGCAAGCTCTTTCCAGTTCTTTGAATTGACGCGCTTGTCTTGAGGGTGTCCTAAGGTAATCGGCAAGCCCTCAAAGCTTTTAATCGTCTCGTCTGTGAAAAGGCTATATTCGCTTCGTTTGACGCGTTTAATTTCCTCGCCCCCTGTCTTAACATCAGGGTCTAGTTCCTTGTGTAAATAATCGAACGTGCCTAGCTTGGATAACTTCGCATTGGCGATCAAATAGCCGTCCTGCGTATAGACCCGCTCGCTAGGGCGTTCAATACTGTCAACAATATTCATGCTGTTTGTCCAATAAAAAAGCCGACTAGACTTAATCTAATCGGCGTATATATGAAAAAAGCCACTAGGCTAGTAGTGGCTTCTTAATCGATTGTTTCTGTGTTCTCTAGGTTTCGTATTACTTCCTCTGCGGTCAGGTCAAAATCTCCGCTAATACGTTGATAGTAACAAATCGCATTAGGGTGCTTTCTAAGTGCGTCTATTCGTATCCTAATTTCTGCCTTAGTAGGTTTATAGGCTTCCATTTCTGCACGCAATCTTTCGTTTTCCTCAAGCTCTGCACGTTTATCCGCTTGCCATTTCTCTAACGAATCGTAACCACAGATTTTCGCTATCTCTCTTTGTCTTTCTATTGGTAAATCTAAAACGCTCATTAGTCTACCTCTGTCATTTCAATAATTCTTAATTTTCCTCTAACTTTTACATCGTTGACTAAAAACCGCCTATTAGTCTTGAATAATACCTCTTGTTCATGAGGGTATTGAGATAGGTTTTCAATTTCTCGTCCGTCTTTACCTCGTATTTCATAACGAACATTACCGTGAAAACCTACATTCTCATTAAGCTTCGATGTGCTAATAAACTGTTTTTCTTCGATAATACTACCTATTTTATACCTATTTATTTCCTCTTGGGTTAATTTAACCGTTCGGTACGTCACTTTATTGTAAATAGGTGCCTTGTCTAACCCTGAATTAAGGTGCTTAACGAAATGCTTCGTATAAACGTTAAACTCGCCCTTGCGTAATGATTCATTTAACACTTTAGCGAACTGCCCTGTATAAGCTGATATCGCAAAAGCTTCCTCATGCGTAAGATTCATGCTTGCCATTGCTTGCTGTATATGAGGCTTCTGAAAGTGTTGTAATGCAATCGCATAATCGGATTTAGTCATCAAGCGTTCAAATGTACTTGCCTGCTGTTGTGCCTCTTGCTCCTTCTCGAATAGATTCGTAAAGATTGGCAACGCTACACAACGGCATTGAAAATCCTGACCCGGGTTACCTACTGACGGCGGGTTGTCATACGAAAATACCTTGCCGTCTAGCACTGCGTGACTTTCACGTACACGGCTATCCTTTGACGTGTGCCACCTGTATTGGGTTACCCCACACGCCTGTGCCTGTGCTTGTGATAGCGTGCTATTAAGCTTGGCAGATTGGTCTCGTGCGATTAGGTTAGCTCGGCTCTTAGATACGTCATAGCGTTCTTGTATGATTTTAGAAAGGTCACGGTTAAGCGTTCCATTGAGTACCGCTTTATTGACGTGCTTTTCGATATCATCGTAATATTTACTGGCAATGCTTGAGATGAGCGAAACGTTGTCCTGTAGTGCCTCGTGCATTTTCATTGTGACAAGCGGAGACGCACTTAAATAGCCCTTTAAATCGATGCCGACTTAATAAGCTATAATGAAAATTTATTTAGAAAACAATGCATCAACAGTGATATCTATCCCTCATTTCACTCAATATGATCTGTTTCACACAGTACCAACACTCAATTAGCAATCAACCCAAAGCATCACACTTCGTGCTTTTTCTGTTCACATGCCCCCATAACACCAAACACCCATAAAAAAAGCCCAAGGCATCATACCTCAGGCTTTTTCTGTTTCGTTTAAAGATTAGCGTCTTTTTGATAGCTTGCGAGCTTCGTGAATCTGAGCAGCTAACATCGCTAATTCAGCTTCTAGTGTCGCAATATCCGCTTTGTCTTTGGTATTTTGAAGGGCAATTTGTGCTTCTTCTTTCGCTTTCAAAGCTTTCGCTTCATCAAGGTCATCCGCACGAATAGCCGTATCAGCCAACACGGTTACGTGATAAGGTTGTACTTCTAAAATACCCCCTGCAATAAACACGCTTTCTTCTTGTCCATCTTCATGAACGAGTTTGACCATTCCAGGACGCACCTTAGTAATCAAAGGTGTGTGTCCTGGTAAAATACCGAGTTCTCCTGATTCACCTGGTAAGGCAACGAATTTTGCTTTACCCGAGTAAATCGATTTTTCGGTACTAACGACATCAACATGAATGGTAGTCATCATCTGACTCCTTATTGCATTGACTTAGCTTTTTCCAAGGCCTCGTCGATTGTTCCTACCATGTAAAATGCTTGTTCTGGAATGTGATCACATTCACCATTCACAATCATCTTGAAGCCACGAATGGTTTCAGATAATGGAACATATTTACCTGGAGAACCTGTAAATACTTCCGCTACGTGGAATGGTTGAGACAAGAAACGCTGAATCTTACGTGCACGAGCCACTGCCAACTTATCATCTGGAGACAATTCATCCATACCCAAGATGGCAATAATATCACGCAATTCTTTATAGCGTTGTAATGTCTGTTGAACAGCACGAGCCACTTCATAGTGTTCTTGACCGATAATTTGTGGGTCAAGCTGACGGCTAGTTGAGTCCAAAGGATCGACCGCAGGATAAATACCTAATGAAGCAATATCACGAGATAATACAACGGTTGAATCCAAGTGCTGGAATGTTGTCGCTGGAGATGGGTCAGTCAAGTCATCGGCTGGTACATATACCGCTTGGATAGACGTAATAGAGCCAGTCTTCGTAGATGTAATACGTTCTTGAAGTTTACCCATTTCTTCCGCTAGCGTTGGCTGATAACCTACTGCTGATGGCATACGACCTAACAAAGCCGATACCTCAGTACCTGCTAGAGTATAACGATAGATGTTATCCACGAAGAATAGGATATCACGGCCCTCATCACGGAATTTTTCCGCCATTGTCAAACCTGTCAAAGCCACACGTAAACGGTTACCTGGAGGTTCGTTCATCTGACCGAATACCATCGCTACTTTATCGAGTACTTTAGATTCTTCCATTTCGTGGTAGAAGTCGTTACCCTCACGAGTACGTTCACCTACCCCAGCAAATACTGAAAGACCGCTGTGCTGTTTAGCGATGTTGTTAATCAATTCCATCATGTTAACGGTTTTACCCACACCGGCACCACCGAACAGACCCACTTTACCACCTTTTGCAAAGGGGCAAACTAAGTCAATCACTTTGATCCCTGTTTCTAACAATTCAACAGATGGAGAAAGTTCGTCAAATTTAGGTGCATCTTGGTGAATCGCACGTTTTTCTTCGTGAGCGATAGGACCTGCTTCGTCAATTGGGCGACCCAACACGTCCATAATACGACCCAAAGTACCTTGACCAACAGGTACTGAAATCGGTGCATTCGTACGATCAACTTTCATGCCACGGCGTAAACCGTCACTTGAACCCAAAGCAATAGCACGTACCACACCATCACCTAATTGTTGCTGCACTTCGAGGGTGAGACCTTTTTCAGCGAACTCTGATGATTCATCCACCAAAACGAGCGCTTCGTAAACTTTTGGCATATTGTCACGTGGGAACTGAATATCCACAACTGCGCCAATACACTGAACGATTGTTCCGTTACTCATATCGATTCCTTAGTTTATTAATAAAAGGCTGCTGCCGTTAGACGGCGGCTGCACCCCCTACAATTTCTGAAATTTCCTTAGTGATCGCCGCTTGTCGTGTTTTGTTATAGACAAGTTGTAAATCACCGATTACTTTCTTAGCATTATCAGATGCTGCTTTCATCGCCACCATACGAGCAGATTGCTCAGAGGCCATATTTTCAGCAACAGCTTGATATACTAAACCTTCTACATAACGCTTCAACAATTCATCAATCACAGAAGCCGCATCAGGTTCAAAAATATAATCCCAATGATAGTTATGTGCTTTCTGTTCAGAAGAGTTTTCCGCCATGTTCACTTGGAACGGATCTTCTAGACCATTTGGCAAAGGTAGCAAACGAATCATCGTTGGCTCTTGTTTCATGGTGTTGATGAAACGTGTTGTCGCAATATAAAGTGCATCAATCTTACCAGACGCATAATCATCTAGTTGGACTTTTAGTGCACCGATAAGTCGCTCAAAGCTAGGTGTATCGCCTAACTGAACTTCTTTTGAAACTAAATTAGCTCCTAAACGTGTTAAAAAGCCAAGTCCTTTGTTTCCAAAAGCGGTTACCTGAACTTTAACGTTGTTTTGTTCAAACTCTTTAAAGCTCTTGAGCATCATACGAGTGATATTGGTATTCAAACCACCGCATAAGCCTTTATCAGTTGTCACTAAAATCACACCAACCGATTTCACATCTTTACGTTCTTCTAGGTAAATATGTGAATATTCAGGATTGGTCTGCATCATATGCATGGCAATTTCACGCACTTTCGTCGCATAGGGACGAGTCGCTTGCATTCTTTCTTGTGCTTTACGCATTTTAGAAGCAGCCACCATCTCCATCGCTTTCGTGATCTTACGAGTGTTCTGTACACTCTTGATCTTCGTACGGATTTCCTTGATTCCAGCCATTTACTTTCCTTTCACTTTAGTGTGAAACATTCACACTAATTACCTTAGAAGATTTTTTTGAAATCCTCAATCGCTTTTTTCAACACTTCTTCGTCTTCTTTAGACAATTCTTTCTTGTCTTCAATACGTTCGATCAAATCAGCGTGTTTTACTTTCAAGTCGTCTTTTAAAGCTTTTTCAAACACTAATACTTTCTCAACTTCGATATCGTCAAGCGCACCTGTGTTCACGGCATATAAAGCGACGGCTAATTCCCAAACCTGTTGAGGTTGGTATTGGGGCTGTTTCAATAGTTCTACTACTCGTTTACCGCGTTCTAGCTGTTTACGAGTCGCCGCATCTAAGTCTGAAGCGAACTGTGCAAACGCAGCCAATTCACGATATTGAGCCAAGTCAGTACGGATACCGCCTGAAAGTTTCTTAATAACTTTTGTCTGAGCCGCACCACCAACACGAGATACCGAAATACCCGCGTTAATCGCTGGACGAATACCTGCGTTAAATAAGTCAGTTTCCAAGAAAATCTGACCGTCTGTAATCGAAATCACGTTCGTTGGAACGAATGCCGATACGTCACCAGCTTGAGTTTCGATGATAGGCAATGCTGTCAAAGAACCTGTTTGGCCTTTTACTTCGCCTTTTGTGAATTTTTCAACATAATCAGCGTTCACACGTGCTGCACGTTCTAGCAAGCGAGAGTGTAAGTAGAATACATCACCTGGATACGCTTCACGACCTGGAGGACGACGCAATAGCAAGGATACTTGACGATAAGCCCATGCTTGTTTAGTTAAATCATCATAAACGATCAACGCGTCTTCACCACGATCACGGAAGTATTCACCCATTGTGCAACCTGCATAAGGAGCAAGATACTGTAACGCTGCAGAGTCAGAAGCAGAAGCCGCCACCACAATCGTGTACTCTAAAGCACCCGCTTCTTCTAATTTACGCACAACGTTATTAATCGTAGAGGCTTTCTGACCAATCGCGACATAAATACATTTTACGCCTTTGCCCTTTTGGTTAATGATCGCATCAACCGCGACGGCTGTTTTACCTGTCTGACGGTCACCAATAATCAACTCACGCTGACCACGACCGATAGGCACCATTGAGTCAATCGCTTTAAGACCTGTTTGTAGTGGTTGAGAGACTGATTGACGAGCGATCACACCTGGAGCCACTTTTTCAATAATATCTCTTTGTTTCGTGTTGATAGGACCTTTACCATCGATAGGTTGTCCCAAAGTGTTCACAACACGACCTAATAATTCTGGACCTACTGGCACATCTAAAATACGACCAGTTGTTTTTACAATGTCACCTTCTGATACTTGAGTGTAATCACCAAGAATTACTGCACCTACAGAATCACGCTCTAAGTTTAGAGCCAAACCATAAATACCATTTGGAAACTCAAGCATTTCCCCTTGCATGGCATCTGATAAACCGTGAATACGAGTAATACCGTCGGTGACAGAAATCACTGTACCTTGTGTACGAATGTCAGCTGAAGAACCCAAGCCTTGAATACGGCTTTTGAGCAATTCGCTAATTTCTGACGGATTAAGTTGCATAATCGGACTCCTGAAATCCTGTTATTTGCCTGCTTAAATGGCAGTTAAAGTTTCATGCAAGCGCACCAACTGGCCTTGCACAGATGTATCTAAAACTTGGTCACCTACAGTGACACGTACCCCACCGATAAGTGTATTATCAACCTTAACGACAGGTTTAAGTTTATAGCCGAATTTTTTCTCAA
Organism: Basilea psittacipulmonis DSM 24701; assembly: GCF_000743945.1. Classification (NCBI taxonomy): domain Bacteria; kingdom Pseudomonadati; phylum Pseudomonadota; class Betaproteobacteria; order Burkholderiales; family Alcaligenaceae; genus Basilea; species Basilea psittacipulmonis. The sequence goes on along the minus strand of NZ_CP009238.1, from coordinate 870,618 downwards.
GCATGGCTGTGAGTTCGCGCAGTTGATCTTCGGTGAGTTCAAAAGCACTTGTAATCACACATGCTGCCGACCCTTCTTTGGCGTTTTTGAGCTGTTCAAAATGTTCCAAAATCTCAGGCAATAACAGCAAGCGGTCATTGTCAACCAGCAAGCGAACAAAATTCTTAGATGATTCGGATAGTTCAGACTTAACTAAGCTTAAAAAAAGCTCAGCACGTTGTACTTTATCCAAACGAGGATCAGCCATCGCCTCACGCACCTCGGGTACCTGAGAGATTGCCACCAAGCTTTTTAGTTCATTTGATGCGGTTTCTGTTTTCGTAGCATCAATACTAACCACTTGAAAATACGCCTCTGCATAAGGGCGTGCAATTGTTGATAATTCAGCCATAAGTAATCCCGATTAGAGTTGAGCTTTAAGCTGATTTAACAAATCTGCATGAGCTTTTACGTCCACTTCACGTTTAAGAATTTGCTGTGCTCCTTGTACTGCTAATGCAGCCACTTCTTCACGCAAACCTTCACGTACACGTTGGACTTCCGCCTGTACATCTTGTTTCGCTTGAGCAAGGATTCTTGCACGTTCTTCTTCAGCTTCTGCACGAGCCGCTTCAATAATAGAAGTAGCTTGTTTTTCTGCATCACCTAAACGAGCTTGTGTCTCTTGTTTAGCTGTAGCTTCAATCAGACGAACACGTTCTTCAGCCTTTGCCAAATCCTCTTTGCCTTGTTCTGCCGCAGCTAAGCCGTCAGCAATTTTCTGACGACGTTCGTCAATGGCTTTCACTAACGGTGGCCACACAAATTTAACGGTAAACCACGTTAAGACGAAGAACACAATCATCTGGAAAATGAGCGTCGCGTTTAAATTCACGGTCGTTTCCCTATAATTAAAAATAGTTTTTACAAACTATGAACAACTTTGAACCTTCTGGCTTTCTGACCCTGCCAGCTTGACAGGGTCTTCCCATCTGGTTCACTTACCATTCAGTTGAACGAAGAAAACTCTGATTGAAAGTCAGAAATTAGAATGGACTTGCAAATGCAAATAACATTGCAATACCAACACCAATCAAGAATGCCGCATCGATAAGACCTGCCAATAGCAACATCTTAGTTTGCAAAGCATTCATCAATTCAGGCTGACGAGCAGAAGCTTCTAGATACTTACCACCCATCAAACTAATACCTAAGCAGGCACCAATCGCACCTAAACCAATGATAATTGCGCAAGCAATAGCTACCATGAAAATACTCCTTGTGGTTATGAACCAATAAAGTTAATTAAAGATGGATCGAGTATTACTACTCATATATTAAATGTGACGACTGACCACTTTGATCAACCGTCACACTCAATTCTAATGCCCTTCGTGAGCCTGACCCACATATACCAGAGTCAGCATCATGAAGATAAAGGCCTGTAAGACAATAATCATAATATGGAAAATCGCCCACACAGAACCTGCAATAACTTGTCCAATGCCTAAGCTTAAACTCAACGCATTCAATCCAGACCATGCACCGCCCATTAAAGCAATCAGCATAAAGACCAATTCACCTGCAAACATATTACCAAAAAGTCGCATCGCTAAGGAAACTGTTTTGGCAAAATATTCAACTAAATTCATCAAAAAGTTAGCAGGTGCTAATAAGATTACGCCTACTGCACTATGAGCATGGAACGGTGCTGTAAACAATTCTTTCACAAAACCACCTGGATGTTTAATCTTAATACCATAGTAAATCGATATCAACAATACACCCAAAGACATGCCAAGCGGAATATTTAAATCAGCTGTCGGTAAAATACGATGGTAGTACAAAGGACCGCGATGATGGTGATCACCTGCCAAACCTACCCACGAGAACACTTGGCCAGGTAAATCTACTGGCAACAAGTCCATCGTATTCATAAAGATTACCCAAAGAAAGACCGTCAAAGCTAACGGCACCATGAATTTACGAGACTGTTCATTATGGATAATGCCTTTAGCTTGTTCGCTAACCATATCCACAACCATCTCAACAGCAGCTTGGAAACGACCTGGCTTACCTGCCGTCGCTTTACGTGCTGCCAACCATAAAAGAAAGACAACGATTAGGCCTAAAAACAAAGACCAAAAAATAGAATCGTAGTTAATATAGCTAAAATCAGCGATATTCGCTTGTTTCTCGCCAAAATTATTAAAATGCACCAAGTGGTGGGTAATATATTCTGATGCTGGGTTAACAGAGGCTTCTGTGGCCATTATGCTTACTCCAAAATTATTAACAAACTACGCCTTCAGCAAGGCAAGCAAATACGCTTTTAGCACAACGATTATACCAAAAACAAATGCAGGAAATACCAACACATCTCTAGCATATTTAATCATCAATGCCATCATTATCAAGGTTAACATTATCTTACCTGCTTCACTAAAAAAGATACCGAACACATTCAGCTGATTTTTTAGTTGCATTTTAAGTAATAAATGAGCCACAAAAAGACAAGTAGGAATTAAACATGTTATGCCGCCCGCTAAGGCTGATAAACCTGCATTTAAACCGAAAAATATCCCACAAAAAAGACTGGCAACTAGTAGCAACAGACACTGTGCTATCACTAATGTTCTGAGCTGATGAATCGAACGTTTTTTAATCATTCTCTGATCAGCTTCACTTATCTGCATCACACTAGCGACTCCTATCTACCACCCCTCTGTATTTCTGCTTATCTCATCACTTGATATGATATGAACCAAGCGTGTTAATTTTATATGATGTTTCTTTAAATGGCAAACAAAATTTATGATTTCGTCAGATATTTCCCACACAAAGCAAAATACAGTTAGATAACTTATTTTACAAGTCACTTTAGGCTAAAATACTAAGCATTTGAGAAAAATAGCAATAAATAAAAACACCCCACAAAGGAATATCATGAATCTTATTTATACCATTAAGCCTATTGATTTAGCGGGTCACCGTTTTCATATTCAGTTAGACATTCACCACCCCGATCCGCGTGAACAATTACTCAAACTGCCCGCTTGGATCCCTGGTTCTTATATGATCCGTGATTTTTCCAAACACATTGAGCATATTGAAGCAGTTTCTTTGGATAAGACTGAAAAAAAACTAAAGATTGAAAAGTTAAACAGCCATACTTGGGCCGTCACGACATTAGGTGCCGATCACATAAAAATTTCCTATACGGTCTATGCTTGTGATACCTCCATTCGTTCAGCTTATCTGGATGAAAAACGAGGCTTTTTCAATGGAAGTAGCGTATTTTTGGCGGTTGATGGCAAAGAACAAGAACCGTGTTGGGTTCACATTCAAGCACCCGAAGAACATAAGGATTGGAAAGTTTACACCACCCTACCAGAGGCATCCAAACACCCTAAAAAAGCCAAACGACATCACTTTGGTATGTATCAAGCTCGCCATTACGATGATCTGATCGATCACCCCGTTGAACTGGGCACGCCCCATTACATCCGCTTTAAAGCACATGGTGTTTTACATGAAATGGTATTCTCTGGCATCGTACCTAATTTGGATCTTAAACGCATCGCTGACGATTGCAAAAAAATCTGTGAATACGAAATAGCTTTTTTTGATCCACAACACAAAAAAGCACCTTTCTTAGATGTAAGTGACCGTTACTTGTTTATTACCTTTGTGACAGGCAATGATTATGGCGGCTTAGAACATCGAAGTAGTACTGCCTTACTAGCTTCTCGTTATGATTTACCCGTAAAAGGCCAAAAAGAGACCTCTGCAGATTACATTAAATTTTTGGGGTTAGTCAGCCATGAATATTTCCATACATGGCATGTTAAACGCATCAAACCTCAAGCGTTTGTCCCTTACCAGTTACAAAAAGAAAATCATACTCGGTTATTGTGGATTTTTGAGGGATTCACAAGCTATTATGATGATTTAATCCTCTACCGAACAGGCTTAATCAGTCAATCGCAATACCATCAACTGATGCAAAAAAATATCCAATATATCGAACAAACGCCAGGTCGTTACAAGATGTCTTTGGCAGAGAGTTCTTTTGATGCATGGACCAAGTATTACAAACAAGATGAAAACGCTCGCAACAGCCTCATTAGTTACTACACTAAAGGTGCCGTCGTGGCTTGGTTATTGGATTTATTTATCCAAACCAATAGTGCGTACAGCCTTGACGATGTGATGCGTCACTTATGGCAAACCTTTGGCCAAAACTTCTTCACAGGCGATGCAAAAGGATTGACCGAAGATGAATTTGCCGATATTGTTTATCATGTCACGGGCGTTAAGATTCATAAATTCCTTGATCATTATGTTTATGGCACCAAAGATCTCCCCTATAACAAGTTTTTAAAACCCCATCAACTCAAGCTATCATGGGATGATCAGCCTACTCAAGTCAATATCGGCATCACCTACCAAACTCAAAACGATTGCGTTATCCAATCTGTTTTAGAGCACTCTGACGCTCATCGTGCAGGATTAAGTGCTGGCGATACACTTGTGGCGATAGACGGCATTCGTGTCAAATCATTAGACAAAATCCTACAACGTTATCAAAAAGGCGATACGGCAATGGTTCATGCATTTAGACGCGATGAACTGCGTGAATTTAAACTGACGTTCACCACTTACACACAGCCTCAGTGCCGTATTCAGGCCCTAGCCAAAAAAATTGACGTTATGACTACAAAAAAGTCTAGCAAAAAGTAATTTATTTGCTTTTATTATTTTTTTTCACCATAATACTGTAGTGTCGATCTATCTCTGAATATCTGAGCGATCGACACTTTGCTCGAATACACTGTCTTTTTCAAGACCAAAGGAAAATTATGTCATTACTTACAAACGAGGTAACACTGTCTGTTATCGTGCTACTGGTACTGAGTGTGCTGCGTATTAACGTTATCCTATCGCTCATTATTGCTGCACTCGTTGCAGGTTTATTAGGGGGATTAGGAACCAGCAAAACTATTGAAACGTTTACCAGTGGTTTAGGCGGCGGAGCAACGGTTGCCATGAACTACGCTATTTTAGGTGCTTTTGCAGTGGCTATTTCACGTTCAGGCATTACCGATTTATTAGCTTACAAAATCATCAAAGGCCTAGGTAAAGCACCTAACTCAAAAGTGATGTTATGGGTTAAATGTTCTTTAATCACCGTGATTTTATTGTTTTCCATTTCTTCTCAAAACATTCTACCGGTGCATATTGCGTTCATTCCCATTGTTATTCCACCCCTATTAAGCATTTTTAATTACCTAAAAATGGACCGTCGTGCCATTGCTTGCGTACTGACATTCGGTCTAACAGCGACGTATATGTTACTGCCTATTGGTTTTGGTAAGATTTTTATTGAAAGCATTTTGGTTAAAAACATTAATGAAGCGGCCGCAACACTGGAGCACCCTTTCGTGACCACTGTTTCACAAGTTTCTTACGGTATGGTAATTCCAGTGATCGGAATGATTTTAGGTCTTCTATGTGCCGTATTTATTTCTTATCGCAAACCTAGAATTTATGCCGATGTTCAAGAACCTACAGCAGATGATATTGCTGAACGTATCCTCCAAATCAATCCGTTTCATATCATCGTAAGCATTCTTGCCATCATCGTAACGTTTGCACTTCAACTTATTGTTGACTCCACTATTATTGCGGGTTTAGTGGGATTGGTTATTTTTGGTGTATGTGGCATTTACAAACTTAAAGACAGCACAGACATCATGCAACAAGGCCTCAAACTGATGGCGATGATTGGATTTGTGATGATTGCTGCATCTGGTTATGCCGCGGTTATTAAGGCAACAGGTGGCATCCCTGAATTAGTTGATTCCTTTAGTCAAAGTATTTATGCAAGCAAAGGATTAGCAGCATTTTTAATGCTACTCGTTGGTTTAATCATCACCATGGGAATTGGCTCATCATTCTCTACCGTTCCTATTATTACAGCCATTTACGTTCCTATTTGTATTAGCGTGGGTTTTTCGCCATTAGCGACTGTTTCGATCGTCGGTGTGGCGGCTGCCTTGGGCGATGCGGGTTCTCCTGCTTCTGACTCCACCTTGGGTCCAACCTCTGGTCTTAATGCAGATGGTCAGCACGATCATATTAAAGACTCCGTCATCCCAACATTCATCCACTACAATATTCCATTGCTTATATTCGGCTGGATTGCTGCGATGTGCTTATAAGCTACACCAACCGATCTGAACTAACAAGCTTCAGATCGGTTTTTTACTTCAACGTACACCACTCCCAGCATGACAACATCAGCTTGTCCACAGCCTTTCACCCCCCCCCTTTAACGTCTTATAACCAACTTATTTCTTCTTTTATCAAATATCTTCGTATCCATGTTTTATCCATGTTTTATGAATCTTTCGTCACTTATCAAAGCACTTGAAGTTTACGAAAACGCATGATATGTTTATCATTAAATAAAATTAAGATTTTGATCCTATTTAAAAAGCCTAAATTAGCCAGCTCAAGGCATCAAAAGGAGACATTTTGAACACTCAGAAAACATCGGTTTCTGCCGTCATTTTACTTATCATCGCTTGCATTCTTTTTGGATCAGGTAGTTTAATTGTCGCCGTGGTAAAAGTCGGCCCTTACGCCATCGCATTTTGGCGGATGTTTATTGCTGCCTTGATTTTTATTCCAATTGCCTTTTATTTCAAAAAACATTTTCCTCAAAAAAACCGTACGATTTTGTATTGTTCACTGTCTGGCATCTGTTTAAGCGTTGATTTAGCGTTATGGCACGAAAGCGTGTATGCTATTGGGCCTGGACTCTCTACCCTATTAAATAGTTTACAAGTCTTTTTCTTGGCCTTTATCGGATATGTTTGCTTTCATGAGCGTCTGAATCGCATACAGATTTTAAGTTTATTTTTGGCCATTATTGGAGTCGCATTAATCGCCAGTCCTGAGTTTCACATCAATTCAAATGCTACATGGGGCTTTATTTCAGGGATTGTTTCTGGTGCCTTATTTGCTTGTTCTATGACTTTTGTTCGCAAAGCACATGAAGTCGAAACCGTTCATGTTGTGCCCTTAATGATGATCCTCTGTTTAGCGGGATCGCTTGTTATCCTGCCGTTTGGCCTATTGTTTGATGCTGAAAAATTCTTTCCTCATTCCTATCGAGATATTTTGCTTGTTATCAGTTATGGGGCGGTAATGCAGTGTTTAGCTTGGGGAACAATCAGTTACGCAATTTCAAAAGTTAGTTTAGCGATTACTGGACTGGTTATGCTGGGAGAACCCGTTGCCGCAATCTTTTTCGATATTCTGGTATTTTCCAAAGAGATTACCTTACTGCAAGGCATTGGCGTAATATTAACCCTTATCGCCATTTACGCAGGCACCATGGCGAAACGAATCAGGCATACCTAATATATTTTTCGCTTCGCCTATCAAGACACGATAGGCATTACTTTTTATTCATAACTTATCGTCGCACCAATATACCTTATTAAACTCATAACATCCTTTAACAAAGACACCCACACCATCACCCTACATCCGCTTCCTGACTGGGTTTCAGCCCCACCCACGCCATCATTTAAAATAAACTTTCATTTATCAGATATGATGGACTTTAACAATAACACCCACATCATCACTTTACATCCGCTTCCTGACTGGGTTTCAGCCCCACCCACGCCATCATTTAAAATAAACTTTCATTTATCAGATATGATGGACTTTAACAATAACACCCACATCATCACTTTACACCCGCTTCCTGACTGAGTTTCAGCCCCACCCACGTCATCATTTAAAATAGATTTTCATTTATCAGATATGATGGACTTTAACGATGACACCCTCATCATCACCCTACATCCGCTTCCTGACTGGGTTTTAGCTCCATCCACGCCATCATTTAAAATAGATTTTCATTTATCAGATATGATGAGCTTTAACGATAACACCCACATCATCACTCCACATCCGCTTCCTGACTTGATTTCAGCACTACCTACCATGTCACTCAAAAATTAAGCTCCATGGCGTTTTGAACCAAAATAAATCGCCACCATCGTTAGCAAAATACCTGCGTATTGCACGCTATCCAACACTCGGTGCAAGAATAAACCATCGCCCAATAAAGCAGTTGTTGGCTGTGCTAACATCAACAAACCCACAATCGCCAATCGAACATGAGAAATTGATTTTGAAATTAAAAACCATGCCAAACACTGCATAACGGCCCCATACGCTAAGATATTGAGCCAATCTAACGAAACGGCAGGGAAAAATCTCTGTGCATCAAAATAAATAGCAAAAGGCAATGTAAACAACATCCCCACAAAATCTATCAAAAACATAATCCCAAAGATGGGCATTTTTTCTTGTACTGTCGCACTTCTAATACTCAGCATAGATAAGGCAAATGCTAATGCCGATAATAATCCTGTAACCAATCCTAAGGTGATTTCTTGCGACAAACCTATTTCTGGCCACACCACCAAGGCGATCCCCACCACAGCCACTAAAATACTGATTGTTTGGATTTTTGACAGGGATTCTCTAAAAAAGAATAAGCCAATCAAAGCTAGAAAAAACACCTGCAAGCTATTTAATAAGGTTGCAATACCTGGTCCAATCGCATGAATACTGACATGCCAAAGCATTAAATCGACGGCTCCTAAAATTCCTGCCAATGCCGCATAAAAAAACGTTTGTTTATATTTTGGGAAAGGAAATTTTCCAAATAACATAATCAATAAAAAAATTACCGCTGCGATAAACAAACGCCAAAAAGCAATCGCATAAATTCCCATATCAATGGTAGCCACCATCAAACTACCTAATCCAGAAATAATACAACCCGCTGCCAGTTGTAATAATGGACTATTCATAGTCAAACACCTTTAATCTCATTCAGTTACTGATTTTTTTATTATTATCCACCATACATCAGACATAAAACACGCTCATCACTCTCCCACCTCACCTCAAAACACCTCAAGCAGCCATTCACCATACATCACACATAAAACACACTCATCACTCCTCTGCCTCCCATCCACAAACACCTCAAGCAGGCATTCACTCAGTATTTACCGAATAAGCATATAAAAAACTCCCTACCTCAAGAAGAAATAGGGAGTGGTCTTATGAAAGAAAAAACATTAATCTACATAAGCCTCAATAGGTGGGCAAGTGCAAACTAAGTTACGATCGCCATAAGCATTATCAACACGAGCCACAGGGCTCCAATACTTATAACGAGGATGAACGCCTTTCGGATACGCAGCAGATTGCCGCTCATATGGATGTTTCCAATCATCTGAGACCAACATTTCTGCAGTGTGTGGGGCATTCTTTAACACATTATCCACCGCATCTAAACGTCCATCTTGTACCGCCTGAATTTCTTCTCGAATCGCGATCATGGCATTGATAAAACGATCCAACTCGTACTTCGATTCAGATTCAGTCGGTTCCACCATCAACGTACCTGGAACAGGGAAGCTCATGGTAGGTGCATGGAAACCATAGTCAATCAAACGTTTAGCCACATCATCAACGGTAATACCGCTAGCATCTTTGATCGGTCTTAAATCCAAAATACATTCATGAGCGACACGCTGATTACGTCCTGTATATAAAATTGGATAATGGTCTGCTAAACGCGTCGCAATGTAATTCGCGTTTAATAACGCTGACTGAGTCGCTTTACGCAAGCCCTCTGCCCCCATCATCACAATATACATCCAAGAAATAGGCAACACACTAGCTGAACCAAAAGGTGCTGCTGAAACAGGGCCAATTTTCGCTGTTTCAGGTAACTGACCTTTACTGTCCACCACACCTGGTAAGTAAGGTGCCAAGTGAGCACGAACCCCAATCGGTCCAACACCAGGCCCACCACCACCGTGAGGAATACTAAAGGTTTTGTGCAGGTTCAAATGAGAGACATCTGAGCCAAATTTACCAGGTTGAGCCAAGCCTACCATGGCGTTCATATTCGCCCCATCAAGATAAACCTGACCGCCTGCTTCATGAACTAACTCACAAATCTGAGTAATGCTTTCTTCAAACACCCCGTGAGTAGATGGATAAGTAATCATCAAAGCCGCCAATTTATCGCCTACTTGGGCAATCTTCGCTTTCAAATCCTCAACATCCACGTTACCCTGTGCATCAGAAGCCACCACTACCACTGACATACCCGCCATCGCTGCTGATGCTGGGTTTGTGCCATGAGCAGAAGCAGGAATTAAGCACACATCTCTTTGGAATTGACCATTCGCATGATGATAACCACGGATAGCCATCAATCCAGCAAATTCACCTTGAGCACCTGAGTTAGGTTGTAAACTCACCGCATCATAACCTGTAATCGCACATAGGAACTGAGCTAACTCTGTTGTTAACTGTTGATAACCTTCTGTTTGATCAGCAGGTGCAAATGGATGTAAATTCGCAAATTCAGGCCATGTAATCGGAATCATCTCGGCCGTTGCATTCAATTTCATCGTGCAAGAACCCAGTGGAATCATGCTACGATCCAACGCCAAGTCCATATCGGCCAAATGGCGTAAATAACGCAACATATCCGTTTCTGAACTGACGCTTGAGAACACAGGATGCACAAGAACGGGCGTTTGACGTTGAAGTGCTTGAGGTAAATGTAACGTCGCTTCGTCGCAAGCCTTGAATTCAACTGCATGAGCCTCTATCGCTTGAGCAATGATGTTTAATAAGGTCTGAATATCGCATTCGGTCACCGTTTCATCCAAAGATAAAGCAAAATGCGTATCGTCCAATTCACGCAAATTAATCCCTTGTTCACGTGCAACCGTTACAATCTGACGAGCCTTATCTGAAGCAATATGCAATGTATCAAAAGCATATTCATTCAGCACTTTAAGTCCCATTTTTTCTAATGATACACGCAAGGCATGCGTCAAATGATGCACACGTTTAGCAATATTTACCACACCGTCTGCACCATGGTAAACCGCATACATGCTGGCCATGATTGCTAGCAATACCTGTGCAGTACAAATATTAGAAGTCGCTTTTTCACGACGGATGTGTTGTTCACGTGTTTGTAAAGCAAGGCGTAAAGCTGGTTTGCCTTGAGCATCTAAAGATACCCCTACTAATCGGCCTGGCATATTGCGTTTAAATTTGTCTGCACATGCCATAAATCCAGCGTGAGGGCCACCAAACCCCATCGGTACACCAAAGCGTTGAGCTGAACCAATGGCAATATCAGCTCCCCACTGACCTGGTGGCGTTAAGATAGCCAGTGCCAATAAGTCTGTTGCTACCGCAATCACCACGCCTTTTTGTTTCAAATCTTCAGCCAAGCTACGGTAATCCGCCACCTCACCCAAACTATGAGGATACTGAAGTAAGACACCAAAACACTCAGGAATCTCTTGTTTCTCGCAACCTTTGACTAACTCAATGCCTAGGCCACTTGCTCGAGTTTTCAAGACTTCCCAAGTTTGGGGGTGAACATGATGAGAAACAAAAAAGACTTTGCTTTTTGATTTAGAGCTACGTAAGGCCAAAGTCATCGCTTCTGCCGCAGCCGTTGCTTCATCTAGTAATGAAGCATTCGCCACGTCTAGCCCCGTTAAATCAGTGATCATCGTCTGGAAATTTAATAAGGCTTCCAAACGTCCTTGAGAGATCTCGGGTTGGTATGGCGTATAAGCCGTGTACCACGCGGGATTTTCTAAAATATTACGCAAAATTACATTTGGCGTGTAAGTACCATAATAGCCTTGGCCGATATAACTGCGATGAATTTTGTTTTTCGATGCAATCGCTTTAATGCGTGCTAAGGCACCGACTTCAGACATCGGTTCGCCCAATGCCATCTCGTTTTTCATCAAAATATTCGGTGGCACAATCTGATGAACCAAATCATCTAGATCTTTAGCACCGACAACGGCCAGCATTTCTGCTTGATCTGCTGCGTTAGGGCCGATATGACGGCCGATGAACGCTTTGTTAATATCACCTAACATGACGACTCCAAAATTGGATATTAATGTGCTAGTTTAGAATATGCGTCAGCGTCTAAAAGACCGTTTAACTCTGACATATCAGCTGGTTTTAGTTTAAAGATCCAGCTACCGTAAGGATCTGAATTAACCAAGTTAGGTTCAGATTCTAATGCTTCATTAAACTCAAGCACTTCACCTGATACAGGAGCATACACATCAGAGGCAGCTTTCACCGACTCTACCACTGCAGCGGTTTCGCCAGCTTTCAATTCAGCGCCTACTTCTACATCTCCTACATAAACCATATCTCCTAGCTGGTCTTGAGCATCGTCAGTGATACCAACTAAAACATAGTCTCCTTCTACTTTTACCCATTCATGAGATTCAGTATATTTGCGATCATTTGGTAAGTTCATATTGACTCCTTAAACGTCATATTAGGTGAATTACAAAATTTGTCCATTACGCACAAAAGGCAATGTGCAAACCACCGCAGGCACACGTTTATCACGAATACCCACTTCAACTTTATCGCCCGCCACTACGCCCTCTGGCAAACGAGCAAAGGCAATCGATACGCCCATCGTAGGAGACATCGTACCTGAAGTCGTTTCTCCTTCGCCTTTTTCCGTATAAACAGGCATATGAGCACGCATCACACCTTTACCTTCAAGTTTTAAGCCTAAAAAGGCGTTCTTACGAGGATGGTTAAGCAAAGCTGATTTTCCAATGAAATCTCTATTCTCGTCTTTCAAACTGACGGTCCAAGCCAAACCTGATTGATAAGGCTGTGTTTCGGTGTTCATATCTTGTCCATAAAGATTCATACCTGCTTCTAGACGCAAGGTATCTCTAGCTCCTAGCCCACATGGTTGAACGCCTGCTGCCGCTAAATCCTGCCATAGTTTCGCCGCATCATTTCCTGGTAAGACAACTTCAAAACCATCTTCACCAGTATAGCCTGTGCGAGCCACTAATACCTCACCGAACAACTTACCGTTAAAAGGCGTTAATGCTAGAGCATCTTTCCATTCTGGACGAACCGTAGTGACTTTTTCTCTTGCATGAGGACCTTGGACAGCGATCATCGCTAAATCACGACGTGGCGTTAGGCTGACGTTATAATTCTTAGCCACTTCATTCATCCAAGCTATATCGCCCTCTGCTGTCGCTGCATTGACCACGATACGCCATTTATCTTCTTCAAAGAAATACACGATCAAATCATCAATCACCCCACCCTCTGGATTCAGCATACACGTATATAAAGCTTTACCAGAAGTGGTTAAGCGTGCCACATCATTAGCAAGAAGATAACGTAAAAAAGATCTCGCATCCGTTCCCACGAGATCAATATTCAACATATGTGATACATCAAACATACCTGCATTTTGGCGTACCGCATGGTGTTCTTCTATCTGAGAACCATATGAAACAGGCATCTCCCATCCTCCAAAATCAACCATTTTGGCACCGGAAGCCTGATGTACTGGAAATAAAAAAGTCTGTTTTAAACTCATAAAAGCACCTCTGTATTATTTTTCATACTAGTTTTCTAGTATGCCCCCTCTGTCCTTGTGCCTGAGAGTTAATCACCTTCGGCGTCTGAATCTTATTCATTCGATAAGTCAGAACTCTCCAGAGTGCTATTAGAGTATATACTCTGACAGGACAATACTAGAACCTGAGCGATTATGGGTATTTGCGCCTTCGGTAGCTTATCTAAGTGAGATAAACATTCTCTTGACCTGCCATCTAGCTGATAATAGTTTACCTATAAAAATAGAAAATGAAAAGTATCAAACCTGCAATTTTCCTTTTTCCATATATAAACAACGATCCGCTTTTGACGCTAACTGAGCATCGTGAGTGACGATTAAAAAAGAAGTCTTAAATAACTGATTGACTTCACACAACAAATCATACATTCGTTCGGCCGTTTCATTATCCAAATTTCCTGTGGGTTCATCGGCCAATACACAAACAGGATCCGTCACCAATGCACGAGCCAATGCCACTCTTTGTCTTTCACCCCCTGATAATTGACCAGGCATATGCATCGCACGTGCAGCCAAACCAATTTTTTCCAACATCATCGCCGCTTTTTCTCGTGCCTGATGCTTAGGCATACGTCTTAAAATCAAAGGCATGGCAATATTATCCAAAGCATTAAATTCAGGTAATAGATGGTGAAACTGATACACAAATCCTAATTTTTCGTTTCGTACCCGACTACGTTCTTTTTCTGATAATGAGCCAATTTCCACCCCATCAATCCAAAGCTGACCTGAAGTCGGTAAATCCAATGTTCCTAAAATATGTAATAAGGTACTTTTACCAGAACCTGAACTCCCCATGATCGCCAGCATTTCACCTCGTTGAATCTCCAAATCAATGCCTTTAAGGATCTGCAATTCATCATTACCTTGTGCATAAGATTTATAAATGGATGTTGCTTTTAACGCATGAGACGATACATTAATCATGTCTTAACACCTCCGCAGGCTGTAGTCTAGACGCTCTCCAACTTGGATACAGTGTGGCTAAAAATGACAATACAATGGACGTGATCGATACAAAAACCACATCATATAGCTGTATTTCAGAGGGTAATGCACTAATAAAATAAATACTGGGATCTAGGAAATGCACGCCAAATAAACGTTCGATAAATGGCACAATCACATCAATATTCGCGGCGATCAAGCATCCAAAGCCCACACCCAAGACCGTTCCCATTATCCCGACCAAGCTACCTTGAATCATAAAAATTCTCGCCACCGCACTAGGATGAGCACCCAAGGTTCTTAAAATCGCAATATCACTTTGTTTTTCTTTAACGGTCATCACTAAGGAAGACAAAAGATTAAAGGCTGCGACCGCCACCAACATACAAAGAATCAAAAACATCATACGTTTTTCCGTTTTTACGGCCGCAAACCAAGTGCGATTATCTTGTGTCCAGTCTTTAATCGAAATATCAAAAGGATAATGGCCCGCCAGTTCATAAGCCACTTCTGGGGCATCGATCATATTTTTTATTTTAAGTCTCACCCCAGCAACAGCCGTCTGTTTAAACAAAGCCGCCGCATCATAATCATTCACAAATGCCATGGAACTATCATATTCATAATGGCCTGAAGAAAAAATCGCCACTACTTTAAACTGTCGCATTCTAGGCGTAAAACCCGTGGGACCAACTGAACCTTGGGGAGCAAACAATAACACCTTATCCCCCACTTTCACGCCCAATCCATTCGCCAAATAACTACCCATGACGATGTTAAATTCACCTGCTTTAAGATCCTGTAAATCACCTAAGATAATTTGTTTTGGCAAATCAGATACGTTTTCTTCCAAGTTAGGATCAATGCCTTGAACCTGCACACCACGGATAGTTTGACCATTTGTTACCATTGCCCCTGCCATTACAAAAGGCGAAGCACCTAATACATCAGGATTTTTGTAAGCCACATCGGCCAAATCCTGCCAATGATCTAACTGACTTTTTGCATCCAGCATGACATTATATACCTGTATATGCGGTAAAATAGAAAGCATGCGATCGCGAACTTGTGAGCGAAAACCGTTCATCACGGACATCACAATAATCAATATAGCGACACTTAATGCGATACCAATCATGGTACTATTAGCTAAAAAAGATACGAAACGATCTCTGTTTTTTTGTTTTCCTTTTGAGAAACCAGCGTATCGAGAACCTATCCAAAATTCAAATGACATATTGTTACGATAAAATAAATTGATAAACTATCCGATGAAAAAGATTATAACAGGTACATTACCACCGAAAACAATTATGCAGGCGTTGTTTCCGCAGATTCAACAAAAAGCCCCTTACTTTGCTAACTATCTAAAAAAAATGCGTGCCGTGCGAAGTGACTATCTTCCAACTTGTGGGCAAACACCACTAGAATGGATAAGCCAAAAACAATTCACAGCTCCTTACCAAAATGGCTTAATTATTCAAGCCGTGCATATTCAATTCACACAAGACGGATATTGTTTAACTCAACCTCCCGTATCAGAGGAGGAACATCATCAGATACAAACATTCTGTCAAGAAATATTGGCCGACACTCATGCTACATTAAGCCCTATTGGTACAGGTCTCTGGTATTGTCCAGTAACATACCCTGCACCCGCGATGACCACGGACAGCATCGCCCAACAACTATGTGTCGATTGGTGGCCACAAGACCCTATTTATCGTCCTATTCGTCAATTCATGAATGAATTTCAAATGCGATGGCATCAACTGAAAAATCCCACTCATGAACAAAAACTAAATCGTTGCAATAGTGTTTGGATATATGATGCGGCCGTTTATGCCAACACGCAGTCAGACTTTATTTATCGTGAGTTAGAAGAGACGTTTTATCAACAAAATTGGGAAGCTTGGCTTCATCAACTTTCACGCCTAGATGAGTTATTTCGCGAAGCATCCAGTCTATATCTTTGTGCTAGCGATCGTGTCTATTTATTTGAACCTCGAACATTTATTCAAAAACTATTACCTCAAAAATCAAGGAATTTGTCATGGTACCTATAAAAGTTACCGAAAGAGTTATCCCTCAAGCTAATTACGAAAACCTTGTTCAACAAGGCGTTAACCCTTTTCTTGCACGTTTATGGGCAGCCAGAGGTATTCAACAGGCCCCCTCTTTTGAACTAAATTCCTTATTAAGCCCTAAAGACTTAAAAGACATCGATAAAGCCAGCGAAATTTTATTTCATGCCATTAACAATAAGAAAAAACTCTTAGTGGTCGCTGATTATGACTGTGATGGGGCAACCGCTTGTGCAGTGGCGTTGAGAGGGTTAAGAATGATGGGAGCGGATATTGATTTTTTTGTTCCCAATCGTTTTGAAACAGGCTATGGTTTATCTGCAGCGGTTATTAATCTTATTTTAGAACAATACCCTTATCAACCTGATTTAATTATTACAGTAGATAATGGTATCGCGAGTTTTGACGGCATTAAACGTGCTAAAGAAGTGGGGATCGATGTATTAGTTACCGATCATCACTTACCCTCTTCTTCACTGCCCGATGCCTTAGCGATTGTGAATCCTAATCAAGCAAACTGCTCTTTTGCCTCTAAAAGCCTAGCGGGTTGTGGTGTTATCTTTTATGTACTAATTGCATTACGTGCTAAATTTCGTCAAGAAGGTGTTTACACGGCTGAGAACCAACCAAATATCGCATCATTACTAGATATGGTCGCACTTGGCACAGTCGCAGATGTGGTTAAATTAGATCAAAATAATCGTATTCTTGTCTCCTATGGTTTAAAACTAATGAGGAATAACAAGGCTCACGAGGGAATCAAAGCCTTATTTAAAGTATCAGGTGCCAATATTTCACAAGCAAGTGCCAGTGATTTAGGCTTTTTCCTTGGGCCAAGAATCAATGCCGCTGGACGTTTAGCAGATATGGAAATCGGTATTAGATTGCTGACAACAGATGATCCAGAAACCGCCATGACACTCGCTATGGAGCTAAATGACTTTAACCGCGAACGCAAACAAATTGAAGATAGTATTCGTGTTGAAGCAGAAAGCAGCCTGGAACACATTAATGAGGACCGTCCAAGTATCGTATCTTTTGGTCAAGACTGGCACGAAGGAGTGATTGGGATTGTGGCATCTCGTTTAAAAGAAAAATATTGGAAACCCACCATTGTCTTTGCTCCCAGTGAACATGGTTTTTACAAAGGTTCCGCTCGTTCCATTCCAGACGTGCATATCAGAGATGTCTTAGATCTCGTGTCCAAGCGACATCCAGACATTATCATTAGTTTTGGTGGGCATGCGATGGCAGCAGGTGTCAGTATCAAAAAAGATACCTTAGCTATCTTTCATCAAGCTTTAGATGAGGCGGTAATCGAATTAACAGGCAAAACAAATTTTGAACCAACCGTTGAAACAGATGGTGGTTTGCCTACTGAATTGAGCTGTTTTGAAAATGCAAAACTGATTAGTGAGCAAGTATGGGGGTCTGGATTTCCCGCTCCTATTTTCTTTGATGAGTTTCAAGTTATCCAACAAACATTGTTAAAAGAAAAGCATCTCAAAGCAAAACTAGAAAAAAACGGTATGGTATTTGATGCGGTTTGGTTTAATCATCAAGAAGCCTTGCCTAATCCTGTTAAGCTGGTTTACGAGTTTCAACCCAATGAATGGAATAACTGGCAAGGCACACAATTAATGATACGTTATCAGGTTTGATGATCATGGTTTTTTATTTATCGGTAGGCCATGAAAAGTCTATGGGCGAACGTTCGTGCAGAGAGTTTTTAAATTGATATCCACCCTCTCGAAGTCGGCCGATGATTCGATACGAATGTTCGTGCGAGAACTTTTAAATCGCTATATCTGCTGACTAAACCTAGCCCGAGCATGTTTCGTACTTATTAGAAAAAACGATTTTAAGTTAGCCGTTCAATAAAAAGCCCCTTAACAGAGGTAAACACTGTGTTAAGGGACTATTCCTATCCACCACCAACGAAGAAGTTTGGGTTTCACTTATTTTCATCAGCGACTTATTTAAACTGTGCTAAAGCTTGTAAACACAGGGTTAAAAAGCCATTCTTATCCACCACCAACAAAGAAGTTTGGGTTTCACTTATCTTCATCAGCGACTTATTTAAACTGTGCTAAAGCTTGTAATATATCGGCTTTAATATCATCAACATGCTCAATACCCACTGAGAATCTTAACAAGCGATTGCACACCCCTCTTGCGATTCGTTCCGCTTCAGGAATATCCATATGCGTTTGGGTCGCGGGATAAGTAATAAAACTTTCGGTCCCTCCCAAACTTTCTGCAAACGTAATCACTTTCAATGCTTTTAAAAATGGAATCACCCAACTTTCTTCTTTTAAGCGGAAAGACAGCATGCCACCTTTATTTGGATATAACACATCGGTAATTTCGGGACATGCTTTCATAAAGACAGCTATTTGTTTAGCGTTTTCTTCATGTTTTTTCATACGCAATGCCAATGTTTTCATACCACGAATGGTAAGATAACTATCAAAAGGCGATAAAACAGGTCCTGAGCCATTTTGCATGAAGAACAGCTTATCACCGAGTTCTTGACCTTTTACGACAATCAATCCTGCCAACACATCGTTATGGCCCGCCAAATACTTGGTCGCACTGTGAATCACAATATCCGCACCATGTTCAATCGGTCTAAACAAAACAGGCGTTAAAAAGGTGTTATCCACGATTAACAGTAACTGATGTTTTTTAGCAATCTTAGAAACCGCGTCAATATCGCATTCTTGCATCAAGGGATTAGAAGGTGTTTCGATAAAAATCGCTTTTGTCTGAGGGGTAATCGCCGCCTCAATCGCTTCTAATGAAGTAGTATCAACATATACAGGTTTGACCCCATAATTATTTTTATAAGCGTGATCTAATAAACGATAGGTGCCACCATAAACATCACTAGAAATAATCCACTCATCTGGGCTTTTGAACAAATTAGCAACGAGTTGAACTGCTGCCATACCCGAAGCACAAGCAAATCCTCTATCGCCTTTTTCCAAAGCAGCAATGCCATCCTCTAACACACTACGCGTCGGATTCTTAGTACGAATGTAATCAAACGAATCCGCAGGAGCCACCCCTTTAATGTCGGTATGTCCGTATGCCGTGCTTAAAAAAATTGGCGTGGCGACTGAAGCTGTTCTCGGTTCACTGCGATTACCTAGTTGGACTAATTGTGTTTCGATATTTTGTTTCATGACAATACTCAGCCTAAAGTTAACGATTTATCCTCGTTGTATTTTACACAATGTCTCGGCATTACCAAACCTTTTTTTCTCGCTTTATTCATCGTTAGCCACAAGCTTTAGCCCCTTATTTAGCTCGCTTAGTTCAAACACTTGAAACAGATCTTATCTGACACCTCTAGGGGCATCCGCACTACTGCTGTTCTACCTTACCCCATTTTTCATCAACACAAACTCTTTTTATTTAGAGGCTAACGCATCATTCACTTTTATCTTTTTCCCATAATTTTTGGCACGAAGCAGGATTTATCTTTTGTTCAGCTGTCCATGCCAAACAATCTTGGTAAGAGTGGATATTGGCACGTTTAATTAACTGTTCATCCGCCTCTTTTTGTTGTTTTGCCCATGATTCAAAATCATCTTTGTTCTGAGTAAAATAACCAAACAGAAAAAAGACCAGCACCAATATCCCTATCAATAACGGCCAAACTATTTTGCTCATGACTATAACCACCCTGCCTTACGAAAACGATAGTATAAACTGGCACAAATCCCCAACATCACGACGATACATAAGGGATAGCCAAACGTCCACTTTAGTTCAGGCATATGTTCAAAATTCATTCCATAGATACCTGCAATCGCTGTAGGTACCGCCAAAATCGCTGCCCATGCGGCCAATTTTTTCGTAATATCGGTTTGTTGAATATCGTTAATCATCACACTGGTTTCAAACGCAAATTGCAAGGCTTCACTTAAAGCGGAAACATGTTCATCACAGCGAGCTAATCGATCGGCAACGATACTGTAATTAGAATGTGCATCGGCTTCAATAACATTCGTTTTCACAACCGCTAATCTTCTACAAATTTCAATACTAGGACCAAGAATCGTGTGGATTCTCAACATATCTCGTCTTAAACGATACAAACGTCTAACTTCTTTTTCTCTAAAGCCTTTGAGCATCATATCGCGTTCAGCTTCTTTGACTTCACTTTCTAATTTATCAATCATTTCCATATAAAAGTCTGTGACGACTTCTATAATTTCAGCCGCAACATAATCGCTTCCACGTGCGATTAAATCTGGGGTTTTGCTCAAGCGTTCGCGTACATTAATTTGGTTAAACATGTCACCACGTCTAACGGTAAATAAAAAGCCTTGACCAAATACCATCTTAAATTCTTCTGGAATAATTTTCTTATTCAAACGACGTAAGGTGATAAAAACAATCATAATAAATTGGCCGTAGTCCACCACAACAGGTCGTTGGTATGAGCGAATAATATCATCATGAAGATACTCATCGATGCGATATTGATGGCAGAGATTCTTTAAAAACTCATCACTCGGATCTTTGAAAGACTGCCACAACAAAGTATTCTGAGGATTAATTTTTGATAACACATCCTTTACATCATTTACATCTGGGGTCGATACAGGCTTACCATTGGTATATAAAACCGATGCAACCACTGGATTATCATTAATCTTACGAGCTTTTACTTTTGCCATATGAATGCTCCTTTTGATAAAAAAAACCTGTGACATATTGTATCGACAGGCTTGATATTATTGATCTCAACAGACTACAGCTCGATCTGCATACCCATCTCCACCACGCGATTAGGTGGAATTTTATAAAAGCGTGTGGATCGTGCCGCATTTCTTGATAAAAAGCCAAACAAGGTATTACGTAATCGGCGAATAATATTGCCTCTTCCAGAAATCACCAAAGTCTGACGCGACAAGAAATAAGAAGTTGACATATAAGACATATCAATTTCGTTATGTAAGGTTGCGATTTTTTCAAGAATTTGAGGCACATTAGGCTCTTCCTTAAAGCCATAATACAAATCAATCGACCACGCCTTATCCGCCAAATCTTTCAATACATAGCGATCCTCATCTGCCATATAAGGCACATCGGTTGCTTTAACCGACACAAACAATAACTGTTCCTGTAATACTTTATTATGCTTGAGATTATGCAATAAAGCCGTTGGCACATATTCATTATCTGCACACATAAAAATAGCCGTACCTGGAACACGACGTGTACTATCTACTAACAATAAGTCTAAGAATGGCTTTAATGCTTGTTTATTGACTCTTTCAGCCTTTAATAAATATGCCTTACCACTTGACCAAGTCATCATCAATGTAAAAATGCCTAGTGCGGCCGCCAATGGAATCCAGCCTCCATCGCCAATCTTCAAAGCATTCACAATGAACAACATCGTATCAATGAATAAGAATAAACAGAATAATGCTTTCATTGACCAATATCGCCAGCCCTGCATATGTCGAGGCAATACTGAAAAGGCCAAAATAGACGTAATCAACATTGTTCCCGTCACAGCAAAGCCGTAAGCATGTTCCAAACGATCAGAGCTTTGGAAAATTAATACCAACATAATCACGGAAACCATCAACAAACGGTTCACGACGGGAATAAAAATTTGCCCCTCTTCTTGTTCAGAAGTGTAATTAACTTCCATTCTTGGCCAAAAACCTAACTGCATGGCTTGATAGGTTAAGGAAAATGCACCTGAAATCACGGCCTGACAAGCGATGACCGTTGCCATAGTCGCCACCACCACCATAGGAATTAACGCCCATTCTGGTAAGGAATAATAAAAAGGATTTTCTAACACCGAGGCATCGCGATACACGGCGGCACCTTGTCCAAAATAGCAAAGTAATAAGGCAGGCAACACCAAGGCAAACCAAACTCTTGAGATGGCTGGTCGTCCAAAATGGCCCATATCCGCATAAAGTGCCTCAGCCCCAGTTAAGGCTAACACCACAAACCCTAATAAGAAAAAGGTTTGCGATGGATTATGCAAAATATAATCGATGGCATAAATAGGATTGACGGCTTTTAAAACGATAGGCTCCTGAATAATGTTCCACAAACCAAAGGCACCTAAGGATGTAAACCAAACCAACATAACGGGAGCAAAAAACTTACCAATCGTCCCTGTTCCTCGCGATTGCACGATAAACAACGTGACGATAATTACCAAGGCAATCGGTACCACCCAATGATCCAAGGTATGTGACACAATGCCTATCCCCTCTAAAGCAGATAACACCGAAATAGCTGGTGTAATCATACTATCCCCATAGAACAAACAGGCTCCAAAAATACCTAGAATCGTAAAGACTTTTCGTTTATGTTCGGTAATGCCTCGAATGGTTAATTCCATCAAAGCGATAATACCGCCCTCACCGTTGTTATCTGCCCTGAGAACAAAGATAACGTATTTAACCGATACCACTAATACAACTAACCAAAACAATATCGATAAGACACCCAAAATATGGATATTTGACAAGGCATCGCCATATGACTTTAAGGAAGCCCTCAATGTATATAACGGGCTGGTACCAATATCGCCATAAACAACACCTAACGCACCCAATAATAGTGCCGTACTAGGCCTAACTTGAGTACCTGATTGATTTGACATTCGTCACTCCTTATTATTTATTCGTGTACTTGAGGAAAACGGATTACCATTCTTGTCCCCGAAAACTCGGGTAAACTTTTTACCATACATTCAGCACCATGCACTCGGGCAATTTCAGAAACAATCTGCAAGCCTAAACCACTACCACTGACTTGTGCTTTTGCGGAACGATAAAATGGTTCAAAAATATGAGGCTGATCATCTTGGGATATGCCTATTCCATCGTCTTCTACAACAATAGTAGGCGGATGAGCGGTTACCTCTAACTTAATTTTTTTTGGCAACGCATATTTTAGTGCATTATCAATTAAATTGCCTACCAATTCTTCTAATAATAATTTATCGCCCACAATCCAGACATCTTGTTTATCTTCGATATTCAATTCAAACTCGATTTTCTTGGCATTAACCTTTGTCCACCATTGCGATCCCACTTCTTGCATCCATTCTCCTAATTCAATGGGTGCAAAGACTTCATGCGTTTGAACATGGTGATCCACACGAGCCAATAATAAAATCTGTTCGCCCAGACGAATCATGCGATTACTAATATGGTAAATACGTTCTGCTCGCTGTTTCGCGTCTTCTGGCAAATCACGGGATAACATCATCTCTGACTCTAGCCTTAACGTGGCCAAAGGCGTTCTTAACTGATGAGCGGCATGATGAATAAAGCGTTTTTGAGCATCTAGCGCCACATTAAGACGCATAAACAGGTCATTAATATGATTGATAACAGGGATTAATTCTGTAGGAACATCAGGCAATACAATCGGTTTCAGATCCTTATCTCCTTTGGCATCAATCTGTTTAGAAATATCACGAATTAATTCAATACCTGTTCGGACACTCACCCACACTAATAAACCAAACACGACAATCAGCACGACCTGAGCCAATATCATCAAATAAAAAATATTATCTAGGGCAAATGATGAGACAAAACTTTTTCTAATAATGATCCAAGTCATTAATAGATCCAGCAAAATCAACATAATCAAGGCTGGTACCAATCGTACTAAGAAATAACGTACTAAGGAGCCTTTACTACTTAAAGGAGTAATGATGTATTGTTGTACGCCTTGTTGTAGAGATTCTTTTAAACCTTGCTGTGGACGCATAGTCACCTTATTCTTCTTCTAACATATATCCAAATCCTCGCATCGTTTGGATATTCACACCTAAACCCTCAATTCTTTTACGCAAGCGATAGATATACACTTCTACCGCATTTTCTGTAAAATCCGTATCGACTTCTGACAGAGAGTGCAAAATCTGTTTTTTGGTGACGACCTTACCAACTTTTTTCATCAAAATTTCCAACACCGACAATTCTCGAACAGAAAGATTCAAGCGGTTGCCATGAACCGTCACTTCTCTTGTACGCATATCAAAAACGAGTTGCCCCAATTCAATTAAATGAGCAGAATGACCTGAACGTCTTCTTGCAAATACTCTTAATCGAGCAGCTAATTCCTCGAGTTCAAAAGGCTTGGTCACATAATCATCTGCCCCAGCATCTAAGCCAGCAACACGATCCTGAATACCATCTCGAGCAGTCAAAATCAGTACATTACTATCGATATTTTTAGATCGAACGTACTTCAACACATCTAGCCCACTCATATCAGGCAAATTTAAATCTAATACTAATAAATCAACAGGTTTTTGATTGATGGCATCAATGGCTTGCTGTCCAGATACCACCCATTGTGTTTGATACCCTTGCTCTAAAAGAAAATCCTTTAAAGCCATTCCCAACATATTGTCGTCTTCTACCAACAAAATTTGCATAATTAGTGTATATTAAAAAATATTCATTGATTTTAACGCTGATTAAAGTTAAATACTTAGTTAATACTATCTAAGATTTAATTCTTTTCATTTAAACGTATTATTTTTAACAGGCGTTTCATGCAACTTGAAGAACAAACAAATCAAATAACATCTAGATTTTATGACAAGTTTACGAGACCCAAACGTAGTCTTTACTGGCTAGCACCCGTTTTTATTCTAATTTTATATTTACTGGTACTGGCAAGTTTTTTTACCCTACAAAAGCTTTATATCAGTGATGATATTGAGTTATCTGATTGGATAAATTCATCCTCCAAAAATCGCCTCAATTACTTTTTTATCGCTATCTCCACGATTATCGTACTTAGTTTACTCGCTTTGTGGAGTTATGCTCATTCTCAAGTACAATCTGAAGCCTCGTTAAAAGCAGAAACCTTATATCGTCGTGCGATTGAAAGTTCTATTTCTACTGGCATGAGAATTGTGGATATGAAAGGAAAGGTACTATACGTTAACCCTGCTTTTTGCCGCATTACAGGTTGGAATGAAGTCGATCTTTTGGATAAAGATCCCCCCTATCCTTATTGGGATCCCCAAAAAATGTCAGAACATTATGAACAGCTAGAATTTGTGTTAGCGGGGAAAGTGCCTAATTCAGGTATTGAAATGGAAGCCATTAGACGAGATGGTTCCGTCTTTAGTGCCCGACTTTTTGTCTCACCTTTACGTGACCCCAAAGGCACTCAAGTCGGTTGGATTACCTCTTTAACCGATATTACTGAACCCAAACGTACACGTGCGGCCTTATCTTCTGCACATGCTCGCTTTCACAAAGTACTGGAAACCATGGATGATGCCGTGGTCGTCATCAATGCTAAGAATATCCATGAAATTCTATTTAGCAATCGAACCTTTAGACGCGTGTTTGAGGATAATCACATCCCTGTCACTACCTTGTTAATGCCTTATATTCGAGCCAATAACAAACGATTTCAAACACATTTTGTTGAAAATGACCGCAGTTATGAATTCACCATTCAATCTTTAGAATGGACGGATCAAACTCCTGCCAAAATGATGGTGGCAAGGGACATCACTGAACGTTTACGCCATGAACAAGAGTCTTTGAACCAACAAGAAAAAGCCCAAATCACCAGTCGATTAACCACGATGGGAGAAATGGCTTCTTCATTGGCCCATGAACTAAATCAGCCCATGACCGCTATTACCAACTATCATCAAGCGGCCATTACACTTTTGGATCAAGATACATTGAACAAAGAAACGCTCAAAGAAATCTTATCTAAAACCTCTCAACAAGCCCAACGTGCAGGCAGAATCATCAGTCGTATCCGCGAATTTGTGAAACGTTCAGAACCTCATAAAGAATTAGTCAGTATTTATGAAATCATCGAAAACACAATGGATTTAGCCAAAATCAACGCCAAACATTACGGTATTCAAATCCAAGCAAATATTCCCGATGATCTGCCAGAAATCATGGCCGATAAAGTGATGATTGAACAAGTATTGTTAAACTTAATCAAAAATGGTTTTGATGCCATGTCCCAAAACACCACAGAACCATTAGAACTGCACATCAAAATCGACCAAAACATGGTCTTATTTATGGTAAAAGATAAGGGAACAGGCATAAAAGAACCTGATCGATTATTTGAGCCGTTTTTCAGTACCAAAAAAGAAGGTTTAGGCATGGGATTGAATATTTGTCGTACTATCATAGAATCTCATCATGGACATCTATGGGCAAAAAACAATACCGATACAGTGGGAGCGAGTTTTTACTTTACCCTACCGATCAGCCAAACATTACATAATAAGGAGTTAATATGAGTAATGATTGCACACTTTATATTGTTGATGACGACGATCCAGTACGCGACTCACTCACGTTATTACTAACGGCACAAGGTGCAAAAGTCAAAAGTTATGCAAGTGCCATCAACTTTTTAAATGACTACCGATATGAGGGCCCTGGCATTTTGATCGCCGATATTCGTATGCCCGATATGACTGGATTAGAACTACAAGATCGAATCGTTGCCCAGAAAATACCTTTACCGATTATTTTTATTACGGGTCATGGTGACATTCCTTTAGCCGTCAGCACCGTCAAAAAAGGAGCGTCTGCATTCATTGAAAAACCTTTTTCAGACAAAGATCTCAAAGTACATATCGATAGGCTGTATTCTGAAGCTTATGAGATGTATGCCGTATATCAAGAACGCGTCACTTACCAAAAACTTTATGAACGTTTAACTGAACGCGAACGATCTGTCCTAAATCTTATCAGCAATGGTCGTTTAAACAAGCAAATTGCTGATGATTTAAGCATTAGCATCAAAACAGTGGAAGCACATCGTGCTAATATTATGGAAAAACTGGAAGCCAGTACAGTTGCTGATCTAATGCGCATATTTTTCAAAATCAACGAACATAAGAGAGAGCCATGAACGCACAAATTCTTAGCGGACCTGCTATTGCCGAAGAAATCAAAAATGAACTACAGCCTCGTATTGAGGCCCTTAAAGCCAAAGGCATTATTCCTAGCCTTACCGTGATTTTGGTGGGCGATGATCCCGCTTCACAAGTGTATGTGAACAACAAACACAATACGTTTATCAAGATGGGCTTATCTTCTCAGGTTGAACGATTTCCTAGCGATCTGTCGGAAAAAGCATTGTGCCAGCGAATTCAGGCACTAAATCAAGACCCTAGCGTTCATGGTATTTTGGTTCAATTACCTTTACCCAAACACATCAATCCCCAAAAGGTTATCGCCACTATTGATCCAAATAAAGACGTAGATGGATTCCATGTTGCTAACGCGGGGGCATTGATGATCGGCCAACCTAAATTCATCCCTTGCACACCTTATGGCATCATGAAAATGATTGAAAAAACGAACGTTACCGTAAGAGGTGCAGAGGCCGTTGTTATCGGTGCTTCAAACATCGTAGGTAAACCGATCGCCCTACTTTTACAAGCAGCAGGTGCCACGGTAACCATTTGTAATTCAAAAACCAAAGATTTAGCCGCCCACACCAAACGAGCCGATATTTTAGTCGTTGCGGTAGGTAAGCCAAAAATGATCACGGGCGATATGATAAAACCAAATAGCGTGGTGATCGATGTAGGTATTAATCGTGGCGAGGATGGCAAGTTATGCGGTGATGTGGATGAGGAAACCGCAAAAGAAGTGGCAGGATATATCACGCCTGTACCAGGTGGTGTGGGTGTCATGACCATTACGATGTTATTGGTCAACACCATCGAAGCGGCTGAAAAAACATTAACGACATTTTAATTTTTTTGGAAACCTAAGATGAACAATCCCCTTTTTGCCCCTCTAGAAAGTTTAATAGATTATGCGTCAGTCACGCCAGCACATATCAAAGAAGCAATTCCTGTCTTATTAGAAAAAGAAAAATCAACGATTTTAGAAACGATTCGTCAGTGTCAAGAAAAAGCTGATTTTGATTTGCTTTGTCACAACCCCGAATCCATGTATCTAAGCCGTGCATGGACGGTTGCCACACATTTAAATGCCGTGGTAGATACCGCTGAAATTCGAGAAGTGATCAATGAACTGTTACCTCAGGTCAGTGCATTTTCTACTTGGGTAGGTTTAAACAAAGAACTGTTCAACTGTTATGTCACTTTAAGCAAAGAATCTTTGACCCATGAACAACAACGTGTCGTCGATCTTGCGTTGAAAAATTTCCGTTTAGCAGGCGTTGAACTCGAAGGGCAAGCAAGAGAAGCATTTGCTAAAAACAATGAAGAACTGGCTTTGACACAACAAAAATTCTCTGAAAACTGTTTAGATGCTACCGATGAATGGGCGTATTTTTGTCATGATGAAGCCGAGCTCAGTGGCTTACCTCAATCCGTCATCGATATGGCACGACAGGAAGCAGGCGACGAGGCGGGATGGAAGTTTACATTAAAAGCCCCCTCTCTTATTCCCGTTTTAAAATACGCTGATAATCAAGCACTCAGACGTGCCGTTCATCGAGGAT
This sequence comes from Basilea psittacipulmonis DSM 24701, assembly GCF_000743945.1. Lineage (NCBI taxonomy): Bacteria > Pseudomonadati > Pseudomonadota > Betaproteobacteria > Burkholderiales > Alcaligenaceae > Basilea > Basilea psittacipulmonis. The sequence continues at coordinate 841,542 of NZ_CP009238.1, read as the reverse complement.
ATAGCACCCTAGCCTCTGATCAAGGTAACCCTAAATTCAACAATGCTGAGAATATTGAAAAAGAATTGAAGTTACGTCATGAACAAGCCGAAATACTTGGTTTTCATGACTTTGCAGCCCTTAAACTTGAGACACGAATGGCAGAAAACACAGAAAGTGTCGTCCAGTTTTTAAGAGAATTAGCCAAAAAAGCAAAACCCTTTGCTCAAAAAGATGTCAATGAACTGAAATCGTTTGCCAAAGAACATTTGAACATCACAGAACTAGAGCCTTGTGATTATGCCTATGTTTCAGAAAAATTAAGACAGCAACGTTACCACTACTCGGATGAAGAAGTCCGACAATACCTACCTCAAACACAAGTGTTAGACGGTTTAAAAAAACTTATCAAACGCTTGTATAACGTGGACATGGTACCCGTCAGCGATGCAAAAGTATGGCATCCTAGTGTTGAACTTTTTTGTTTAGAAGAAAATGGCCAAAAACTAGGTTATTTGTACATGGATTTATATGCACGCAAAGGTAAACAAAGCGGTGCATGGGTAAATGGTGAACGACCTCGTTTAGTCTTTAAAGATCAGCTTATCTTGCCAGTGGCGACCTTAACGTGTAACTTTCCCTCTGCACAAGGCGATCGCCCCTCTTTATTAACGCATGACGATGTCATCACCCTATTCCATGAAATGGGACATGCCTTACACTGCATTCTATCTCAAGTCCCTTATGATCAAATATCTGCCTTTAGTGCGGTCGAATGGGACGCTATCGAGTTACCTTCCCAATTTATGGAAAACTTTTGTTGGGAAAAAGACATTCTTATTTCAATGACCTCACATTGGCAAACAGGAGAACCCTTGCCTCAAGCACTTTACGAAAAAATGATAGCGGCCAAAAACTTCCAAAGTGGCATGCAGACGGTGCGTCAGATTGAGTTTGCTTTATTTGATATATTGCTTCATCAAGAAACTCAATCTTTAACGATTCATGAGGTCATGGCATTATTACATCAGGTACGTCAAGAAGTCTCTGTCGTCCAAGCCCCTGAATGGAACCGTTTCCCGCATAGTTTCTCTCACTTATTTGCAGGTGGCTATGCAGCGGGTTATTACAGCTATAAATGGGCAGAAGTCTTGTCTGCAGACGTTTATGCTGCTTTTGAGGAAAATCCAGATTATGCTCAAATGGGTCAAAAATTCCGCCAAGAAATCCTATCTGTCGGTGGTTTACGCCCTGCGGCAACGTCATTCCGAGCATTCCGTGGCAGAGATCCTAAAATTGACGCATTATTAAGACATGGAGGACTAAGTGAGTCAGCTTAAAACCAAGATAGCGAGCATTATCTGTTGTTTATCCATGCTCGCTTTAGGAACGACTGCAACAGCAAACGATTCCTTATCATTTACCGCCCAAGAAAGCGTGGTTTATCCTATTTCTGGCAATCTTCCTGATTTGTCATTCAAACTATTATCACGCAACAACCAAGTGGTCACTGAAAAAGATGTGGCAGGGAAAGTAGCTGTTGTGTTTTTTGGTTATGCCAACTGCCCTGATATTTGTCCTTTGACTTTGGCACAGCTTAACTTAGTCCTAAAAAAACTAGGTCCAGACGCTAGCAAACAAGTACAAATCATCTTCATCAGCGTTGATCCGCTTAGAGACACGCCAGATAATGTACAAACCTATGTGGATGCCTTTAAAAACGGGGCGATTGGACTTTCGGGTTCCCCCAAAGACATTCAAAGTATTGCCAAACGTTATCGTGTGTCCTATCAAGTGGATCGTCCCAAAGACGCATCTCAAGATACGGATTATGAGGTCATGCATGCCAGAGGTATTTATATTTTTGACCAAAAAGGCAAAGCCCGATTCTTAGCCTCCGATGCTGACCAACCCGATGCTTTAATCAAAGCCCTCAAAACTTTAATTCAGTAAGACAATTCATTAAGAAAAAGGACTGTTCAGCCATTTATCATCGCTGTTCAGTCCTTTTATCAAACGCATTCATCATAGATTGCGTAACTCGTGAAGTAGATAACGACTCATTCAACAAATATATCTTAACCCACCTAAAACAGAGCCCAAGCGTTCGATCATCGCTAAGACACGATGAATGAGAGCATGCCGCCCTACTGTCTTTATCACGACTTTTTCAACGAACACCATTACATCTGAGATAATTCTTTAGAACGTTTATCCGCAGCAGACATGGCTTCTGAGACGATTTGCTTAAATCCCGATTGTTCAAACACGCCTAATGCAGCGGCCGTGGTGCCACCTTTAGAAGTCACTTTCTGTCTTAACACCTCTGCAGATTCGCCACTTTCACTCATTAAGGCCACGGCACCTTTTAGTGTTTGTAACGCCAAAGTACGCGAATCCTGTTCCGTTAAGCCAAGCGAAACAGCACCTTTGATAAGGCTTTCAATAAACAAAAACACATAAGCTGGCCCACTTCCTGACAAAGCCGTCACCGCATCCAGCTCACTTTCTTTTTGACACGCTACCACCACACCTAAACTACCCAATATACGTTGTACCCACACATTATCAGCTTCACTAAGATTCATGGCAAAATAAGCCGAAGCCCCCTGTCCCACTAAACAAGGCGTATTGGGCATCACTCTAACTATTTTTCGAGAGACATTTTTATCATTTGATAACCATGTATTCAGTTTATCTAGACTGATACCTGCCGCGATACTTAAAATCAAACTATCATCCTTTAAATAAGGAAGATAGCTCATCACCACCTCTTGCATCACCTGAGGTTTAACCGCCAACACCACTAAATCACAGTTTCTCAAGGCCTCATTCGCTTGTGTATAAGCCTGTATCCCCTCTTCTTTTATCCATTTTTGACAAGTTTCTTCTTGTTGATCAAATAACAAAATATCTTCTTTTTGGTACAAATTTTCTTTGAGCAAGCCTTTCACTATGGCAGTTGCCATATTACCTGCACCAATAAAAGCGATCTTAAAAGACATCTTATTTCTCCATTATCTCGTGTTCGTCTATCGTATCATACAGAAAACATTCATCTTTCTTTTGACGAATATCTTCCTATTAAACTTTATACGGATACTATCATAAACTGACACATTACTGTCACAATTCTATGGTTAAATACTAGTATTGAAAAATCCATAAACAAAGAGGAAAATCATGAGACTTAAAACTTCAGTTTTAGCTATCGCTAGTACATTTGCCATGACCGGTGTTGCACACGCAACGACCACGATTGAGTTTTGGCACTCCATGGAGGGGAAATTAGGTGAAACCGTCAACAAAATCGTGGACGATTTCAACCATTCACAATCCGAATATAAAGTCGTTGCAACTTATAAAGGCAGTTACACCGACTCAATGAACGCTGGTATCGCGGCATACCGTGCCAAAAAAGCACCTAACATTCTTCAAGTCTTTGAAGTCGGTACCGCCACCATGATGTATTCCAAAGGTGCTATCGTACCAGTTGGTGAATTAAGCGAAAAAGTAGGTAACCCTATTCAAGCCTCTGACTTTATCACAGGTATCGCTTCTTACTACTCTGATAAAGATGGCAAACTTGTTTCTATGCCCTTTAACAGCTCAACACCTGTTTTCTACTACAACAAAGACCTGTTCAAACAAGCTGGTCTAGATCCTGAGAAACCACCTAGAACGTATGAAGAACTTAGAGACTATGGTAATAAGCTTAAAGCTGCTGGCGTAGAGTGTGCTTATACCACTACTTGGCCTGCTTGGGTGATGATTGAGAACTTTGCAGCGATTGCTAACACCCCTTATGCAACAGAAAACAACGGCTTTGATGGTCTTAATGCACGTCTTGCTTTGGATTCAGACGCATTCAAAAAACATCTAACTTTCTTAGCGGATATGGCTAAAGAGGGATCATTTACTTATGGCGGTCGTGCTGATAATGCAACAGGTCGCTTCACTTCAGGTAAATGTGCGATGTTTACTGGTTCATCAGGTGCTCGTGCTACCATCGTTGCAACAGGCATTAACTATGGAGTAGGTTATCTACCCTATTACGCGGACAATACCGATCCGCATAACAGTATCATCGGTGGAGCCTCTTTATGGGCATTCTCTGGTAAATCAGATGACGAAAACAAAGCTACCGTGGCATTCTTCAAATACCTAACAAAACCTGAAGTTGCGGCCTTCTGGCACCAAAAAACAGGTTATGTTCCTGTTGTCAAAGCTGCTTACGAGTTAACTGAAGCACAAGGTTATTACCAAGAGAACCCTGGTGCGGATATTGCTGTAAAACAGTTAAATCGTACCGCGGCAACCAACTCAAAAGGTATTCGTCTAGGTTTCTTACCAGCGATTCGTGATATTGAAGAACGTAATCTTGAAGATTTATTTAATGGCAAAATCACCGCTGACAAAGCATTGTCAAATATGAAAACAGATGGTGATAAGTTATTAGAACGTTTCCAGAAACAAACTGAGAAATAATCTATCCCATTAAAAAATCGACAAAACTTAAAAAGTGTCGTTTTTATCACAATAATGGGCAGTTTTTGGCGACAAAGCTGTCCATTAACCTTATAATATAGGCAATTTTAATAAACCCACATTCAAAAATGGATAAGCGTGTTGTCTTTTCAAATAAGCTACTACCTTGGCTATTAGTAGCACCTCAACTAGCCATTACCATAGTATTTTTCTTTCTTCCCGCTGGTAAAGCAATCTGGCAATCATTCTTTATTGAAGATACGTTTGGCGGTAGTACCGAATTTGTATTATTTGATAACTTTGCCCAATTATGGAACCTAGAATACTTTCATTCTTTTGGCGTTAGTTTTCTTTATGCTTTCTTAGTCACCTTTGTAGGACTAGCTCTTGCACTGTTACTGGCTGTTATGGCAAACCGTGTCATTCGTGGCTCCACCATCTACAAAACCGTTTTAATCTTACCGTATGCGGTGGCTCCAGCGATTGTAGGGGTATTGTGGTCTTTCTTATTCTCACCTGCCATCGGAACAATTAGTAACTACATCACCTCACTTGGTTTTGATTGGAACCCTAATTTAAACAGTTCTGATGCCATGACCTTGATTGTGATTGCAACGGTTTGGCAACAAATTTCCTACAACTTCTTATTCTTCTTGGCAGGCTTACAATCCATTCCTAGTTCTTTGATTGAAGCAGCCGCGATTGATGGAGCCTCTCCAGCTAAACGTTTCTGGTCGATTGTATTCCCATTATTATCGCCTGTTACGTTCTTCTTGGTCGTCATGAACATGGTTTATGCTTTCTTTGAGACATTTGCCATTATCGATACCACTACCCAAGGTGGCCCTGGCACATCAACGAACATCTTGGTTTATAACGTTTATAAAACCGCTTTCCACAATTATGACTACGGTTCATCAGGTGCTCAGTCTGTTATCTTGATGATCTTGGTGATTGGTCTCACGTTTTTACAATTCCGTTACGTTGATCGTAAAGTGCAGTACACCTAAAGGAGCATACAAAAATGGTAGAACGTCGTCCTTGGCTAACCGCCACCTCGCATATCATTTTGATTCTGGGTGTGTTGGTTATTGCCTTTCCTATCTACGTCGCTTTTGTCGCGTCAACACAAGACTTGGCTTCTGTGACCAAGCCCCCTATTTCTTTGATACCCGGTTTAGATTTATTTAAAAACTATTCTCAAGTATTATTTGAAACATCGAGTTTAAGCAAAACTAGCGTCAGCCAAATGCTATGGTCTAGTTTTATTATTGCCATTATTATTACAGTGGGCAAAATCGTGATTTCCATGTTATCGGCATACGCGGTGGTTTACTTCCGTTTCCGTTTCCGTATGCTTTGTTTCTGGATGATTTTTGTCACATTGATGTTACCTGTTGAAGTACGTATCTCGCCTACTTTCCAGGTAGTATCAAGCTTTGGTTTGGCAGACAGTTATGCTGGCTTAACCTTACCTTTAATCGCTTCAGCCACGGCTACTTTCTTATTTAGACAGTTCTTTATGACCGTTCCAAACGAGCTAGTCGAAGCCGCTCGTATCGATGGAGCTGGCCCAATGCGATTCTTTAAAGATATTTTATTTCCCTTATCATACACCACGATTGCGGCGTTATTTGTTATCCAATTTATCTATGGATGGAACCAATACTTATGGCCATTAGTGATTAACAATAGCACCGAGCATACCCCTATCGTAGTGGGTATCCGTAGTATGATGGGTAATGGTGACAGTTTAACCCCATGGAACCAAATCATGGCAACCTCCATACTTGCCATGTTGCCTCCCGCTTTAGTCGTCATCGTGGCACAACGTTGGTTCGTCAAAGGTTTAGTAGATACAGAAAAATAAGGACTCACAAATGGCAACATTAGATTTTGTACATGTAAGAAAAACTTATGAAAATAAATTCACGGCAATTCAAGACTTAAATATGCACGTGAATGACGGTGAGTTCATCGTAATTGTCGGACCATCTGGTTGTGGTAAATCAACATTCATGAGAATGGTGGCTGGTCTTGAAACGATTAGCGAGGGCCAAATTCTTATTGACAATGAATGCGTCAATAATCTTGAACCCAAAGATCGTAACATTGCCATGGTATTCCAGAACTATGCGTTATACCCACATATGACCATTTATGACAATATGGCATATGGTTTAAAGATTCGCAAAAAATCTCGTGAAGAAATTTCTAAACGTATCGAAGAAGTGGCCCAAATTCTAGAATTAAGCCATCTTCTAGATCGCAAACCCAAACAGCTTTCTGGTGGCCAACGTCAACGTGTTGCAATGGGTCGTGCCATTGTGCGTGAGCCTAAGATCTTCTTATTTGACGAACCTCTTTCCAACCTAGATGCCAAGCTTCGCGTCAAAATGCGTATGGAAATGAAAAAATTGCATCGTCGTTTACGTACAACTAGCTTGTATGTGACACACGACCAAATCGAAGCGATGACCTTGGCCGATCGTATGATTGTGATGAACAAAGGGAATGTAGAACAAATCGGCACACCTTTAGAGGTATTCCACGAGCCAGCATCTACCTTTGTAGCCAGTTTTATCGGCTCCCCTCCTATGAACTTAGTTGAAGTTGATACTTGCGATGAGGGAACCATTACTGAGGTAAAAGGAGGGGCGACTTTCCCACTACCCGCTTCTTTGGTTCCTGATTATGTAAGAAATAGACGCGTGATCATGGGATTCCGTCCAGAACACATTTCATTAGGTCATGAAGGTATTCCTTTTACCATTGATTTAGTGGAAACATTAGGTTCTGAACAACTGGTACACGGAATGATCGGTTCTACTAAAACCGTTTTACGTGCAGATGTACGAGACAATAAACATCTAAATGTTATCGCAGGTGAAATGTATCATATTCGTATTGATGATGGACATCCATTACATTGGTTTGATCCCGAAACAAAACGTCGCATCAATCCACCTGAATCCAAATAATTCACCAAAGGTAGTCGTCATGACTACCTTTTTTTCTTTCTATCAAAGTCAACAGATTGCTTAAATCAGCATCTCTTGATTAATACCACCACTTCATCACAAAACAGCTGACGGCACTGTGAATCAGGTATTTAAAGCGTTTGTAATTTGATAATACTTCATTCACTTAGGATTTTTTTGATCCACACCTTATTCAGAATGTTTTTCGGACTTCATTAAAGAGGTTTTAATTCTTTGAAATAACACTTGAGACAAAGTAGATAAGCTTGGTTTATTTTTCTGTGTAAATGGCAAAGGACGAGCAAACTGCATGGCTTTCACACCCAGTCTTGCACTCAAATACCCCATTCCCATACCTTGCATCACTTTGGTAGAAAACTTTCCCAAGATACCGTGCGAAATCAAATAACTCACATCTGTAAATTGATCGATCGATTCACTCACGCCCACAACCGCCACATTAAACAGTGCATAACGATATAGTTTTATTCTAGCGATATAGCCTAGATTCATGCCATATTGGCTGGTTACCCATTTCATCAAACGAATATTACGCCAACACACAAATAACATGTCGATCAAAGGGTATGGGGACACAGCTACCACCACAGCATCGGTAGCAGCCCGTTCATGCACGCCTTTCAATACTTTTTGATCAAACGGTTCTAATACAATTTGAGAAAATAATTGAAGAACATCCATCGCTTGATGGTATTCATTTACCGCGTTTTTCCAATCTATGACGGCAGGACTATGTACCGAAATCTTCATGCGATCCAATGTCTCATAACACCAGTTTTTTGCGTCTTCGGCACTTTTAAACGTCAAGGTGCCGTGATGATGAACCAATGACAAATCTTGTTTATCGTGAATTTGTGCAACTTCGCTTAACATCTCGCCTAGGGCACGTTGTTCCTCTTCATACTTTTGCAAATAACGCAAACTACGATATTCACGATAAATTAAAAATACCAAAGCAAACATCGCCATGGCCAGTACAAGATAAAAAATAAAATCGGCGATAGACAAGAATACATGACCTTGAGGAAAAGCCGACAATACGTCATACCCCGCTTGCACCAAGTGATAAACCAAGTGTATCCCCAATGACAATAGCAACAAGCCCAAAAACCATAAAAGATACCTTACCATCTTACTGGGTGCTTGCCATGAAGTCGTTTCTGTATCCTGCCACAAAATTTCAGGATCTGCGTCACTTTGATAACCCGCATCATCACTATCTATCTGCTTAAAATCCGCGGAATCAAATACCTGTTTACCCGACCACGTTTCATGACTTGTCGTTTCCACTTCTTTAAACGCTTGTGCAGAAAATACTTCTTTTGACATCGTTCACCTATACCTATTTTTTATTTATCCCACATGTAAGCCCATTCAGATCTCAACCATCTCATCACGTAATTTTTTCGATTACACCAGACCTAAACTCATCCGAACACCGCTATCTGCCTTACTCACACGTAATTTTAAATCACGACAAAAACATCTCATCACGTGATTTTTTTTCGATTTCACCAGACCTAAATTCATCCAGACACCGCTACCTGCCTTACTCACACGTAATTTTAAATCACGACAAAATCATCTCATCACGTGATTTTTGAGTTTATTCCAGCTTATCGTCTAATAAAAAACTCATGACTTTATCCATGTTTAATTGCCTAATCGAACCATTTTCATCTAACGGCAAAGGCAAGTATTCATCAAACTCAAACGCTTCTTGATAATTTTTGGCGATCATCAAATTATGAGGCACTTCACCTGGATAAATGTAAACTTCCTGACCATCTTTCTTTAACCGCCCTTTCAACGCACGTTGTTCCACGCCATTCTCATCGACTTTTGAAACTTGCACCGTTGCACGAATCGAAGCAATCACCGCATTGTCCATACGAATATCATTGATTTTTAATACACGCTTACTGTCTAAAATCAAATGTTCCAATAGACTTTCCAGTGATTTTTTTTGATCCGTCGTAATATGATCTAATTTAGTCGCCACAAACATTAACTTATCAATTTGTGGTGAAAACAGACGATGAAACAAAGAACGCGTACCATAGCTAAAATGCTCAAAAATACCTTGCAAAGCTTGTTTGGTTTCAGTCAATGCAATGTTTGAATGGTTCAAAGGGGTCAAACAATCAATTAACACGACTTGGCGGTCAAATCGTTTGAAATACTTCTCATAAAAATCTTTTACATAATGATTGACATAATAATCATAATGATTCATCAACACCGCAATCGTGGAATCGGGGTGTTTTTCCGCATGACTCAATAATCCCGCCCAATCTTCTTTCAACAGATGCACCAACGGAAAAAAGTCATAAACGGGTGCATCTTCCGAAACTCCTTTAGGCATGACAAATCGTGCAGGCTGAATATTTTCCAAACCTTTTCGTTTACACGCGAGCAAAAATTCTGTGTATTGTTGGGCAATTTGTTTAATTTGCTGATAATCCGCTTTGGCTTTCAAATCAAGCGTATTCAAGGAATGAAGCCAATCTTGGGCCATCTCTTGACGTAATTCATTCGATAAGAAATCGCTACTTTGAGACCAACGTTCATAAGACAAATCTAGCAAAGGTAGGTCAAGTAGCCATTCACCTGGATAATCAACAATGTCCAAATATAATGTTCCATCCGTTAACACAGGTGGCAAGCCGATTTGACGCCATAAACCTGGTTTATATCGATACTTAATCTCTAATCTAACTTCACGAAACACACTGGTTGGCATCGGCCATTGGGGCGGGTCTTGAGACAAACCAGCGATATTTTCATCATAAGGGAATGAAGCAATCTCCTTATTAAGATGAGGAATGATTCTTACACTCTGAATACGCCCCTCTCGACTAGCTTTGAAGGCAGGAAACTTATTTTTATCCTCGTCCAACGTTAATAACTGATTGATCAAACTCGTGATAAAAGCTGTTTTACCACTGCGTGTCAAGCCCGTCACGGCAATACGTAATTGTTGATCAAATAATTGCTCATATTTTTGAGATAATTCTTCTTTTAAACTATCAAAAAATGCCATAACCGTACTGTATCAATAAAATCTCTCGCACTGCCCATTATAAGATGAAAACGATATCATTCCATTTTTTTACAAATCAAATATTACTTCATTTAAAATCTTTCAGGCATAAAAAAACCAGCCCACACGAGCTGGTTCTTCGATACTTCGATAAACAGTATTAAGCTAATTCGCCTTCTACCACTACCAAAATTTCAACGTCCACATCAGCATGTAGATGCAATACCACTGGGTATTCACCTGTTGCTTTCAATGCACCGTCATTCAAGCGTACTTGAGATTTCACTACTTCAAAGCCTGCTGCATTCAATGCATTAGCAATATCGAAGTTAGTAACAGAACCGAACAAACGACCGTCAACACCGCATTTTTGGTGAACAGTCAATTTGTAGTTTTCAAGTTTCTCACCAAGAGCTTTAGCATGAGCTAATTTCTCAGCTTGAGCTTTTTCTAGTTCTGCGCGACGAGCTTCAAATTCTCTTTTCGCTTCCTCAGTAGCACGACGAGCTTTTTTCTGAGGGATTAAGAAGTTACGAGCATAACCATTGCGTACATTAACAATCTCACCAAGGTCGCCCAAATTAACGATTTTTTCTAGAAGAATCACTTGCATGGTATCACCTATTATTTATGATTGTCAGTATATGGCAACAAAGCCAAGAAACGAGCACGTTTAATTGCTGTGTCTAATTGACGCTGATATAAAGCACTTGTACCAGTTAAACGTGCAGGAATGATTTTACCTGTTTCAGTAATAAAATCACGCAATGTGTCAACATCTTTATAATCAATCTCTTCTACATTTGCAGCAGTGAAACGGCAGAATTTACGACGCTTAAATAGCGGATTCTGTTGAGTGAACTTACTGCGCTTATCTTTACCTTTTTTGAAAGCCATGATATTTGCCTTTTAATAAATTACCTTAGTCGCCAAGCTTGAATGTGAAAACAGATTTGAAATGTGTCTTTACGACCTTGGGCGATAAACCCTTTTATTTCTACTGTATCACCAGGTACTCGTTTTTCAAGTTCATAAGCCAACTGACCTACTGCTCTTGCTCGTAACGTTACCTGTACTTTACGTGGTTGTCCTGCTTCGATGACCTCGGATGAATGTTCTAAAACCAAGTCTTGAATCGGAATACCTGCTGGTGTAAATCGTAAAACATCAAGTTCCGAAATAACTGCCTCAAGTATGTACTGATTCACAGACGCTACTCGTTTACTCTGCTAATTCTTCAGCCTGAGCTGCTTTACGAGATTCTTCACGTTCAGCTGCACGCATCATGATAGATGGTTCAGTGTGAGCTTTCTTAGTCTGAAGAACCAAGTGACGCAAAATAGCATCGTTATAACGGAAAGAATGTTCTAGCTCATCCAAAGTAGCTTGGTTACACTTGATATTCAAGCAAACATAGTGTGCTTTAACAAGCTTCTGAATAGGGTAAGCTAACTGACGGCGACCCCAATCTTCAGTACGATCGATGCTACCACCGTTAGCTGTTACAACGCCTTGATAGCGTTCAATCATCGCTGGCACCTGTTCGCTCTGATCAGGGTGCACGATAAATACGATTTCGTAATTACGTAACATTTAGTTTAACTCCTTGAGGATATTAATAAGTCCGCATAAAACCTATGCGAACCACCAACAGCCCGCCTCCACGTTAATAAAGGTCGAGCAAAGAATCCACCATTTTAACAAAATCTATTCCATTAATCAACCACTAATGCTCGCATAAGCAGAATGATTATGAATAGATTCCAAATTTTCAACTTCAATATGATAGTAACGAATCGATGGTAATGATTGAATCGTTACCGCCACGTCTCTGATTAAATCTTCAACAAACTTGGGGTTATCATAAGAATGTTCAGTCACATATTTTTCATCAGGACGCTTTAACAGCCCCCATAACTGACATGAACCTTGTGCTTCAATTTGGCGAATTAACTCATCCAAATCAAGGTCTGGAGAACATCCCAAGGTCACCGTAATGTAAGAACGTTGGTTATGAGCACCGTACTTTGAGATGGCTTTTGAACATGGACAAAGGCTCATCACAGGCACCACCACAGTGACTTCAAAATCTGATACACCCTCTTCTACATTAGCATGCCAAGTCACTTCATAATCCATAGGACTGGTCACCCCTGAAACGGGTGCTACTTTTTGCATAAAGTAAGGAAAAGTTACTTTAATATTCGCTTTTTGACTTTGTAACAAGCCTTTCATTTTTTCAGTCAACTGCATAAAATCATGAGGGTTCATGGCCTGTTTATCATGTTCTTCCAGCAAAGCCAAAAAACGTGACATATGCGTGCCTTTTTCTTCTGCAGGCAAATAAACCGTCATCGTCCAGTTCCCTACAGAATGCTGAATCTCTTTTCCTGTTTTAATGATAATGGGATATTTGACTCCACGAACACCTACTTTCTGAATAGGTGTCGCTCGCAAATCTTTCGAACTTTGCACATCTGGCATGTTCTGTGTTTGCATAAATATTTTTCCTATATAACAAAATTAAAGGGGAAGCATTATTCTAAACCTAAAAATGATTGAATACTAGTCTCAATCCCTTTTTCAGTTAGACCCAATTCTTCATGTAATTTTTGTTGATCGCCATGATCGATAAATTGGTCGGGATAAGCCAAATTCAAGACGCTGAGATGTTTATGTCGATCGCTGACATACTCTAATACCGCAGAACCTGCACCACCCATTCTACAACCATCCTCGATCGTCACTAAATGAGTGTGTGTACGAGCCAGTTCATCGATTAAATCGGTATCCAACGGTTTGACAAACCTCATATCCACTAAGGTATATCCATGTTTTTGTGCCACAGGCATGGCTTCTTGAAGTAAGGTACCAAAAGCTAAGATGGCGACTTTTTGTCCTTGATATTTAACATGGGCTTTTCCAATAGGAAGTGTTTCCAACGATCGACCTGCGTCCACCCCTGTTCCCGATCCTCTAGGATAACGTACTGATGCGGGTCCTGGATAATGATAACAGGTATTTAATAGCATACGCGTCTCAAACTCATCAGATGGACAGGCGATCACCATATTCGGAATACAACGTAAAAAGGCAATGTCATAATTACCCGCATGAGTCGCCCCATCCGCCCCCACTAAACCAGCACGATCGATAGCAAACGTCACATCTAAATTCTGTAAGGCAACATCATGAATCAGCTGATCATAGGCTCGTTGCAAAAAGGTTGAGTAAATAGCCACCACAGGCTTTGTCTCATCACAAGCCAATCCCGCCGCAAACGTTACCGCGTGTTGTTCTGCGATACCCACATCAAAATAACGATAGGGGAATTGCTCATCAAAAGCCACCATACCACTACCTTCTCTCATCGCCGGTGTAATGCCCACCAAACGCGAGTCTTTTTGGGCCATATCACAAAGCCATTGACCAAATATTTGGCTAAACGTTAAGGCGTTACTTGCTTTGCGAACAATCCCTTGCTGAGGATCAAACTTACCAGGACCGTGATAAAGCACAGGATCCGCCTCAGCCAGTTTATACCCTTGTCCTTTCTTCGTGATAACGTGCAAGAAATGCAAGCCACCTTTGTAACGAATATTCTCCAACACGGGGATAAGCGTATCCACATCATGCCCATCAATAGGCCCGATATATTCAAAACCCAAGTCTTCAAATAAAGTCGCTTGATGTCCTGTGATGCCTTTTGCATAACTTTTTAATTTTTTTGCAATATGAATCAAAGGATCGCTCATGGGCAACTGTTCTAACACCGTTTTGCCAATATCACTGGCCTCACTAATCAAAGGATGCAAACGGCTTAAATACTTATTCAATGCTCCCACAGGAGGTGAAATCGACATATCGTTATCATTTAAAATCACTAACAAATTAATATTCGGTGTCACGCCTGCATTATTCAAGGCCTCAAACGCCATACCCGCTGTCATCGCACCATCACCAATGACCGCAATATGTTGGCGAGACAACTGTCCTAAATGGCGTGCCGCCACCGCCATACCTAATGCTGCGGAAATAGATGTTGAAGAATGGGCAGTGCCAAACGCATCATACTCAGATTCCGAACGTTTTGGAAAGCCCGAAATACCTCCTTTTTGACGTAAAGCACTCATTTTTTCTCGTCGTCCCGTCAAAATTTTATGAGGGTAAGATTGGTGTCCCACATCCCAAATCAAGCGATCAGTGGGAAAATTAAATACATGATGCAAGGCCACGGTCAGCTCCACCGTACCAAGGTTAGAGGACAAATGCCCGCCTGTTGAAGACACAGATTGCACGATAAAATCACGCAACTGTTTTGATAAAATTTTTAATTCATCGTTATTCAGTAATTTAACATCCGATGAATGGTTAATTTTTTCTAATAGTTCAAACATAATTAATTCGTTCGTTTAACGATCAAATCCGCCAAGCCTCGCAATATATCTGCCTTTTCGTCAAACACAGCCAATGCTTCTATCGCTTGAGCATATAATTTTTCAGCCAAATCTTTTGCTGCGGATAAACCCATAATGGACACATAAGTAGGCTTATCATGCGTGGCATCTTTATTGGCGGTCTTGCCGAGATCTTCAGTGGAGACCGTCGCATCCAAAATATCATCTATTACTTGAAAAGCCAATCCAATCGACTGTGCAAATGTCAATAATCGTTCACATGCCGATTTATCCAAACCAGCTAAATAAGCCCCCATCATCACGCTCGACTCAATCATGGCACCTGTTTTCAAACTGTGCATATGAGCCAATTGTGCTTGTGATAACTTTAGACCCACGCTGGACAAATCAATCATCTGCCCCTGCACCATTTTAAAAGCGGCCATAGACAAGGCGTTCAAAACCTTTATTAAAATCTGAGCATCAACATCTGCTGCACTTAATACTTCAAAAGCTTTTGCTTGCAAGCCATCGCCCACCAATAAAGCAATCGATTCGTTAAATGCTTTATGCACGGTCGGTTTACCGCGTCTTAAATCATCATCATCCATGCAAGGCAAATCATCATGCACTAGTGAATACGCATGAATCATCTCTATCGCCGCTTGAGCACGTTTTACAGCATCTTGAGAAATTGTCTGTTCACTTAGCCGTGCCGTGCCTAGAACTAAAGCCGCACGAATACGTTTACCACCACCTAAACAAGCATATCGCATCGCTTGAGCTAAGACATCAGATGTATCCGATGGCAAATACTCATTCAAGGATGCTTCCACATCCACTTGCACGTGTTTTAAAAAATCAGAAAGGGACTTCATCGTAGGAATTTGATATGGTATTTGAATCACTTTCTTTCACAGGACGCGAGGCACGCCTGTCATCCTCCTCTTCGTCTTCATCGTCTTGCTCATCATCGGCAAGCGACATATCTACTAGCTCTCCTTCTTTTAGCATTTTTACTTTTTCTTGGGCTTTTTGTAATTCTTTCTGACAGAACTGACTTAACTGAATGCCCTCTTCATAACACTTTAAAGACGCTTCTAAAGACAGATTTCCTGATTCCATTTTTTCAACAATCTGTTCAAGTTTCTGAACAGCAGTTTCAAAATCCTGTTGTTTACTCTTACGCTTCACTTCTGTCTCCGATTGTTCCATAAGTTCATACAATTTCATAGTGTCCAAATCCTATTGCCATCACAAGCCCAGCATTTACGAATACTAGCTATTTTACCACCTCTACTGCTAGATTTTATCCTGTTTCTTTGGATTCATTCTTAAAAGAAACATTGTTTCATATCAATAGTACTTTAATATGAAATGGTACAATCAAAAGTCCTTTTTTACATTTATTTTTTTACTGTCGGAGAAATTTATATTATGTCTGAAAACATTAAAATGAATTCGTCAGGTCCTCAACTACCTGTCAATGTTTATTTTGATGATGATATTTTGGCACACGAAAAAGAAATTATTTTCAAAAACTCGTCCATATATCTTGGTAATGAAAAAATGGTACCAGAACACGGCGATTGGCATACATTAGCCCATGAATCAGCTGGTCGTGCTTTGGTCAACACTGAAAAAGGAATTCAACTCATCTCAAATGTCTGTCGCCACCGCCAGGCAATTATGCTTGGTGGACAGTATGGCGATGTGACAGGGCAACCACTTAAAGGCAATCTTGAAAGTACTGGGGGTAATATCGTCTGTCCCCTACATCGCTGGACGTATAGCGAAGAAGGTAGTCTTATCGCGGCCCCTCACTTTGAGAAAAAACCAGACTGCCATAATCTACAAACTTTTGCGGTTAAAAACTGTCATGGTCTTTTATTTGAGGGGCCAAGAGATCCTGCAAAAGATATGCAAGCACTTTTTAGCAAACCTGAATTTGATTTTTCCAACTACCGATTGGGTGGTGTAAAACTACACGAATGCAACTATAACTGGAAAACCTTTATTGAAGTGTATTTGGAAGATTATCACGTTGATGTATTCCATCCCGGTTTAGGCCATTTTGTGACTTGTTCTGACCTTAAATGGGACTTTAGTGATTGGTACAGTTCACAACAAGTCGGCGTACAGCACGCATTAGCCAATCCAGGCTCGCCTGTTTACAAACGTTGGCATGAAGTATTAATGAATTATCAAGGTGGCCAAGATCCTGATTTTGGGGCAATTTGGGTAACATATTTTCCTACTCATATGATCGAGCTTTATCCTAATGTCTTGGTTTTATCGACCCTTTATCCTATTACGCCACAGAAAACCTTAAACCAAGTCGAGTTCTACTATCCTGAGGAAATCGCTTTGTTTGAACCTGAATTCATGGAAGCTCAACAAGCTGCTTACATGGAAACTTGTGATGAAGACGATGAGATCGCTGAACGTATGGATGAAGGTCGCCGTGCCTTATATAACCGTGGTACCAGTGAAGTCGGCCCATACCAACAACCCATGGAAGCTGGTATGGAACATTTCCACCAATGGTATCGCAAACTTATGGGCGATCACCTGTAACAATGGGATTATCAGGATCTGAGCACCATTGGCTCCACGATCCTGAATACAAGCGACTACCATGTAAACCTGCTAATTCCATCGCGAAAACATTGTGGCAGGCCGTAATACCCGAACCGCATTGATTCACAATCTGTTCGGGTTTTTTATTACCCAAGAAAGTCAGCCATTGTTCACGCAATACTTCTGGTGTTTTAAAACAACCGTTTTCTTGAAGATTATCCGTGCATGGAACATTCAAAGCTCCTGGAATATGCCCAGCTTTCGGATCTATCGGTTCCACTTCTCCACGATAGCGAGCCGCTGCTCGTGCATCTACCAGCACAAACTGAGGCGAATGAATATTTTCTTTCACCGCCTGCATACTCACTGTATCGACCAAAGGATCCGACAAAGGCAGCCATTGTTCTGGGGTGCCATGTTCTGGCACGTCTTGACTGATCGGATAAGCTGAATTTTTCCAAACCTCAAAACCGCCATCCAACACCTGCACATGCTCACAACCTAGCCACTTTAACAACCACCAAGCATGGGCAGCGAACATACTGTTACCGTCGTCATACACCACAAAACGACCTTCTGGGTGCAAGCCAAAACTGCCTAAAAGATTGGCCAACTCTTCTCTGTCTGGCAAAGGGTGACGACCGCTGGTAGCCGTTTTGGGACCACATAAATCAATCTCGTGATCTAAAAACCAAGCCCCCGGAATATGCCCCTCTTTATACTTTCGATGCCCTAAAGAAAAATCTGCCAAACTATGACGCACATCTAAAATTTGGTAATCATGAAGTTGTTCAGATAATTGTTTAGCTGTAATCAAAAGCGAATTCATGTTTTACTCCTCATACCCAAGCATGAATGTACTGTAAAAAAGAAAAATTTTAGCTTACTTTTTTAAATTTAAGTTAACAATTTCAAAAGAAATTGTCACACTTCAAATACATTATAATATCTATTCAATCCTATAATGAGTGGAGGCGATACCATGCAAAATCAAGCTAACAAACACCGCACCCCGTATTGGTTTGTGATGCTTTGTGGTTTTATTATATGTTTGCTATTTAACCTAACTGGTGATGGCAGGCTTAAACCTGATAACCCTTACCTCTCATTAGGTTATTTTTTCACCCTTTTAAGCATTTTTATTTTACCCACTTATCTACGAAACAAAAACACGTTAAAAGAAATCATCACGCCTGAAGCCATCTTATTTTTATTTTTCTTTGGTGGTGGTTTTGTATTCTTAACACTATTAGCGAACGACAAAGAAAGTTCTTTTTTACTCATTTATATATGTTTATTTCTTGCCTTGTATCGTTTTCATTGTCGATTTCTGGATAAAGACAAAGCATTGAATGATGACGAACACTTTGTTTACGTCAGTCGTTTATATCTGAATCGCTTGGGGCTTGTTTTTTGCTCATCACTTTTCTACACCATTATTCTAGGCATCTTTTTCACCTTATTGGAAACGTTACGTATTTATTTACACGATCTAATTTTTGATATAGCAACGACACGTGTTCTGTTTATAGGCCTTTTTGCTGGCTTATGTTGTATTCCACTTTATTTGGATTTCCAAATCAAAAAATGGAATTTTCTCATTCTATTTATTTACGTCACCACGATATTCATGGTGATTCTTTCAGTCTCTACGATTTTATCTACCGTTGAAGCTACAGGATATTACGGCTATTCTTACTTTGCGATGATGGTAATTGCGGTCGGTACCTTTTTGTGGATTTGTCTATTTAATTACCCATACACACAAAAACATAAATATATCTATCTTATTGCCTGCATCAGCACCATTTTATTATTATTGTTTTTGTTACCCAAATTGTATGCGGAATTCTTTCAAAATCGTGTTGACTATTTTCCTAACTTCCAATGCATCTTGATATTGTTGGCACTTTATGGATTTATGCTATTAAAAGTGCTCAAACCCACACTACAACTATGGAAAAAACTCACGAATACCGTATCGATATTATGTTTATTTTTTGCACTCTTACCAGTCCCTATTTCGTACATTCTACCGTCTCCTCATTCTGCCACGGTAAACGATAAGCACGAGCTCAAACCCATTACCCAAAAAGAAAAGCTCCAAAAGAAACAAGACGCTAAACAGAAGACAAAAGAAGAACTTTTGACGAAGCTATGGGTAAAAAACAGTACCGTATGCTCGCCCAATCATCCGCTTTGGGAAACCTACAAACAGCAATGGGAATCACAAGTTTATACCGACACTCTGCAACACGGTGAATATTTTGTTTTTGATCTTATCGATATCAATGGCGATGAAAAAGAGGATCTTATCGTCATGTACTCAACAGCAGAAAAAAATATTCTTCAGATCTATGTTCAAAAAGATAAGGATCTATCATACTTTAAAACACTACACATGGATGAAAGTATTGATTTTAATTCGGCCCAACAATGCAAAATATCTCCCCAAGCGGTGAAATATAAAAATATCAAAATAGGCAATCAAGTGATGGAACTATTTCATTAAGTAAAAAAAGAGTGGTATTTTGCCACTCTTTTTTATTAGGTGATTAAAGGTTTTTTATTAACATTCTAAACACGTTGATAACCGCTAAAATCCTGATGTTCCACGATAGATTTAGTTTGAGATTTTTGCTTTATTCTTTATGATCGAGTTGTGATTAGAGGATTAAAGTTTTTTTCATTAACATTCTAAACACGCTGATAATCGCTAAAATCCTGATGCTCCACGATAGATTTAGTTTGAGATTTTTGCTTTATTCTTTATGATCGAGTTGTGATTAGGTGATTAAGTTTTTTTTCATTAACATTCTAAACACACTGATAACCGCTAAAATCCTGATGCTCCACGATAGATTTAGTTTGAGATTTTTGCTTTATTCTTTATGATCGAGTTGTGATTAGGAGATTAAGGTTTTTCATTAACGATCTAAACACGCTGATAACCGCTAAAATCCTGATGTTCCACGATAGATTTAGTTTGAGATTTTTTGTTTAAACAGACGTTTCTCTCATCCAAAAAAAAACGGAGTGGCAAAAACCACCCCATTTTAAAGATATGATTGATTCAATCTTAGTAAACGCCTTGTGCTAACATCGCATCAGCAACTTTAACAAAGCCTGCTACGTTGGCACCGACTACATAATTAATATTTGCTTTACCTTCTTGATAACCATATTTTTTGCAGTTCTCATGAATATCTAACATGATAGACTGAAGCTTTTGATCCACTTCTTGAGCTGACCAATACAAGCGTTGTGAGCTTTGGGCCATTTCTAAACCAGAAGTTGCCACGCCCCCTGCATTAGCGGCTTTACCTGGGCCAAACAAAACATTAGCTTCAAGGAAAGCATCTGTGGCTTCAATCGTTGTAGGCATATTAGCACCCTCAGCGACCAAGATTACGCCGTTTTGAATCAATTGTTTTGCGTCTGACAACTCTAATTCGTTTTGGGTGGCACATGGTAAAGCGATATCCACTTTCACTTCCCAAGGACGTTTACCCTCAACATATTTCAAGCCCAATTCCTGTGCATATTCTTTCACACGGCCACGTTGTTCGTTTTTGATACGCATCAACACGGCTAATTTCTCAGGCGTAAAGCCTTGTTCATCATAAACGTAACCAGCCGAATCTGAGCAAGTTACCACTTTCGCACCCAATGTCATAGCCTTTTCAATCGCGTATTGAGCCACGTTACCTGAACCAGAGACCGCCACCGTTTTACCCTCAAAACTCATGCCTTTTTCTTTTAACATCGCTTGAGCAAAGTAAACTAGACCATAACCTGTTGCTTCTGGACGAATTAAACTACCACCAAAAGACAATCCACGACCTGTAAAGACGCAAGCAGCATTATTAGATAATTTTTTCATCATCCCTGCAAGATAGCCTACTTCTCTAGCTCCCACACCGATGTCACCTGCGGGCACATCTGTATCAGACCCCACATGACGATATAATTCTGCCATCAATGCTTGGCAAAAACGCATCACTTCACCGTCTGACTTACCTTTAGGATCAAAGTCTGAACCGCCTTTACCACCGCCCATTGGCAAGGTTGTCAAAGCATTTTTGAAAATCTGTTCAAAACCCAAGAACTTCAAAATCGATAAATTCACCGATGGATGGAATCTCATACCGCCTTTAAACGGACCAATCGCACTGTTAAATTGCACACGGAAAGCACGATTTACCTGAACTTGACCTTTGTCATCAGTCCAAGAAACTCTAAACTGAATCACACGTTCTGGTTCTACCATACGCTCTAACAAAGCCTGAGACTGGTATTTAGGATTTGCTTGAATAAAAGGCCAAATAGACGTTAAGACTTCTTTTACAGCTTGCAAAAATTCTGGTTGGTACGGATCACGAGCAGTGATTTTATTAAGAAACTGTTCAACAGTGGTATAGCTATTCATTTGACCTCCAAAATAAGTAATAATGAACTGCTAAAAGTATAAACAAAAAACTAGTACAAATACAAAATATATAAGCTTCTTAACCGATAAATCCCACAAAAAACCACACCATTACCGCCTCTTATATTTTTATTGACTTCATCTGATTATTGATTCCAATCATTTATCGTTAATCTGCCTTACTCACACTCCCGTGCATCCACGTAAAACCTAACTTTTCGACGTTTACCACCAAGATCCTTTACCTAGATCTTCCTCTATCCACGTAAAACTTAGCTTTTCGGCGTTTACCATCAAGATCCTTTACCTAGATCTTCCTCCATCCGCGTAAAACCTAGCTTTTCGGCGTTTATCATCAAAATCCTTTACCTAGTTCTCTTCCATCCACGTAAAATCTAGATTTTCGACGTTTACCATCAAGATCCTTTACCTAGATCTTCCTCCATCCGCGTAAAACCTAGCTTTTCAGCATTCATTTCAACAATCAATCATCAAGTCTGAATATCCTATTCAAGTAAGCTATCAACTCACAAGAAAACAGTATCGAGCGTGGTTAAATCTTCGTCATGAAGAAGTGCTCCATCTACTAAAACACGCAGAAAACAAGTTACCACCTTCTCATCACATAACAGCTGACGGCCCTGCTATTGAGGCATTTAAAGTATTTGTAAACGGAATCCCGCTGATTACTAACAAGTTACCACCTTCTCATCAAGGGGCGATCGGATCTTCAAAAAAATGGAAAATAATTTAAGCAATGCCAAGTTGCACTAAGTCGATAAACTCGCCATCATGCAAAGGATTGCTAATAATATCGCGGATGTGTTGAGTATGCGATTGTTGAATAATCGCTCGCACTTCAGGAAAACTATTGGCGTGCATCGAAAAATGTTTTAACCCCATCCCTAATAATAATTTTGTATATTTGGGGTCACCTGCCATCTCACCGCAAACGGAAATAGGCTTAGAGAAACGTTCTCCCGCTAAAATAGTTTGCCACATAAGCTTCAATACACCTGGATGTAGCGGATCATAAAGACTGGCTAACTGACTGTCACAACGGTCAATCGCCATCGTATATTGAATTAAATCGTTTGTTCCAATCGAACCAAAATCCAATTGTTTTAAAAAACTATTAATCGCTAAAGCAATCGCGGGTACCTCAACCATGGCACCAATTTGAAATTTCTTAAACGCAACGCCCTCATCTTGCAACCTCACTCTTACTTCTTTTAATAAGGCTACAATGGCGTGAACTTCAGTAATATGCGAGATCATGGGGAACATCACACGCAAATTGCCATAGACAGAAGCACGATATAACGCTCTTAACTGTTTAGTAAACATCTCAGGGCGAGCTAAACAATATCGAATCGCCCGCATACCTAAAGCGTTGGCATCACTATCATCGGAGACGCTTTTATCTAGGTTTTTGTCTTGTCCTAAATCTAATGTTCTAATCGTTACACTACGTTCAGGCCCCATGCGTTCTAACACATAACGATAGGCTTCAAACTGCTCATCTTCACTAGGCAATTCAGAACGTCCCATAAAGAGAAATTCTGTGCGAAATAAGCCAATCCCCTCCGCACCCATTTCTATCGCAAAATCGACCTCTTTAGGCTCTTCTATGTTGGCATATAAGTGAATGGGCTGATGATCTAAGGTGATAGCAGCTCCTTTCTGAGCCATTAGGCCACGTCTTTGAAGATCATAGGCTTCTTTTTTATGGCGGTATAAAGCCAAAATCTCTTCTGTAGGATTGACAATGACTAAGCCTTTTTGTCCATCAACAATCAAGACATCTCGATCACTGATTAAAGACTGCACCTCTCCCATCCCCACCACTGCTGGGATATTCATGCTACGTGCCACAATGGCTGTATGTGAAGTAGCCCCACCTAAAGCGGTCAAAAATGCCGAAAAATCGTGATCTTTTAGACGAATCATATCGGCAGGCGAAATATCACGTGCCACCAAAATCGGATGACGAATTTCATCAAACAATTCAGGATTAATCGTGGAGGATTTATTGGTCAAAAATAAAATAACGCGATGAACCACCTGTTGAATATCGCTAATACGCTCACTTAAATACTCATCAGACATCTGAGAAAATTTCTCAGCAATCAAGGTTTCTTGCGTTTTTAAGGCCCACTCTGCATTGTATTGACGTTCTTTGATGATGGCTTTGGTTTCGTCCAAAAGCATCGGATCTTGTAATAACAAGCTATGTACGGTCAATAACGGAGCAATTTCTTTGGGGGCATCTTGAGGCAGTTGTTTTAAAATATCTTGCAGTTCACGATGAACCTGCAAACAAGCATATTCGAGACGTTGGCATTCTTTTTCAATCTCTTCTTCTGGAATACGGTAGTGTGCAATATCAACTTTTGCACCCCCAATAACCATCGCTTGTCCAATCGCAAAACCACGAACGACACCCTTACCATATAGTGCCAACACACTGCAGTATTTCGTGGTTTTGGAATCTTGCATGAGCTTATTCGCCCTCGCCAAATTTATCGTCAAATAAAGCTTTTATCTGGGTGACCGCTTCTTCTTCATCTTCACCTGTGGCATCAACGGTGACGGTAACGCCTTTACCTGCCGCTAACATCATCACGCCCATAATGCTTTTTGCATTGACGCGTTGAGAAGCACGCCCAATAAAAATCTCGCTTTTAAATGAGTTAGCAAGCTGTGTCAACTTAGAAGCTGCTCTTGCATGTAACCCTAATTTATTACTAATTACTATATCTACTGTTGCCATAAAAATCCAACGTACATTAGTTTGAACACTTATCCGTGCATCGAATCCCTTTAAACGTGCGATCTATCACATAATTACATAACTCATCCAAAGGCTTCGATCTTTTTTCAATCGCTTGTAACAACATAGCAACGCTCGCCCCAGAAAAAATATGTGAAGCAATTCCCTTGGCATGAAGTACTTCTACCACACATGCACCAATATTGTTAGGCGTTGCACCAATCAGATCGCTTAAAAACAATACTTGACTTATCGTCTCATCGTTTTTCATACAGACTTCAATATCGTTCAAAATCTGCACTTTTTGGGTATCCGGACAGACATCAGGCTTTATATCATAAACAAATACTTGCTTTTGGGGACCAAAAACATGTTCTGCTGTCTTTAACAAAGCTGATGCCAATGGATCATGTGCGATCACACAAATCAAAGTATTCACCATATATCAAACTTCAAAAAAAACTACGACAACCTATTCAAGGTCATTGTTATCTTATTTTTTCGTGCGTTTGGGTGCCAATACCATGACCATCTGACGACCTTCTAGTTTTGGCATAGATTCTACCTGAACCAATTCCCCTAAATCGTCTTTTACACGCTCTAAAACTTGCATACCGAGTTTTTGGTGAGCCATCTCACGTCCACGGAAACGCAAGGTAATCTTCGCCTTGTCACCACTTTCAATAAAGCGACGCACATTACGAAGTTTAACCTGATAATCCCCCTCATCTGTAGCGGGTCTGAATTTTACTTCTTTTACGTTTACCGTTTTTTGTTTTGCTCGAGCTTCTTGCTGACGTTTCTGTTCTTGGTAACGGAACTTACCATAGTCCATAATACGACAAACAGGTGGCTGTGCATCGGGTGCAATTTCAACCAAATCTAAATCAGCCTCTTCTGCTTTTTGTAAAGCTTCTGCAATTTTCACCACGCCTAATTGTTCACCCTCTGAATCAATTAAACGTACCTCAGGAACTCGAATTTCCGCGTTAATGCGGTGATTTTTTTCCGTAGCGATGTTAAACACTCCTATAACAGATTAAACATTCGTCTTCAGATTTTTAACGTTATCTTGAAGACACTCGATAAATTTCTCTAATGGCATGACACCTAGGTCTTGGTTACCTCTAGCACGTACGGCTACTGAACCATCCTCTTTTTCCTTATCACCTACCACTAAGATATAAGGAATTTTTTGCATACTTTGTTCTCTAATCTTACGAGTAATTTTTTCTCCTCGCAAGTCTGCAATCACTCTAATGCCTTGTTGTTTTAATTTTGATACAACTTCCTCAACATATTCTTTTTGGGCATCAGAAATATTACAAACAGCGACTTGAACAGGCGATAACCAAGGTGGCATCGCACCTGCATAATGTTCAATCAACATCCCCAAGAATCGCTCAAGAGAACCGAGAATAGCTCGATGCAACATCACAGGAATACGACGTTGATCATTAGCATCCACGTATTCTGCACCTAAACGTACTGGCATGGAGAAATCGACCTGCAAGGTACCACACTGCCAATGACGGCCTAAGGCATCTTTTAAGGTGTACTCAATCTTAGGACCATAAAAGGCACCCTCGCCCTCTGAAATTTCAAAGTCATAGCCACCATGACGTAAACTATCCATCAATGCAGACTCTGCTTTATCCCAGATACTATCCTCACCAATTCGGTGTTCTGGACGAGTCGCTACCTTGTACAAGATATCGGTAAAGCCAAAATCCTGATATACCTTTTGAAGTAATTTTGTAAAGTTAGCACATTCTTCTTGTAGCTGATCTTCCGTACAGAAAATATGTCCATCATCTTGAGTAAACCCGCGAACACGCATAATACCGTGCAAAGAACCAGAGGGCTCATTACGATGACAGGCGCCAAACTCGCCATAGCGAATAGGTAGTTCACGATAGGAGTGAAGATTAGAGTTATAAATCTGAATATGTCCTGGACAGTTCATAGGTTTTAAGCCATACAAACGATTTTCAGATTCCGTTGTAAACATATTTTCTTTATAGTTGTCCCAATGTCCTGTACGTTTCCATAAAGAAATATCCATAATTTGGGGACTACGCACTTCTTGGTAACCATTTTCAACGTAAACGCGACGAATATAAGATTCAATCTGTTGCCACATCGTCCAGCCACGTGGATGCCAGAATACCAAGCCTGGTGCTTCTTCTTGCATATGGAATAAGTCCAGTTCACGACCTAATTTACGATGATCGCGTTTTTCGGCTTCTTCCAACATATGCAAATAGTGATCTTGTTCTTCTTTTGTCGCCCAAGCTGTCCCGTAAATACGTTGTAACATCTCATTTTTAGAGTCACCACGCCAGTAAGCACCTGCGACTTTCATTAATTTAAATACTTTTAATTTACCAGTAGAGGGAACATGAGGACCACGACACAAATCGATGAAATTACCCTCACGATATAAAGAAATCGTTTCATTCGTAGGAATAGAGGCAATAATTTCAGCCTTATACTTCTCGCCTTGTTCTAGGAAAAATGCCACCGCCTCATCACGCGTCCATTCTTCACGAGTCACGGTCTCATTTTTCTTGGCCAATTCTTGCATTTTCTTTTCAATCTTTTGCAAGTCTTCTGGCGTAAAAGGTCTTTTATAAGAAAAATCATAATAAAAGCCATTTTCGATAACTGGGCCAATCGTCACTTGAGCATCAGGGAACAATTCTTTCACGGCATAAGCCAATAAGTGTGCAGTGGAGTGACGAATTAAATCCAATCCCTCTGGGTCTTTGCCTGTAATAATAGAAAGCTTAACATGCTCAGTAATAAGATAACTGGTATCTACCAATTTTTCTTCTTGGTTCGTCAGCACTACTTTACCTGCTAATGCGACTTTTGCCAAACTAGGGGCAATATCATGAGCAACATCTGCCACTGAAACGGGCTTATCATATTCTCGTTTCGAACCATCAGGTAATGTAATTTGAATCATGAGTTTCCTTTATAAATAAAAATGCGACCTATAGTAAACACTCCTATTAGGTCGCATTTCGCAAATGTATGAACGATAAATAAGCAAAAACGCAACCAAAGACACCCTATTATTCATGTGGTCTGCGTAACATTTCTATTCATCGTATAACAATCTATCTCTTAAACATAAAACTGTTCGCCATTTTAACACTTTATAATAAAGTCAAGTAGATAAAGCGAAGAAATCGAAAAGAAAAGCGTCAAAAACGGCAATGAACAAAAATCAAGGTTGTTTTTATGCAACACAAAAGTATAAAAAAATCCGTCTTTGCATGTTCGCAAAAACGGATATATGTCATAAAACGCGAAGTCACTCAGCCATCAAGTGCGTGACGATGCTTTTTTCACGCTTGCCGTACTAGCTTTTTTCGCGGTCGTCGCTTTCGTGCTAGTAGCCTTTTTCGTGGCTGACGCTTTTTTCACGCCTGCTGTGCTAGCTTTTTTCGCGGTCGTCGCTTTCGTGCTAGTGGCCTTTTTCGTGACTGACGCTTTTTTCACGCTTGCCGTACTAGCTTTTTTCGCGGTCGATGCTTTCGTGCTAGTAGCCTTTTTCGTGGCTGACGCTTTTTTCACGCTTGCCGTGCTAGCTTTTTTCGCGCTCGATGCTTTCGTGCTAGTGGCTTTTTTCTTACCTTTGTTTCCTTGGGTATCCAAAGCAAGCTCCAATACTTCTTCAATATTAGAGACAGGAATAATCTTCAACCCCTCTTTCACATTAGCAGGAATATCAGGCAAATCTTTTACATTTTTCTGCGGAATCAAAACGGTTTTTAGACCAGCCGCCAATGCCGCCAGCAATTTTTCTTTCAAACCGCCGATTGGCCACACTTCGCCACGTAACGTAATTTCACCTGTCATCCCTACATCACAACGCACAGGAATACCTGTCAAAGCAGAAACAATCGCTGTTGTAATGGCAATACCAGCAGATGGACCGTCTTTAGGAGTCGCTCCATCAGGTGCATGCACGTGAACATCTGTCTTTTCAATTCGACTTTGGGAGATGCCTAAAGAATCAGCTCTAGCACGCACGACAATTCTAGCGGCTTGCATCGATTCTTTCATCACATTACCCAAAGAACCTGTGAAAGAAAACACACCTTTGCCAGGAACAGCTTGTGCTTCAATAGGCAATAGCACGCCTCCCACTCTTGTCCAAGCCAAGCCATTAACTTCACCTACGGCATTTTCTTTGTCAGCCATGCCAAAATCGTATTTTTCAACACCCAAGAAATGTTCTAATAATTCAGGGGTGACGGTTACTTTCTTCGTTTTAGCTGATTGAGATAGCAGGGTTTCTTTCACGACTTTGCGACAAATCTTACCGATCGCTCTTTGCAAGCCACGCACACCTGCTTCACGTGTATAGAAACGAATGATATGACGTATCGCCTCTTGCGTGAACGTTAATTCTTGAGCAGACACGCCGTTTTCAACCATTTGTTTAGGGATCAGATGTTTAGAAGCAATATTAATTTTTTCATCTTCGGTATAACCTGATAAATGAATTACTTCCATACGATCCATCAACGGTGCTGGGATATTGTCACTATTTGAAGTCGCCACGAACATCACTTCTGACAAATCAAAATCGACTTCCAAATAATGATCTTGGAAAGTGTTATTTTGTTCAGGATCCAACACCTCTAACATCGCCGCTGCAGGATCTCCTCTAAAATCATTCCCCATCTTGTCAATTTCATCTAACAAGAACAAAGGATTGCGAACGCCGACTTTAGAAAGATTAGCAATCACTTTACCAGGAATCGCCCCAATATACGTTCTTCTATGTCCGCGAATTTCGGCTTCGTCGTGTACACCACCTAATGCCATACGCGTGTAAAGACGATTCGTTGCTCGTGCAATAGACTGACCCAAAGAGGTTTTACCCACACCTGGAGGCCCCACCAAGCAAAGGATAGGAGCTTTTAGTTTATCCACACGTTGTTGTACGGCAAGATATTCAATAATGCGTTCTTTGACTTTCTCTAAGCCATAATGATCTTCATCTAAAATGCGAACCGCTTCCTGCAAAGAGGTATTAACCTTGGTTTTCTTTTTCCAAGGCACATCCAACAACACATCTAAGTAATTTCGCACCACCGTAGCTTCAGCCGACATCGGTGACATAAGTTTTAATTTTTTCAACTCAGTCAAAGCCTTTTTCTCAGCTTCTTGAGTCATGCCCGCTTTTTTGATACGTTCTTCTAGCTTATCAAACTCAAAATTCTCATCGCCATCATTTAACTCTTTTTGGATGGCTTTCATTTGTTCATTTAAATGATAATCACGCTGATTTTTGTCAATCTGAGCTTTTACGCGTTCACGAATACGATTATCAACTTGAAGAATTTCACTTTCTTTGTTCAAGTAATGCAATAACTTTTCAACACGTTGTGCTACACGAACTTCTTCAAGAATAGATTGTTTTTCTGGCACCTGCATCGGTAAGTACGAAGCAATAATATCGCACAAATCATCTAAGCTTTCTTCACTACGAACCTTAGGCACCAAATCTTTAGGCAGTTTTTTGTAAAGTTTAGAATAATGAGTAAATTGTTCTTCTAAGACTCTTGTCAACGCAATCTTTTCGGCACTTGATACATCAACTGATGACAAAAATTCATAATCTTGAGAGTAAAAAGACGCGTCTTTCATAATCATTTCATTAATCTTGACACGCTCCATCCCTTCTACTAGCACTTTCAATGTGCCATCTGTCATTCTTAATAACTGAAGAATTTTAGAATAACAAGCTACATCATATAGGTCTTCACTACTTGGCTGTTCGACCGAAGAATCTTTCTGGCCCAACAATAAAATTCTACCCTCATGTCTATTTTCTGCAAAATCCAACGCATTAATAGAAATATCTCTACCAATAAACAAGGTAGTGACTGAATGCGGTAATACTATGACATCGCGTAAGGCGACAATCGGCAAAGGAGTATTGGTAGTCATATGTTTCCTTTTCGATGAATTTTTTCTCTACTATAGAGACTCAAACCTCTAATATGGGGGCATACTAGAGGTTTTCAAGGATCAAATTATTATTTAATCGTTTTAGCGAATTAACTCAGGTTGAGCATCGTCCTCAATGGATTTTTCTGTTATGACCACTTTCTTAACAGTCTTATCTGATGGTATCTCATACATCGTATCGAGTAAACAAGACTCTACAATGGAACGTAACCCCCTAGCTCCAGTACATCGTTTTATCGCTTTTTTTGCAATCGCTTCTAACGCTTTATCCTCTACTTCTAATGTGACATTTTCCATAGAGAAAAGTTTTTGAAACTGTTTTATGATAGCATTTTTTGGTTCAGTTAAAATTTTTGTTAAGGCTTCTACGTCTAAATCCTGTAATGTCGCCACTACTGGCAAACGACCGACTAATTCGGGAATAAGACCAAACTTCACAATATCATCAGGTTCTACTTGGGTAAATAACTCGCCCACACTTTTTTCATCTTTTGAGTGAACCGTCGCCCCAAATCCAATACCTGAACGCTCTGTACGATTTTGGATAACCTTACCCAAACCATCAAAAGCACCACCACAAATAAAAAGAATATTCGAAGTGTTGACTTGAATAAACTCTTGGTTAGGCATTTTGCGTCCGCCTTGAGGAGGGACATTGGCCACGGTTCCTTCGATAAGTTTTAACAAAGCTTGCTGCACGCCCTCACCCGAAACATCTCGTGTGATAGAGGGACCTTCTGATTTTCGAGCAATTTTATCGATCTCATCAATAAAAACAATCGCACGTTCAGCTTGTTCAACATTGTAATCACAGTTTTGAAGCAGTTTCTGGATGATATTCTCAACATCCTCACCCACATAACCAGCTTCGGTCAATGTTGTAGCATCAGCGATCACAAAAGGAACATTTAACTGACGAGCCAAAGTCTGTGCTAATAAAGTCTTTCCTGAACCTGTAGGGCCGATTAACAAAATATTACTTTTACTGAGTTCAACATCATTTTTTGCCTCAGTAGCATCTTCGGCTATTTGGGCGTAACTCAAACGTTTATAGTGATTGTAAACAGCCACTGCTAAGGTACGTTTTGCACGTTCTTGACCAATCACATACTCATCTAAAAACGTTTTAATTTCAATAGGAGTAGGTAATTGTTGAATTTTGTTCTGAGTATCTTTAATTCTTTTTTCATCAATGAGTTTTTGGCATTTTGCCACGCAATCCACGCAAATATAAAGATGACTGCCACCATTGATTAAATTTCTGGTTTCTGATTTAGGTTCACCACAAAAAGAACATTTTAATTGGGGCTTAGATTCTTTGTCAGTTGACATGTCCATTAAACCTCTTAAACTCGATTTACCACGACTTCGTCGATTAAACCATATTCTTGAGCGGCTTTAGCACTCATAAAATTATCACGTTCTGTATCAATGCGAATCTTATCAATCGCTTGACCCGTATTATTCGCTAGAATTTCGTTTAACAACTGTCTCAAATCTAAAATTTCTCTTGCGTGAATTTCAATATCGCTGGCTTGGCCTCTTGCACCACCTAAAGGTTGGTGAATCATAATGCGAGAATTAGGTAAACTGTAGCGTTTGCCTTTCTTACCAGAACTTAACAAAAAGGCACCCATACTCGCGGCAAAACCTACGCATAAAGTGGAAACGTCAGGTTTAATAAAATTCATGGTGTCATAAATTCCTAAACCTGCAGACACGCTTCCACCTGGAGAGTTAATGTATAAAGAAATATCTTTATCTGGGTTTTCCGACTCTAAAAACAATAACTGTGCCACGACTAGGTTCGCTGATTGATCATTTACCTCACCCACCATAAAAACAATACGTTCTTTAAGTAAACGAGAGTAAATATCATAGGAACGTTCACCACGTCCAGATTGCTCAACGACCATTGGAACATAACCCAAGGCAGAGGGTCTTAGAGACTGTCCACCATGTAGGCTTGCATAGAAATCGGAAAACTGACTACTCATTACACATTACCCATTACTTCATTAAATGCCACTTTCTCTTCGCTCACTTTTGCCTTAGACAAAATGAAATCAACGACATTTTGTTCTAACACCAAGTTCTCAACTTCAGCACGACGATTAGCATCTGTTAAGTAGTAAGTTACCACTTCTTGTGGTTTCTCAAAACTCTGAGAAAGGTCTTCAATATAAGCTCTTACTTGTTCTGGTTTTGGATTTAATTTTTCTTTCTCAACCAACTCACGTAGCAATAAACCTAGTTTAACGCGACGTTTCGCATCTTCTTCAAACAACTCAGCTGGCAGATTTACTTTATCCACATCAGGTACACCACGTGCTTTCAAATCAGCCTTAGCTGCTTGCAAGCGTGCTTGTGTTTCCTGAGCAACTAAAGCTTTAGGTAGTTCAAACTCCACTGTTTCAGCTGTTTTATTCAACACTTCTGATTTTGTGCGATTTTGGACACGAGCTTTTACTTCGCGTTCAAGGTTCTTACGCACTTCCACTTTGAAGTTATCTACATTACCGTCTTTTTGACCCAATGTTTTCACAAACTCTGAATTCAACTCAGGTAATACTTGTTTCGCCACTTCTTTAATCGTAATCGTAAACTGTGCTGTTTTACCTGCCACGTCTTTACCGTGATAGTCTTCTGGGAAATGCAAATCAAATGTTTTAGATTCCCCTGCTTTTAGGCCCTCGGCAGCTGCTTCAAATTCAGGAAGCATCTGTCCATTACCAAGCAAGAATGGGAAGTTATCGGCTTTTCCACCTGGGAATTCAACACCATCGATCTTACCTACAAAATCTAAGGTCACACGATCGTTTTTAGCAGCTGCACGACCGTCTTCTTTTTCATACTTAGCACGTTGTAAGCGAATCACGTCAATCGTACGAGTGACATCTTCATCAGTCACATCACATACAAAACGTTTTAGTTCAATTGCAGAAAAATCAGGTAGTGCCACTTCTGGGAACACTTCAAATTTTGCAATAAGATTGATTTTCCCTTCTTCTGCTTCGTCCATTTCTAAAGATGGAACACCTGCGATATTCAATTTTTCTGCCACAGCAATCTCGTTCATTTTCTGACCAGCCATGTGATTAATGACATCATAACGAATGCTAGGGCCATGACTTTTCTCAAGAATACTTAGTGGTGCATGACCTGGGCGAAAGCCTTGAATCTTTGCAGTACGCTGAACACGTTTAAGTTCTTTTTGTACTTCTTTCTCTACATCACCGACTGTCAAGCTGAATTTTACTTGACGCTCTAGACCATTTAGAGTTTCAACCATCGACATTTATTAAACCTTATAAATAATAAAACAATAAAAAAGACAAACCATCCATTTTATCAAAAAAATAGATGGTTATTAATCGTTTAAGCTTTGAAAAAAATTCTATCAAAGACAAAGCCAAATGCAAGGGCCATCACAATGACCACCGAACCCGATACAGCACCTAATAAAGTCGTAAACGCCAATACATAACCTGCTGTACCAAAAATCATACCTAGTCCTGCACGCACGAGCAGATACGCCATTCTTTCATCGAATGGAACGGTTTTAGCACACGAGCAAACTGGTTTAAACCCTGGTTCAGTCGTTGAAACAAAGGCTTTTGTTACCATGGACAATAAGGCACCCATCGCACCAAAAAACATCGCAGTAAAGCTCACGCACCATGTCACAATCAATACCATCAATGCGACCACCATTAGTGCAATTACAAAACCACCATTAGAGAACACTGTTTGACGTTCTTCTACTTGGTTAACTGTATTTTGTTCATCGCTCATCACGATCTCCCTGTTATTAAAAACTCAACTATCATAACATGATTACCGTCTTTTAAAAGCTACTGGCATCAAAATTCTTGCTTTCCTGTATATCAGGAGTTTGCCAATTTCCTTTGACTTCATAATATTTCGTTAAACTCTTTGCCAAGGGTTCTTGTAGCAACCACTGGGACAAAAAGGCCCCCGCTCCCACAAGTGGATTAACTAACACGCCCGTTAGCACGGCGGCCCCACTTAAATCAAACTTTGGCACAACCACTACTCTAAAATCTAAGGCCTTACTGGATAAATCCGTTATCCCTTTTACAAAGATTTTCAGTGTTTGACTATCCACATTTAAATCATCCACCATCATCTTATCTTGATGAATACGACCTTTTAGATTCAGAAAAGAAAATGGCATACCCCCTGATACGGCACTAATCGACGATCCAATATCTTTAATATTTCCCAGTGATTGAATCGACAAAAGACTTAAAAATTTCAAAGCCGAATTATCTACTTCCACAAAACGACCTTGTGATACCTTTAACTCAAACTGAGTATTCACCGTAGCGAAATCTAAATGATTTAAGTCAGGCATTTCCAACTGTCCTGTTAAAGAGCCTTTTCCACCCTCTAACTGTTTTTTATCTTCATGAAATAACGATTCGTAATCACTTAATTTATCAAAGTGAAAATCATAGTTCATCTTTAATTTCAAAGCCTGATTCTCTTGAGCCACTTGAGCATTGAGATTCAACTGAGCATCTGCTGCGGTTAATGTACCATCAAATAAATGCCACTCATCTTCAAGGCGTTGTGCCAAAATCGACACCTTACCCCAATCTTTTTCTTGATAGAAAAGATGTTGAATATTGAACTCAATCGCAGGTAAATCTTTTAGGGTTAATCGCGATGTTTTCTGGGCATTGGACGCATCGGCTTGATAACGAATGGTTAATTTTTCCATCCCACCTATTAATTCCCCCTCGTCCGTTAAAACAAATTGTCCACTATTATCTTTTCCTGACAAATTAAACTGCCAAGCTTTTTCTAGCCGTTGCATGCTCGCTATTTGTGGCCCAAAATGGTTATTCAAATAAACCAAATCGTCTGTTTTTAAATCAATGCGATATAAACTGGGCAAGACGGCTCGAGATTTTTTGCTTGGATTTGATGATTGGAACTCATCAAGCAAGGCCAACCATTCTTGTACATTGACCTGAGGCAAAGACCCTGAAATAACCCAACCATCATGTTGTAATGAAGGTTTTTCTTTTTGGTTGGCCACTAAAATACCACGGTAAAAATAAGGCTTTTTATCATCATTAAAATCATGTTCCAAAGCCAGCCAATAACGTTCACCCAGATTCAACTCCAGCAAACTACTATGTTCTGAAAAAGGTGACCACGTCAGATTTAAGGGATAAGCATCTTTGGCTGTTTTTGTCAGACTACTAGGAAAACGATACGATAGCCCCTGCAAATCACTATTTACCGATAACTTAAACCCTTTTGGCAACAACTTAAACCGTGCATTCATCTTTGTGCTACCTTGCAAACGTTTCATTGCAGGAAACTGGGTATAAGTCAACAAAGATTGGGCCGACAACTGGCTATTAATCTTGAGTTCATCGCTGATTAATTGTCCATCAATCGTCACAGGACTGCCATAAAAAGAACCTTTTACTTGCTGAAAGTTTAAATCTTCTTGCGTAAAATGAAGATTCCCCTCTAAATCCGACAAAACGGGCCAATCAGGACCAATCTGCAAAGTAGATTGATTTAAATTTAACCATCCTGACACTTGGGTATTGTCCACTTCCACCGCAGGAATGTTTAAATTAATCTGACCACGCCATTTTCCTTGTCCACTGGCTTCTTTTAAAAAGTCATGACTGTAGTTTGCGATCGGCGTTTGATTAATAAATTTCAACCAATTCTTTACATCGCTTTCCGCTTGAGATGAAATATGTATCCTTGTGCCACTTTCTAATCCTGTAATCGTGGCTTTCACACGTGTTAAATCAATAGGCAATTCGGGATCATACAAACTGCCTCTGTCCATGCCTGTTTGAATTTCATCACGAATAAAATAAATATAACCTTGCTTACTTGAGATGGGATACCAAGCTTTATGTCCTGTTGAGACCTGATGAAAGTCCAATAATAAATCGTTATAAATGCCTTTTACTTCAAAGTAACCTTTATCTTGGTATCGTCCAAAAGGAAAATAATCCAAATCGCCCGTTAGAACGAAGTTTGCATTTTCAACACTGCCTGTTTTAAAAGCATGTTGCAACCATGAAGAAGCATGATGATTCAAAGTAGATGGTAATAATGTGTACAGCTGTGGCAAACTAACGTAATTCAATTTACCGCTAATATTCACGATGCCAGCGGGTGCTAGGCTATCTTCTCGCCAAATACCTTTGAACTGAATATCGACTTTTTCATCTTTAATCGCCGCATGTCCAATATTCAATACCCCATTATTCCAAGTACCATAAGCATTAAGAGAATGGAGATCAAGTTCTGGCTTGAGTAATAAAGAAGAACGCAAAGCAAGATCATTGACTTCAATCACAAAAGAATGACTCACGTGGCGGTACTGCAATTGTCCATTTTGAATATGTAAAAAACTTAATGGAGCATGTTGAGGATTTTCCCAAGTAAAACTGAGTCCTTTGATAATGGCATCACTAATCACATCTTGGGTAGGTTTCCAAAACTGCCACCATTTCACACCAATAGTAATGGAATCAATCGATAAGTCTTTAACGCCCAAATCATTATCGTCTGACAAATAAATATGGGAAAGCTGGCACATCGGCTTCATCCCGTCAAAATGACAATTTAATTTGTCAAACTGCAATGGAAGCTGAAATTCTTTTTCAACGATTTCGGCCACCAAAGGTCGCCAAGCGTCAATTCTAGGCAATACCCAATAACAGAAAATCAGCCAACCACTGATGCTAAGCGTCATCACAGTAAGTATTGACAATAAAAAAACTTGAACGACTTTACGAAGAAACACAAAAAATCCTCACAGAATAGTTACCTTATTATATGATTATTTAATTCGTCTCATCTAGGAGAATTTGTTATGGATAATGCTTTTGATACAGCCTTAAAATGGTCTCAATACCTACATCATCGCGTTCAATTTAATCCACATCTTCAAGAACAAATCATTCAAGATGCCCAAAACAGCATAACATCCCTAACGATTCAACAGTGGTTTGATGAAGAAAACGCCACTTACCGCTCAGACGATCCCATCGAACAACATAAAATCACGCTTAGATTACTTCGTCAACGAGTATTTAGTGCTTTGATTTTGAGAGATATTGCCCAACAGGCTTCTTTTGAAGAAGTCACTCAAGCCATGTCTGCATTGGCCGATTTCGCCATAAAAATTGCTTACCATGATGTTTATCAATCGCTATGTGAGGTACATGGCACGCCCGTGCATGCTAATGGTTCACCGATGAATTTAATTATTTTAGGAATGGGTAAACTAGGTGGACAAGAACTTAACGTCTCTTCTGATATTGATCTCATCACACTTTACGCTGATGAGGGCGAAACAACGGGCCGACGACCCATTAGTTATCATGAGTTTTTCTCAAGATTGACACAACGTATGATGCCCATTCTTTCCGAACAAACGGCCCAAGGATTTGTATTTAGAACAGATTTGCGATTACGTCCTGACGGCGATTCTGGGCCATTAGCGTGGAGTTTGGAAGCTTTGGAAAACTACCTTATTTTACAAGGCAGAGAGTGGGAGCGTTATGCTTGGCTTAAAGCCAGAGTTATTCCTTTGGGAGTGGATCAAAGTGAAGACCTTAACTATTTAGAAAGCATTCGCCGCCCTTTTGTTTATCGAAAATATCTTGATTTCAATACACTGTCATCACTTCGTCAACTACACGATATGATTCGAGAAGATTGGTCCAAGAAAGTGAATAAACGAAATTTTGTCGAAAACGATGACAACATCAAACTGGGCGATGGTGGTATTCGTGAAGTAGAATTTATCGTACAGGTTCAACAACTCATTCGCGGTGGCCGAATCCCTGATTTACGCGTATCGAATCTCTTAACCGCTTTAGATAAGGAATGTGAATACGGGATCATTGAGCCACAGGATGCCCATTCATTAAAAGAAGCTTATCTTTTTTTAAGACGATTGGAACATTTTATTCAATATCGACAAGATGCCCAAACACACTTACTACCTCATGATACAGACACCTTAACGCTATTAGCCGAAACACTTGGTTTTCCTAGCTTAGAGGTCTTTAAACAAACATTAAATGCTCACCGCAGTTTTGTGAATCAACGGTTTCATCGTGTTTTCCATACCGATCAGGAAGATAATGCAGAAGATCATCAACTTGAAGCTTTGATTCAATCTTCTTTTGAAGCCAGTCAAACTCAAGAAATTAGCCAAAGAATTAAATTATTTTTAGAGGGTTCAAAAATCAGACGGCTTTCAGAAACCAGTCGTAATAAGGTGATGCAGATTTTGCCTCGTATTATTCAAGAAAGTAAACTGACCGCCGAACCCAAGCAAGCCTGTTTGCTTTTTTTAGACTTGTTAGAACATATTGCACAAAGAAGCGTGTACTTATCATTATTTGTTGAATACCCTGCTACCATCACACGTATTGCAAACATGATAGCTGCCAGTCCTTGGGCTGCACAGTTTCTTATCCAAAACCCATTATTGCTTGACTCTGTGATTGATTGGTCACAGCTGATGCAAGAAATTGATTTTAATAGTTTAAAACAACAACTTTCCCAACATTTAAAAGATGCGGTATTACCCGATGGTCGTTCAGATATTGAACAACAAATGAACATTATGCGAGATATGCAAAAGCAAATTCGTTTTCAAATCTTGGCTCAAGACCTCGGTGGCAAAATTCAGGTGGAAACAATCGCTGATTTATTATCGGCTACTGCTGATATGTTCTTGGCATCTGCCCTGAACTGCGTTTGGAAAGATTTAAGAGAAACAAAATTCCCTCAAGCCCCTGAAAACGCGAACTTTGCGATTATTGCTTACGGTCGCTTAGGTGGCAAAGAATTAGGATATGAATCAGACCTAGATATTGTGATGATCTACGATGATAAACGTCCCGAAGCATTGGAACAATACACTTTATTGGCCAGACGTTTAACCACTTGGTTTACTACTATGACCCCCTCTGGACGACTTTACGATATTGACCTGCGACTAAGACCTGATGGAGATGCAGGCTTATTAACCATCTCACTCGATGCATTTAAAAATTATCAGCTCAATCATGCTTGGTTATGGGAACATCAAGCATTAAGTCGAGCACGTTTTGTCGCGGGGGAAACCGCCTTAGGAGAGGCTTTTGAGGATTTTCGAAAAGAAATTCTTAGTCAAGTTAGAGATCCTCAAACACTGAAAAAAGAAATCGTAGAAATGCGTCAAAAAATTAGTGATGGTCATAAAAATCCCACGCCTTTGTTCGACTTAAAATACGATAAAGGCGGCATGGTCGATATTGAATTTATGGTTCAATACCTCATTTTGTCTTACGCTCATCAATACCCTGATCTCATGAAAAATCTCGGCAACATTGCTTTGTTAAAAATGTGTGCCAACTATGGATTTATCCCTCAAGCATTAGGGCTAGAATGTGCCAATATTTATCGTACGTATCGAGCAACACAACACAAGTGTCGGCTTCAAAGCCAAGGGTTAGGACGCGTACCAGTAGAGGATGTGCAAACAGAACGAGAAAAGGTTTGCCAACTGTGGGAAGCCGTTTTTAAACAGCCTAGATAAACTATTTTGACCGTATCACGAGCTGGGCAGATAGAAGAACGCCTATATATGGCGGTGGTTCCTGTTCAGCTCGGCGTTTTGAGATTCCCATACCTCGCTAAGCATTATCAGAGCTTGCCTCCCCTCTGACTGGGGTGCATGTGATGATGATTCCTATACCTTGCTAGGATTGGGGTGCGTGTGGCGGTGATTCCTGTTCAGCTCGATGTTTGAGATTCCTATACCTTGCTAAGCATTATCAGAGCCTGCCTCCCCTCTGACTCAGTTGCGGGTGATAGTGTTTGCTGTACTTTTCTAGGATCGGGTTGCATATGGT
This sequence comes from Basilea psittacipulmonis DSM 24701, assembly GCF_000743945.1. Taxonomy (NCBI): domain Bacteria; kingdom Pseudomonadati; phylum Pseudomonadota; class Betaproteobacteria; order Burkholderiales; family Alcaligenaceae; genus Basilea; species Basilea psittacipulmonis. Next base: position 800,934 of record NZ_CP009238.1, on the reverse strand, counting down.
GGTGTTTGCTATTCAGCTCGGTGTTTTGAGATTCCTGTACCTCGCTAAGCATTATCAGAGCCTGCCTCCCCTCTGACTGGGTTGCGGGTGATAGTGGTTCCTATATTTTGCTAGGATCGAGGTGCGGGTGACGGTGGTTCTTTTATACATAAAAAATTTCATTGAAAATTATCACAAAAAAATTCACTTACGCTCATGATGGCTATACAATAAACCTAGGAAGTCCTTTCCTATTTTCTTAAACATCTTAAAGGAGAAACTTATGGGTGTAATGAAAGCTGCTGCCTTCATCGACAAAAATAGAATAGAAATTGTTGAGAAGAAAATTCCAGATGTAGGTCCTAACGATGCTTTGATTCGCATCACGACCACGACCATATGTGGCACCGATGTGCATATTTTAAAAGGGGAATACCCTGTTGCCAAAGGTTTAACCGTCGGTCACGAACCAGTGGGAATTATTGAAAAACTAGGTTCAAATGTCAAAGGATATGAAGAGGGACAAAGGGTGATTGCTGGCGCTATTTGCCCAAGTTTTACTTCTTATCCATGTCAGGATGGCTACCCCTCTCAAGATGGTTCTTACCTTATGGAAAATGGCGTTTGCTCATGCCATGGCTATAAAGCAACAGCGGGTTGGCGTTTTGGAAATATGATAGATGGCACCCAAGCCGAATACGTGCTTGTGCCAGACGCACAGGCTAACCTTGCCCCAATTCCTGATGGACTCACGGACGAAGAAGTATTGATGTGTCCTGATATTATGTCAACAGGCTTCAAAGGTGCTGAAAACGCGAACATTGAAATCGGTGACATCGTTGCCATCTTTGCCCAAGGCCCTATTGGTCTATGTGCAACTGCAGGTGCAAGATTAAAAGGTGCCAGCGTCATCATTGCGATCGATGGTAATAACGAACGTCTCGAAATCGCCAAAAAACTTGGAGCAACCGTTACCTTGAACTTTAAAGAAGTCGATATTATTGATGAGGTGATGAAACTGACGAATGGCCGTGGCGTGGACGCTAGTATTGAGGCACTTGGCACACAAAAAACATTTGAACAAGCTCTAGCCATCCTGAAACCTGGTGGCACCTTGTCTAGTTTGGGTGTGTACTCTCAAGACTTAGTCATCCCGTTGAAGTATTTTGCTGCGGGATTAGGTGATCATAAGATTAACACAGCTCTATGCCCTGGAGGCAAAGAACGCATGCGTCGTTTGATGAATGTGATTCGTAGCGGTAATGTGGATCTCAAACCACTTGTCACACACCAATTTAAACTAGACGATATTGTTGAAGCTTATGATCTATTTGCCAACCAAAGAGATGGCGTATTGAAAGTAGCGATTAAACCTTAAATGTATTGTGCTTAAAATGAAGAGAAGCCACGCAAGTGGCTTCTTTTTTTATGTTAGATAATAGATGAGCTTTCTAATAAATCACTAGATGCCTATATCGGACATTATTTTGCGTTCATCATGGCCACTGCTGTATCGAGCATACGGCAAGAGAAGCCCCATTCATTATCATACCAAGCTAATACTTTGACTAAGTGACCATTCACCTTAGTTAAAGTCGCATCAAAGGTACTGGAAGCAGGATCATGATTAAAGTCTATCGACACTAAAGGCAACTCGTTATACGCTAGAATGCCTTTCATTGGACCCTCAGAGGCTTTTTTCACGATAGCATTCACTTCCTCAACCGTTGTTTCTCGAGAAGCTTCAAAACTCAAGTCAACCATCGAAACATTAATCGTAGGAACGCGTACCGCAAAGCCGTCTAACTTACCATTTAACTCAGGTAATACCAAACCTACCGCTGCGGCTGCCCCTGTTTTGGTCGGAATCATGCTTTGTGTGGCCGATCTAGCACGACGAATATCTTTATGATTAACGTCTGTTAATACCTGATCATTGGTATAAGCATGAATTGTCGTCATCAAACCTTTTTCAATGCCTAATCCTTCATGTAAGGCCTTCGCTAAAGGTGCTAAACAATTAGTCGTGCAAGAAGCATTAGACACCACTTCATCCGTTGCTTTCAAAACATGTTCATTCACACCAAACACCACAGTCGCATCCACATCTTTACCACCTGGTGCTGATAATAAAACCTTTTTGGCACCTGCTTCTAAATGAACTTTTGATTTTTCCTTAGAATTAAACTTGCCCGTACATTCCATCACCACATCGATATCAAGCTCTTTCCAAGGTAACTCCAATGGATTACGCGTTGAGAACATACGAATGCGATCGCCATTAACGACCATATATTCTCCATCCACCGCTACCGTGCCAGGAAAGCGACCATGTGCACTATCGTATTTTGTTAAATGAGCATTCGTCTCAATATCGCCCATTGCATTGATCGCAACGATTTCAATATCATGCTTTTTACCCATTTCATAAAATGCACGCAATACATTACGACCAATACGTCCATAACCTGTAATTGCCACACGAATTGCCATTTTTACCTCCTTAATGAATCAGTTCTTTGGCTGTTTGAGCAAGATGTTCTGCTGTCAAACCAAAATGTTTAAATAACACCCCTGCTGGTGCAGACTCACCATAACGATCTAAGCCAAGCACGGCTCCATCGATGCCTACGTATTTACGCCAAAAATCTGTCACACCCGCTTCAATCGCCACTTTAGGCAAATCTTTAGGCAATATGGATTGTTGGTATTGGCGTGATTGACGATCAAATACATTGGTACAAGGCATGGAAACCACACGTGAACCAATTCCCTCTTCTTCCAATAATTGCTGAGCCTTTAATGCAATCTCAACTTCTGAACCAGTCGCCATTAAAACCACTTTAGGGTTTGCTGTTTCTTTTAAGACATACGCCCCATGAGCGATTGCTGCCAGCTGTTCTTCTGTACGTGACACAAAAGGCAGGTTTTGGCGAGAAAGCAAGAGTGCGGTTGGACCACCTTCTTTAACGTCCATACCAACGCTTTCTGGACGAGAAACCGCTTGAATCCAAGCAACCATGGTTTCTGTGCTATCACATGGGCGCCATACATCCAAATTAGGAATGATACGTAAGCTAGCAGCGTGTTCTACCGATTGATGGGTCGGACCGTCCTCACCCAAGCCGATAGAATCATGCGTAAAGACATGAACCACGCGCTGTTTCATCAAAGCAGCCATACGAATAGCATTGCGAGAATAATCTGAGAATGTTAAGAATGTCCCCCCAAAAGGCAGATACCCACCATGTAAGGCAATACCATTCATAATCGCGGCCATACCAAACTCACGCACCCCGTAGTTAATATGACGACCCAATACGCCAGGACGTACGGCCACTGCCCCTTTCCAATCCGTTAAGTTAGACCCAGTTAAGTCTGCTGAACCGCCTAACATTTCTGGCAAGATGCTTACTAATGCGGTAATTGCATTTTGAGAAGCTTTACGTGTCGCAATCGTTTCCGCTTTTTCAGCAACAGCTTTCAAAGCCGCCTGTGCTTTTTCAGCAAAATCAGCAGGCAACTCGCCTTTCATACGACGTTCAAATTCTGCTGCCAATTCAGGATATAAAGATTGGTAACGTGCAAAACTGACTTTCCATTCATTTTCTAAAGCTTGACCACGTTCGACTTGAGACCAAGCCTGATAGATATCTTCTGGGATCTCAAATGCTGCGTAATCCCAGCCTAACGCTTCGCGGGTCGCTTGAATTTCTGCCTCACCCAAAGGAGACCCATGCACACTTGACGTGCCAGACATATTTGGAGAACCTTTACCAATCACTGTTTTACAGCAAATTAAAGTCGGTCCTGCATTGGGCTTTTTCGCATTTGCTTTAGCTTGTTCAATCGCATCAGACACCGCATCAACATCATGACCATCTACATTTCTGATCACATTCCAGCCATAAGCTTCAAAACGTTTCGGTGTATCGTCATTGAACCAAGGCGATACCTGACCATCAATACTGATACCGTTATCATCATAAAGAACGATAAGCTTTGATAATTTCAACGCACCTGCTAAGGAACAAGCCTCATGCGAGACACCCTCCATCAAGCAACCATCACCTACAAACGCATAGGTATAGTGATCAACAATATCATGACCTGGTTTATTAAATTCTAGTGCGAGTAAAGACTCTGCCAAAGCAAAACCCACGGCATTCGTGATACCTTGACCCAATGGACCTGTCGTTGTTTCTACACCAGCTGTGATCCCCACTTCAGGGTGGCCTGGTGTTTTAGAATGCAACTGACGAAAATCCTTAATATCGTCTATACTCACGTCATAGCCCGTTAAATGCAATAAAGCATACAACAACATCGAACCATGACCGTTTGATAAAACAAAACGGTCGCGATCATACCAATTAGGGTTTTTAGGGTGATGACGAAGATGTTTCGTCCAGAGAGCTTGGGCCATTTCGGCCATTCCCATAGGAGCACCGGGGTGTCCTGATTTTGCCTTTTGTACAGCATCCATCGTTAAGGCACGGATGGCATTAGAAATTCGGTTCATGGTATCCTTTCACTTAATGTATCAAAAAACCGTAAGATGTCAAATATGAATGTTAAAATTCTTTAGCATTTTAACACTGTAACCCTTTATCATGGCAACACCACGTTTTTATTGCTCAATCTCATTAAACCAAGAAGAAAAAGTCACGCTATCTAAAGAAGCTAGTCATCATGCTATGCGTGCATTGCGTCTTCATAATGGCGATGAGGTTATTTTATTCAATGGTAAAGGGGGACAATGGAAAGGCAAAATCGACTTTTCAGGGGGACATGCTTGCATCACACAGCTTGAGTTTGAAGCGATTGAACGAGAAACAAAGGGCTCTTTAACCTTAGTGCAAGCATTAGCCAGTAGTGAGAAAATGGATTGGATCATTGAAAAAGCGGTTGAATTAGGCGTTCACCAAATCATCCCTATCCAAGCACAACGCAGTGTTTTGCAACTATCTGGCGATCGTTTAGAAAAACGCATGCAACGATGGCAAAACATCATCCAATCCGCCAGTGAACAATGTGGACGCAATCAACTTTTGTCACTTCAACCTCTACAAACATTGAATACACTTAGTTTTCCTGAAAATAGCTTAGTGTTACTCGCCCACCCCTATGCCTCATTATCTTTGAATGAAGTATTGGCCTCGCATACCGACCAGCCTATTTTTATCTGTGTCGGCCCCGAAGGTGGCTGGTCCTCATCAGAAATTCAAACCTTAACGGACAAAGGAGCGGTATTATTTCAGCACGGACAGCGTGTTTTACGAACCGAGACAGCGGGCATGGCTTTTAGTGCCGCCATCTTTACTTTAAAAAATTGGATGTAATCATTACGACATCTTTCGTTGCCCTTACGCTTATCTTCCGTTAAGCAATCACTTTATCGGAATATTCTCTTACCACCTTAGCCCTTTATATGACCTCATACTGCATCGTTTTTGCACAATCAACGCTATTGCCGTGACAAAACGTCATGCGTAATACTTCATCCAGAAAATTAATGCTGATTTACCTCCCCCTCTTTCATTTATTCGCACTTCTGCTGCCCTGACACAGTCTTAATATTTTTTTAAGATTATTTTGTTTAAAATAGTGCGAAACTTTAAGATTCTTTGATAGTCAAATACTTGTTAACCATCAGTCAATCTACATTATGCTAAGCAAAAAACGTATTATTATTCTTTTAGGTATTCTTGTTGTTTTTATACTGGTCGCTTATCTAATCAGTGCGAGCAAAACGCCCGCCATCACTTATTTAACCGAACCTGTAAAACGAGGTAGCATTGAAAACACGGTGATTGCTAACGGTACCGTACGCAGTTCTAATCGTGTTGAAGTAGGTGCTCAAGTCTCTGGTCAGATAAAGAAAATTTATGTTACATTGGGGCAGTCCTTGAAAAAAGGGGATCTCATTGCAGAAATCGATTCTACCACCCAACAGAATAATTTAAATACGGCTCAAGCCCAGCTAGACTCTTACAAAGCACAGTTACAAGCAAAAGAAACTGCCTATGAAGTGGCGTTGTCTTCTTACAATCGCCTTAAATCACTCTATGCCAAGAAAGCGACGACACTAGATGATTTAAATACCGCTAAAAATACCCTAGCCACTGCACAAGCCAGTATCGCAGAGGTTCAAGCGAATATCAAACAGGCTGAAATCGAGGTGAACACTGCTACAACTAATTTAGGCTATACCAAAATCACCTCTCCTATCGACGGTGTCGTCATTTCTATTCCTGTTTCTGAGGGCCAAACCGTCAACGCCAATCAAAGCACCCCTACGATTGTTCAAGTAGCCGATCTTGACAAGATGCTGATTAAAGCTGAGATTTCAGAGGGCGATATTACAAAAGTTACAGCAGGTTTACCTGTTCACTTCAATATTCTGTCTGACCCTGACCGTATCTATCACAGCACCATTTATTCGGTTGACCCTGCATTGTCCACTTTAACTGATGACAGCTACACCGAGTCTGTGAGTGATACCGATGCCGTATATTACTATGCCAATATTTTAGTCAGTAATGAAGACATGAAATTACGTATTGGGATGACCGCTCAAACAACGATTATCATTGCTCAAGCGGAAAATGCACTTTATGTACCCACATTGACTTTGAAAAAATCAGGTAACAAAACCTATGTCAATGTATTAACGGCCGACAATCAAGTGGAGAAACGTGAAGTCACTACAGGTATTCATGATGATATGAATACAGAAATTACCTCTGGTTTGAATGAGGGCGAACGCGTGATTTCTTCTCAGATTTCAGAGGGTGAAACCGTCAGCAATAATATGCGTGGACCTCGTATTCTTTAATTCTATTCAGGCTAAGCAATCATGAACATTATTGAACTACAAGGCATCAATAAATACTTTGGCTCTGATAACAATCGTACGCATGTCTTAAAGAATATTCATTTGTCTATCAAAAAAGGAGATTTTGTCGCGATTGTAGGGACCTCTGGTTCAGGAAAATCCACTTTGATGAATATTATTGGCTGTCTGGATACCGCTGATTCAGGTTCTTACACGATTGATGGCAAAGAAATCAGCCACTTTAATGCGGATGAACTTTCTGATCTTAGACAGAAAAAATTCGGCTTTATTTTCCAACGCTACAACCTACTTTCCACGCTGAATGCTGCCGATAACGTGGCTTTACCAGCTATTTATTCGGGCATGGATCAAAAATCTCGTCATGAACGGGCCATCAGTCTATTAGATAAACTTGGCTTAAAAGATAAGATTTACAATAAACCTAATCAGTTATCAGGTGGTCAGCAACAACGCGTCAGTATTGCACGTGCCTTGATGAATGGTGGCGAAATTATCCTAGCCGATGAACCTACGGGGGCATTAGATTCGGCCAGTGGTCAGACCGTGATGGAAATCATTCAACAGCTCCATGCAGAGGGTCACACCATTATTTTAGTCACCCACGACAAACAAATTGCCGAGTACGCCAATCGTGTCATCGAAATCAAAGATGGCACCATTATTCGCGATGAAAGCAAAAGCACGGATATTGTAGATAAACCCGTCGAGATTCAACAAGCCAAACGAACTTGGCGATTTTATAAAGACCAATTATTTGAGTCTTTTAAAATGTCGATTCAAGCCATTATTGCTCATAAGCTGCGTTCTTTGCTCACCATGTTGGGCATTATCATTGGCATTACGTCAGTCGTTAGCGTGGTGGCCCTAGGTAATGGATCACAACAAAAAATTCTCTCAAACATTAGTGCATTAGGCACCAACACGATGGACATCATGAATGGTAAAGGCTTTGGTGACCGTCGTGCCGATCGGGTACGCAATCTAACGGTGGCTGATTCGGATATATTAGCTCGCCAAAGTTACATCGTTAGTTCCACTCCTAACAGCTCCGTCAGTGGCACCCTCACCTACGGTAGTAACAGCTATACGGCTTACATCAAAGGCGTGGGCGTTCAATTTTTTGATGTTAAAGGTATCCAATCCATCGAAGGACAATTCTTTACACAAGAACAAGTGAAACATAGCGAACAAGTAGCCGTTATCGATCAAAATACGTTTCAGCAAGTATTTCACTCTGTCTCCCCAATTGGCAAAGTCATTATGGTGAATAAAAAGCCATTACGTATTATTGGAGTAGCCAAAACCCAAAACAACATGGGGATGCAAAGCAACTACCTCAATATCTGGATCCCCTACACCACTGCCATGAATAAAATCTCAGGCGATCGTCATATTGATTCTATTACCGTGAAAGTCAAGGATGATATCAATAGCCAAGTAGCTGAGAAAAACTTAACTGAATTGCTGACCATGCGTCATGGCAAAAAAGACTTTTTCGTGATGAACACCGATACGATTAAGCAAACGATTGAAAATACCACCAATACCATGAAAATTTTGATTTCATCCATCGCTTTGATTTCACTGATTGTAGGCGGTATTGGCGTGATGAATATTATGTTGGTGTCGGTAACAGAACGCACCAAAGAAATTGGCGTACGAATGGCAATAGGAGCTAGACAATCTAGCATTCTCCAACAATTTCTGATGGAGGCGGTATTGATTTGTCTGATTGGCGGTATTACAGGAATTATACTTTCCTTTATCGTGGGCGGAATTTTCAATGCCAGCAGTAGCGAATTTGTAATGATTTTCTCAACGTTTTCCATCGTTGCAGCAGTCTTATGTTCTACCTTAATTGGCGTAATCTTTGGTTATATGCCAGCTCGCAATGCAGCGAGACTAAACCCAATTACCGCCTTAGCCAGAGAATAAAAATAACGGGTTCCTTAGGAACCCGTTATTGACTTATTTAGCTAACTTTGTTGTCATTACCAAGTATAAGAAGCACCCACACCAATCGTTGCTTTCTTATGATTAGTCATGCCGGTTGCAATACTGGCTTTAACCGCAATACGATTTTCAAAGTAACGAGCCGCACCAATCGCTAATGCTGACTGACCATCATGATAACCTAAACCGACTCCTACTGTATTTTTACCAATCACTGAAGGAACGGGAATATTAGCCATAGCAGCAACTGCCGCAATACCTGAGGAAGCTTGTTTACGGTTTTTATCTACAGCATTACTAAGTCCTGCCACTTGGTTAGAAATATTGGTTAATTGTGGTGCAACAGCTGCAGCACCGTTATTAGATACATACTCTTTAAGCTGACTCACGTTCACGGCGTCCGTATCATTCTCACCAGCTGTTACATTGGTAATAGTACGAGTGGTTTCTTGACCGTTGGCGTTAGAACCTACCGATACGGAATTGTCTTGTTTCGTAGTTGAATCACTACCTAAAGCAACAGAATTCTCATGTGTAGCAGAAGCACCTGCGCCCACCGCTGTTGCTTTGTTAGCATTTGCTGTAGATTGATCACCTAATGCCATTGATTTTTCTTTTTCAGCTTTAGCTGTTGTACCTAAAGCAACTGCACGTACGCCAGAAGCTTTAGAATCCACACCAATCGCCGTAGAATATCTTCCTGAAGATTGAGAATTTACGCCCATGGCTATCGCACGTTCGCCTTCTGCTTTGGCTTTATACCCTGAAGCCACTGAATAAGCTGTTTTAGCCACAGCATACCGACCTAATGCAAGAGAAGATTTTCCAGTCGCTTGGCTGTGATCCCCAAAAGCACTGGCACCATCACTACCCGTTTGAGCAACATTACCAACCGCTGTAGAAAGATGACCATAAGCAGTCGCAAACCCTCCCATGGCAATGGCTGACGCCCCATAAGTTCGGCTCGTTGCGCCAAGCGCAATTGAAGAATATTGTGGACCTCTGTTGGGATCAGCAATCATCGCATCGACCTCTCTCTCCTTAAAAGTGATGACATAGCCATCATCTGTTTTAGTAGCAACTGAATTATTCTTAGCATCTACAGTAAAGGTATCAGTAGTTTTATCTTTATTATGCGTTTGTGCCCCCGAACCAAGAGCTATTGTAAATATACCATTACTATTGCTAAAACTACCCAGTGCAACAGATCCTATACCGGATGATTCAGAGTTTATACCAATAGCTACAGCTCCACCCTGTGTTGCTGCAGCAGATGGTCCCAATGCAATATTTGTAATGTCAGTTGCTTCGGAGAACATACCACATGCCAAGCCTTGCCCAGTGCCTTTATTCAGACCACTACAATCTTCAGCATGAGCTAATGGGGGGGGGGTAATCAATGTTAATAATGCAATGCCATATAAACTTACTTTTTTCATCGTTATCACCTTTTTTCATCAAAAAATTTCTATAAGTTTACAGTAAAAATTTATTTAAAGCCATCTCATCAAATCAGTTAATCCACATACATTTCCAATCAAACACAGCGAAACATTGACGTTGCAAGCTATTCTGAATGAAATAAATTTGAAACATATGTGTGCAAAAAAACGCATATAACCAAAAATGCCATCTCATCATGCAGCGAGACTAAACCCTATTACCGCCTTGGCCAGAGAATAAATAACGGGTTCCTAAGGAACCCGTTATTGACTTATTTAACTAACTTGTCATTACCAAGTATAAGAAGCACCCACACCAATCGTTGCTTTCTTATAATTAGTCATGCCCTCCCGAAAAACATTTTTCATTTAGTTATCATTTTTTTGCGTTGAAATATTTTTTGTAGCAAAAAAACAACTTTTTAAAATTTAGGTCTCCGTTATCCCAATACAGATTTACAAAAAAATCTATTTTCACCCTAGCAAGTATATACTTGCGAAATTTATTAACCAGTAAAATTCATTTACCATCCTCATGCCCAAAGTACCCGAAAAGGTTGAGTACATTGATATTTTGATTCATAGCTTATAAGATCGAAAAACTATATGGTTACAAGGAAGGAGCAAGAGATAAGAATCTTACCCCTAAACTCGATATCGAATATTATCAGCTGGGCAGTCGTGCATTAAGATATTTTGCTCCATTTACTGGAGATAGTGCGTGTTAAGCATTGTTTTATGTCTTTTTACGGTACATCAGATAAAACTCTACCCATAATAAGCACAGTACACTAACCCCCAAAACGGGCATTGCCCAACCAATTAGTACCGTAAACACGAATAACAGACATTGATTGAAACGATTAAATTTCATAAAAATCTGAGGCAGGGTCTGAGTACGACTGCTAATGGGTAGGTATCGTTTTTTCAACCACATCAGATAACCGCATAAAATCAATGCAATCAAAGCCAATGATATTAAGGTTAATAAAATTTGGTTCCACAGTCCCCAATTCCCCATATGAAAATCCACGCCCCACATACTGATTTTGGCGAGTATCGGATAGTCTTTAAAATGGCGTTGTGCCACAACCTTACCTGTTAAAGGATCAATAGCAATATCGTCTACTTGAATTGGTAAAGAACGATTGATTTCAGCGACCACCCACGCTTTCTCGGGTAATTGTGAGGGGCGAATTTCAATTTTTGAAGCCGTCAAACCTGCTCGTCGAGCCACATTCAACACATCTTGAAATGAAGGTTGATACGTTGCAGGCGACATCTCAACCATCGGATGCTGGCTAGTTGATAACCACTGCTTACTCCCATCAAATGATGAATGCTGTTCTGCTGACATTTCAAGTGGGGCATGATGCTCGTTTGATAAGGAATCTTCATGCGGTATATCCACTAATAAAGCAGGTCGATTTTGATGCCAACTTTTTAAAGCACTAAAGAAGTGGTCACCTGCCCACTTTGACCAGGTTAAACCGGTAGCACTAAAGAACAACAAACCTGGAATAAAAACTAGCCCCACTAAGGTGTGGAGTTTAAATAATTTTGATGATTGAGAACGACTTACCCAGTACAAGAAAACACCTGAAATAACGGCAATCCACAACCAAGAAGCGACCAGTTCACTATAGGCACGAATATACTCGGATAAGCCAAGTTTTCGGTGTAATTGACTTAAAAAATTCCTCAAAGGCAAGGCTCCACTGGTTCCATAAACCACCGCCTGACCTTGCACGTCCAACGTAATTGGATTCACAAAAACCGCCCAACTTTCGCCTGATGATGCCCCATCAAAACTAAACATCACACGAGTTGTCCCCTGTGGATCACTAGCGGGACGAATGGATTTCAACCGCTCAAGTTCAGGATAAACCTGAATGGCTGCTCGCACTTGGGCATCCAAAGAGGTCGGTTGGCCAAAACTATCTTGAAACAGTAAGTCGTGATAAACCACTTTTTCAATTTGGGGACTCCATACATACAATATCCCCGTCACCGCCACCAATAACATAAAGGGGGCGATGATCACACCAATATAACGATGCAAACGTTGACAAAAAATTATCCACGCACTTTTTTGATCCATGGGATGATTCCAAAAAAAGATAACCCCACCATCCTAACATAAATGAATGAAATAAAGAACTATTTCTTATTGATGCTCAGTGCAAGGACTACTTCTCATAAAAAACATCACACTCACCGTCGTTCTTCATCACGAAAGAATATAAAAACTTTTCACCCATAAAAAAAGCCCCCATGCTCACCATGACGAATCCATCACAGTTGCATGAGGGCATTTATGGACGAATGATTATGAACGAATCAAATGATCAAACGCCGATAAAGAGGCTTTTGCACCTTCTCCCATCGCAATAATGATTTGCTTATATGGCACGGTCGTACAATCACCTGCCGCAAATACACCTTTCACAGAGGTATGGCAACGATTATCAATTTCAATCTCACCAAACTTGCTTAATGCCACCGTACCTTTTAACCACTCGGTATTAGGCACCAAACCAATTTGTACAAAGATACCCTCTAAGTCTAAACGTTTCACTTCTTCAGTTTCAAGGTCTTGGTAACTTAATCCATTGACTTTCTTACCATCGCCATGCACCTCCAAAGTAGCACCATTAGTGATGATGGTCACATTCTCTAAACTGCGAAGTTTACGTTGTAATACCTCATCGGCACGTAATTGTGGGTTACGTTCAATCAAGGTCACGTGTTTCACCACACCTGCCAAGTCAATGGCTGCTTCCACGCCTGAGTTACCACCACCAATGACCGCAACATCTTTGCCTTTGAACAAAGGACCATCACAATGCGGACAATAAGCCACACCTTTTGTACGATATTCCTCTTCGCCAGGCACATTCATATTACGCCAACGTGCCCCTGTTGAAAGAATCACGGATTTAGCTTTTAATGTCGCCCCGCTTTCTAACTCTACTGTAATGTCCTGCTCACCTGGGATAAGTTTGGCCGCACGTTGCATATTCATAATATCCACGCCATATGAACGGACATGTTCTTCTAAGGCACTGGCTAAATGAGGCCCTTCTGTTTTCAATACAGAAATAAAGTTTTCAATATCATTCGTGTCTTGAACTTGACCTCCAAAACGTTCAGCTACCACGCCAGTACGAATCCCTTTACGAGCTGCATACACCGCCGCAGCTGAACCAGATGGACCGCCACCAATAACCAATACATCAAAAGGTTCTTTTTGTGATAATTCTTGAGCTTTGCGATCAGCAGCACCCGTATCTAATTTAGCCAAAATCTCTTCAACGTTAGAACGTCCTTGACCAAACAACTCACCGTTTAAATAAACGGCTGGCACAGACATAATTTCCAAACGTTCTACTTCATCTTGGAACAACGCACCATCGATAGCGACATGCTTAATTTTTGGATTAATAACTGACATCGCATTTAATGCTTGAACGACATCAGGACAATTCTGGCAAGACAAAGAGAAATAAGTTTCAAACACATACTCGCCAGGTAAATTCTTAATCTGTTGCACCACTTCGTCAGATAATTTCGCAGGATACCCTCCTACTTGCAATAGGGCCAACACCAAGGATGAAAACTCATGTCCCATGGGAATACCTGCAAACGTCACGGCAATATCGGTACCCGTACGCACAATAGAAAACGCAGGTTGACGACCAGAGGTTGACACTTCTTTATAAGTTACTTTATCACTTAAAGTCGCAATTTCTTCTAATAAAGTTTTTAACTCTGCAGACTTCTCATCCGATCCTAAGTTTGCTTGCAACTCAATGGGCAAACTGACGCGTTCTAAATAGGTTTTGAGTTGTAATTTAATCGCTTCATCTAACATCTGATCCTCCTTATCGACTAGGAAAATAGGGGTAAAAAAGGCATAGGCATTAAGCCTATGCCAAACTTTCAAAGGGAGTTGAATACAATTAGATCTTACCAACTAGATCCAAAGATGGTTTAAGTGTCGCTGCACCTTCTTTCCATTTAGCTGGGCAAACTTCACCTGGGTGAGCCGCGATGTACTGAGCAGCTTTTACTTTACGCAATAACTCGCCAGCTTCACGACCAATACCGTTATCGTTCACTTCAGCCAATTTAATTTGACCTTCTGGGTTAATCAAGAATGTACCACGAAGTGCAATACCCTCTTCTTCGATCAATACATTGAAGTTACGAGAAAGTACATGTGTTGGGTCAGCCAACATGGTGTAGTTTACTTTCTTGATCGCTGGAGAATGATCATGCCAAGCTTTGTGGCAGAAATGTGTGTCAGTTGAAACTGAATAAATTTCTACGCCTAGTTTTTGGAATTCAGCATAGTTATCAGCCAAATCTTCTAGCTCAGTTGGGCAAACGAAAGTAAAGTCAGCTGGATAGAAGAACAAGACACTCCATTTACCTAAAAGGTCTTTTTCTGTAACAGTTTTAAATTCACCTTGTTTAAAAGCTTGTACTTTAAAAGGCAAAAGTTGAGAGTTAATTAATGACATAGTTCACTTCCTCTTATAAAAAAAGTTTTTTAACAGTTAAAAAAAGTATAACCCAGATTTTATTATTTGTTAAATTTATTATTTCTATCGTTGTTATAAATATTTTTTATCTACTACGAATAAAAACTTAATCCTAGAAGCGTTGCAGTAGGCAAGTGAAATAATATCACTTGAACCTACTGTTTAGTATATCATTGATTTTAATAATTAGCAACGATGTGGAGCAGATAATAATTTTGCAATTAAAGCACCGTTTTTGCCCTGCATACCTGGCACTTTAACTTGGATACCATTACCTGGTGCAATCTCCATATCTGAATTATCTTGGGCCAGTTTCATGGCTTTGACTTCAAGAATCATATTGCCTGAGGGGTGAATCACTTCTAATTTATCCCCCAATTCAAAACGATTCTTCACATCAATCGTCGCCCAACCCTCTTCATCAACAGACAGTACCACACCCGCATATTGACTACGACGAGCAATGGAATAACCATGTAAATAGTTCTGATATTCTTGTGTTTGGTGTCTTTCCAAGAATCCTGGTGTATAACCACGATTGGCCAAGCCCTCTAAGTCAGACAATAACTCAGGGTTAAATGGTCGGCCAGCCACCGCATCATCAATAGCACGGCGATAAACCTGAGCCACACGAGCCACATAGTATAAAGACTTTGTTCGTCCCTCTACTTTTAATGAATCCACACCTATTTTAACTAAGCGTTCTACCTGCTCAACCGCACGCAAATCCTTAGAGTTCATAATGTAAGTGCCATGTTCATCTTCCATAATCGGCATATATTGCCCTGGACGATTGCCTTCTTCTAACAAATAAACCTGATCTGCCGCAGGATGTCGTGGTGCCCCACCACACGCTGCAAAACTAGCATTAGCTTCTTCCCTTGCTTTATCAAAGTCAAATCCATCTAATGCTTGGTAGGGAATCGCATCCCCTGCATCACTTTCTGCTGCGGGATGAAGCTTATAATCCCAACGACAAGAATTCGTACAGGTACCTTGGTTAGGATCTCTTTGGTTAAAATAACCTGATAACAAACAACGCCCAGAATAAGCAATACACAAAGCCCCATGCACAAAGACTTCTAACTCGATATCGGGACACTCTTGGCGGATTTCGGCGATTTCATCAATCGATAATTCACGCGACAAAATCACACGAGAAATGCCCATTTTCTGCCAAAACTGAACGCCCCAATAGTTCGTGGTATTCGCTTGAACCGATAAGTGAATCTCAGCTTCTGGGAAACGTTCTTTCACTTTCATAATCAAGCCAGGATCGGCCATAATCAACGCATCTGGCTTTAGCTCCATCACTGGCACCAAATCATCCAGATACGTTTTTAACTTTGAGTTATGGGGCAAAATATTACTTGCCAAGAAAAATTTCTTACCACGAGCATGAGCTTCATCGATTCCTTCTTTTAATTTTTCTAAACGGACAAACTCATTATTTCTAGCACGCAACGAATAGCGAGGCTGTCCAGCATAAACTGCATCCGCACCAAAATCAAACGCTGCTCTCATACGCTCCAACCCACCGGCTGGCAATAATAATTCAGGAGATTTCATTCACAATCCAACATCACAAAATAATCTTTTATTTTACAACACTGTCATCCTAACTTGCCACCGCTTTAACTTCCCTATTTCTTTTATCATCCTTGCATGACCTTGATACACCACCTTTTGTCCCCATCATTTCCTATCGCAGCAAAGCATGTTTTACTCATCTTTAAAGTGATGATAAAGAGGTTTATTCGTTCTGGCACGATTGCATGACCTTGATACGTCATGTCTTATAAAAAAAGTGGGTGAACGGTTAAGTCATCCACCCACGATCTTGTCGAGAAATATTACTTGATGCACTAAATCCAAATTATTGATAAAGCTTAGCCCCTTTTTTCACAAACTCAACAGATTTTTCTTGCATACCCGCTTGTTGGTTTGCATAATCTCTGACTTCTTGTGTAATTTTCATCGAACAAAATTTAGGTCCACACATTGAGCAAAAATGAGCAATTTTCGCTCCCTCTGCAGGCAAGGTCTCATCATGATAACTTTCTGCCTTTTCAGGATCCAAACTTAAATTAAACTGATCTCGCCAACGAAACTCAAAACGTGCTTTAGATAAGGCATTATCTCTTATTTGAGATCCGGGCCAAGCTTTGGCCAAATCTGCCGCATGAGCAGCGACTTTATAAGTAATAATTCCTGTTCTGACATCCTCTTTATCAGGCAATCCCAAATGCTCTTTGGGGGTCACATAACACAACATCGCTGTACCGTACCAAGCGATATTCGTAGCACCAATTGCACTGGTAATATGGTCATAAGCTGGTGCGATATCCGTTACCAAAGGCCCCAAGGTATAAAAAGGAGCTTCATAACAATGTGCCAATTCTTTGTCCACATTCGCTTTGACGCGTTGTAGTGGCACATGTCCTGGCCCCTCAATCATCACTTGAACATCATGCTCCCAAGCTTTTTTCGTCAGTTCACCCAAGGTATATAACTCACCAAACTGGGCCTCATCATTACTATCAGCAATACATCCCGGTCTTAGTCCATCACCTAATGAAAAGGCCACGTCATAGGCTTTCATAATTTCACAAATTTCATCAAAATGCGTGTATAAAAAATTCTCTTGGTGATGAGAAAGACACCATTTTGCCATGATGGAGCCGCCTCTTGAAACAATTCCAGTCACTCTATCTGCAGTCAACGGCACATACGCTAATCGTACGCCTGCATGAATCGTAAAGTAATCCACTCCTTGCTCGGCTTGCTCGATCAAGGTATCTCTAAACAGTGGCCAACTTAAATCCTGAGCAATCCCCCCTACCTTTTCTAATGCCTGATAAATAGGCACGGTTCCAATCGGTACAGGTGCATTTCTAATAATCCATTCACGCGTTTCATGGATATTCGCTCCTGTGGACAAATCCATAATCGTATCTGCCCCCCAACGCAAAGACCAAACCATTTTTTCGACTTCTTGAGTCAAACTCGATGTCACGGCCGAATTACCCAAATTACCGTTAATCTTCACAGAAAAGTTACGCCCAATAATCATCGGTTCCAATTCACTGTGATTGATGTTGGCGGGAATAATCGCACGTCCCGCCGCAACTTCTTGGCGAACAAATTCAGGCGTAATCTCATCTGGATGTTTGGGTATGCTTGCCCCAAAATCCTCACCTGGATGCTGTTTAATGAGCGAGGCATATCGCGGATCTCGATAAATTTCAGATAAATTCATCTGCTCTCGTAACGCCACATACTCCATCTCAGGCGTAATAATTCCTTGACGAGCGTAATGCATTTGCGTCACATTTTTGCCAGGCTTAGCACGACGTGGACGCGTAATATGATTAAATCGAAGATGTTCTGTTTTTGGGTCAAAAGCTCTTTGTCGCCCGTATTCACTACTTAATCCAGATAGCTTCTCAGTATCCCCTCTATCTTCAATCCATTGTTCACGGATTTTAGGCAACCCAGCTTTTAAATCAATTTTTGCTTCCGCATCACCATAATAACCACTGGTGTCATAAACAGGAATAGGCGGGTTTTCTAATGTCTGACCGTCTTGAGTCACCGTTGGACTTTGGGAAATAAGACGATAAGGCACTTTAATATCTGGGCGACTTCCCTGACGATAATGTTTCTGCGATTGTGGATACTTAAAACTGATACCAATCTCTTGGCTTAAAGACGCTAATTCAGACGATACATACAAATCTTTTTTTGACATCGATCCCTCCTTTTTTAGTCAATCATCAAAAAAACGCTAATCTATTTAATCAATCTAAGCTATTAAATGATTAGCCTGTTGTCGTGACGAGGGATAGATACCTGTTGAAACTCCCCACGCAGATCCTAATCTGATCGGGTATTAAGAGTATTTCTCAGCCAAGTTACCTTAGCACCTCTGTTTCACTTACCACTTATTAAATCATGAAATATATAGAAAGTAAATCAGCACTTATTTTTTCTGAATCTTATAACCCCTTGTCTCAAGAAGTTCAGCTAACGTCAACACACCTTAATTTAATAAACGTGATGTGTTGACGAAATATGCTTATTGATAATTGAGGATATTCTCGTAAATGACTATCTGTTTAAAAAACGTTTAACAATCCGCGATACTAACCGCCACGGCCAATCCTGCTTCTGAGGTTTCTTTATATTTTGTATTCATATCTTGAGCCGTTTGCCACAAAGTCGCCACCACCTTGTCCAAAGGAACTTTTGTCTTAGTAGGATCCGTTTCAATCGCCAGTTCTGCCGCATTGATCGCTTTGATAGCCCCCATGGAATTACGTTCGATACACGGAACTTGCACCAACCCTGCAATCGGATCACAGGTTAATCCTAAATGATGTTCCACGGCCACTTCGGCGGCAATCAATACCTGATCGGGACTACCTCCCATTAACTCACACAATGCTGCAGCTGCCATACCAGAAGATACGCCAATTTCAGCTTGACAACCTCCCATTGCGGCGGAGATAGTCGCACTTCGTTTAAACAAACTTCCAATAACCGCCGCCACCATCAAAGCTTTGCGAATATCGGCTTTAGTAGCTTGATGATTGTCAATGGTCATATAGTACAACAACACCGCTGGAATCACGCCTGCACTACCATTGGTCGGAGCGGTTACCACACGTCCTAATGAAGCATTAACCTCATTGACCGCCATGGCAAAACAAGAAACCCATTTAAAAATCTGTCTAAAATGCACGGGTGTAGCACGAATTTTGGCAATCCAATCATCCGAATCAACACTCCACTGATAATGTTCACCCATTAAACGTTGATGAATATCATACGCACGTCGATGAACATTTAAGCCACCTGGCAAAACACCACTCGTGTGACAACCAATAAAGGCACAGTCCAACATCGTTTTCCAGATTTTGTCCAAATCACGATCTATTTCTTCTGCCGTTCTCAAGCACAGCTCGTTTTCATAAACAATCTGCGAAATAGACTTACCCGTTTCTTTGCAAAAACGTAATAAATCTTTGGCACTGTAAATCGGATAAGGCACCTCTACGGACTCTAATGGCACCGTATTGGGTTCATCTGCAGGAGTTTCTTTGACAATAAAACCGCCACCGATAGAATAAAAGGTACTGGTATATAAAACAACCTCTTCTTCGTTCCATGCAGTAAACGTAATACCGTTAGCATGAAAAGGCAAAAAGTCTGTATGAAAAACAATATCTTTGTCGGGGTAGAAATGAATCTGTTTGACCGCTCCCAACAACATTTCGTTTTGGACCTGCATACGATTAATGATACTAGGAATCAAAGCTGTATCAATCGTTTCAGGATCTGAGTCTTCCAAACCCAACATCACCGCAATGTCCGTAGAATGGCCTTTCCCCGTTAATGACAAGGAACCATACAAATCGACACGCACATGATGCACTTGTTCAATGATATTGGCCTGTTTAAGCTCGGCCACAAAAGCTTGTGCCGCTCGCCAAGGACCTAAGGTATGTGAACTTGAGGGTCCCACACCTATTTTGAACATATCAAAAACACCAATATAGTCCATTATTTATGAAACCCTCAATTTGCTTTATGACGATAATGCCTGTGTTAATGCAGGTACCGCCTCAAATAGATCAGCAACTAATCCCACATCAGCAATATTAAAGATAGGCGCATCAGGATCTTTGTTAATCGCAACGATAAAGCCTGAATCTTTCATGCCTGCTATATGCTGGATAGCACCAGAAATACCCACTGCGATATAGAGTTCTGGAGCCACAATCTTACCTGTTTGGCCTACTTGCAAATCATTCGGTGCATAACCTGCATCGACGGCTGCTCTAGAGGCTCCAATTGCTGCATTTAAGACATTCGCTAACGGTGTCAACACAGCATTAAACTGTTCTGCACTACCTAATGCACGGCCACCACTCAGTACTACTTTAGCTGCACTGAGATCAGGGCGATCGCTAACAGGAATATGTTGTGATACAAAAGTCGCTGATCGAACAGGTGAGATAGCAGATACATGTTCCACGCTGGCTTGTCCATTCAAACCTGCTTTAGTGAAGGCTGTCGTACGAACTGTCAACACTACTTTAGAATCCGTTGTCTGAACAGTTTCTATCACATTACCTGCATAGATAGGATGTTCAAACTCTTGAGCAGTTATCACTTTAGTTACGTCTGAAATTTGGGCAACATCTAGTTTTGCAGCGACTCTAGGGGCAATATTTTTACCAAAACTGCTGGATGCAAACACAATATGCGTATATGACGCATTTTGTTTAAGAAACTCGAGAATTTGGGCAGATACTTGTTCAGCCAATCTATGTTGAAAGTTTTCATGATCCACCACGAAAACCTTTGACACCCCCTCGATAGCAGCGACTTGCTGACTTAACGCAGATAATTGATGACCCATCAATAACACGTCACATTCAGCGGCAATCTGCTTAGCGGCGGTCACACAATGCAAGGTCGCAGAAGAAATCTGATCTTTTTCAAACTCTGCAATCACTAATGTTCTCATTAAATCACCTCTGCTTTTTTAAGTTCAGCCACTAACTCAGCGACGGAGTTAACTTTAATACCCGCTTTTCTTGGCTGTGGTTCTGCAAATTTAACCGCTTTTAGACGAGGAGCGATATCCACGCCTAAGCTACTAGCTTCTTTTACATCAATCGGTTTTTTCTTCGCTTTCATGATGTTTGGCAAGGTCACAAAACGAGGTTCATTCAAACGCAAATCTGCAGTAATCACGGCTGGCAAGGTCATGGACAACGTTTCTGTCCCGCCGTCGATCTCACGTTCTACCGTTGCAGTATTACCTGTTACACTCACTTTACCTGCAAAAGTGGCTTGAGGCCAGTCTAATAAGGCAGATACCATTTGTCCAGTCTGGTTGGCATCATCATCAATGGCTTGTTTCCCCATGATAATCAAATCGACCGCCTCTTCTTGAGCAACTTTAGCAAGTAATTTTGCCACCGCCAAAGGTTGCAACGTTTCATCTGTTTGCACAAGAATCCCTCTGTCTGCCCCCATTCCTAAAGCCTGACGTAACTGATCTTGGGACTGGGCAACGCCACACGTTACCGCAATAATTTCCGTGACAATTCCCGCTTCTTTTAGACGTACTGCCTCTTCTACAGCAATTTCATCAAACGGATTCATTGACATCTTCACATTATCAATATCAACACCTGTTCCGTCCGTTTTTGCCAAAACCTTAATGTTGTAATCGACTACTCGTTTTACTGGCACAAGAACCTTCATTCAACGCCTCCAAAATAAAGCCAAATTTTAACAGATTTTAATACATTCAAGGAACACTCTTACCTGTCTTTTCAGCTATGTCCAATTAGAGGTTTGTTTTTGGCAGACAATCGCCTCATTATCAGTATTTCAATACCTTTATTCAATCACCATCTTAAAGAAAACTGTTAAAGTCATCATGGCATAAGTACTTAGCAATCACTATGCATATGTTATATAACATCACTCAGACGATTCCTATGTAGAACGACACTAACTTGACACCGATTCTGAGGTATTCAAAAATAATTAATCGATTAAATTTGCCAGTTAATCGGCGAGATACCTTGTGATACGAGGTATTGATTAATTTGGCTAAACGGTTTAGAACCAAAAAAACCTCGATAAGCGGATAATGGCGAGGGATGGGCAGAACGAATCACCAAATGCTTCGTTTCATCGATTACTTGACCCTTTTTCTGGGCGTACTTTCCCCACAAAACAAAGACCAGATGCTCTCTTTCACGATTCAAACTTGCGATAACATGATCCGTAAACACTTCCCAACCCCAGTTAGCATGGGAATTCGCACGATCTTGTTCCACCGTCAACACAGCATTTAGCAACAATACGCCTTGTTTTGCCCAATCCGTCAAACAACCATGATCAGGAATCGTGAAACCTGATATATCTTCTGATAATTCTTTATAAATATTCTGCAAAGAGGGAGGAATGGGAACATGGGGTTTCACTGAAAACGCCAGTCCATGGGCTTGTCCCACTCCATGATAAGGATCTTGACCCAAAATCACCACCTTTACTTTATCAAAAGGGGTTAGTTCAAAAGCATGAAAAACTTGGGATATTTCAGGGAAAATGGCCTTTTGGGATAAACGTGCCTCATCGATTTTCGACATCAATGCTCGATAGTAATCTTGTTGAGATTCTTGATAGATGAAGTCGTTCCAGTTTTGCACGGTCTATTCAATGAAAAGAGAGGGATGGTAGGCGATACTGGAGTCGAACCAGCGACCTCTACGATGTCAACGTAGCGCTCTAACCAACTGAGCTAACCGCCTAATGAAGTGGATTATTGTATTGAGTACTGAACAAAAAGTCAAGCACTCAAACAAACGATTTATAGAAACGTTAATTTAACATAACCCAAAGCCACTGTTTTCGGACCTTTTGCCGTTCGCACGCCACCTTTTCCTATAAAGTTGATGGTTACCTGTGGCATGCTACCCTGCTCCGAAACCCCTGTAATCACGCCCTCACCAAAGCTTTCATGAAACACTTTTTGTCCTTGACGATACTCAATATCACCATGTTTAAGAACAGATTCTTTGTGCTCGGTTACTGGCACCGCCTCTGTTTCATTTTTGCCCAGATTTCGGAATTTTTCAGCGATAGCCGATCTGGCCCAATTAATAGGCTGATGCAAGGTTTCTGATTCATCAGTTTTAGAAAAAGGATTCTCTGTTATCCAATGAATGTGTTCTTCGGGCATTTCCTCTAAGAACTGACTGGGGAATTTCATTTCTAACTTACCGTACAAGCGACGATAAATAACCAAGCTAATGAATAAATATCGCTGTGCACGTGTAATGGCCACATAGAATAAACGTCTTTCTTCTTCGATCAGATGATTATCCTCACTGGCATTTTTAATACTGTACTCAGAGGGCAAGATCCCCTCTTCCAATCCAACCAAAAATACCGTATCAAACTCCAATCCTTTGGACGCATGTATCGTCATCAATTGGACCGCATCATCGGATTGATTTGCTTGATTTTCCCCCGATTCCAAAGAAGCCATACTCAAAAATTCCAACAAAGGAGGTAAATTTATCGTGTCTTCCTCTTCTACAGGTGTTTCTTTTGTCAAGGCAGGCTGATTAGCCATATTATTTTCCATACAAAACTGCATCGCCGCATTGACCAATTCATCTAAGTTTTCTAACTTATCCTCTTTTTCCTTTTGCTTTTCAGCATAGTAAGTCCTTAACCCTGTCTCTTCAATCACATAGGCGACCAATTCCGCTAGATTTTTCTCATAAGCGACTTCACGCAAACGACTCACCAAATCGATAAACCCGTGCAATTTATGACGTGAGTTTGCGGGCAAGGCCTCAATCGCTTGATGTAACGGACATCCAATTTCATTGGCATGTTCTTGTAAATTTTCTATCGTGCGACTACCAATACCACGAGGCGGATGATTCACCACACGTAAAAACGAATTGTTACTACTTAGATCCGCTATCACCCTTAAATACGCCAATACATCTTTTACTTCTTGTCGATCATAAAAGCGTAACCCACCATATACATGAAAAAGAATGCCTGCATTGTACAAATCATGTTCAAACGTTCGAGACTGAGCATTATTACGATAAAGAATCGCCATATCACGATACGGTTTACCCTCGCGATGAAATTCTTTTATTCGCTCAAGCACCTCTTTTGACTCATTAAAATCATTTTCCCAACAAGCCACCCGCACCTTTTCGCCATCTCCACTAGATGACCAGAGATTTTTTCCTAATCGTTTATTATTTTTTTGAATTATCGCGTTGGCGGTATCAAGAATATGACTGGTTGAACGATAATTTTGTTCTAGTTTCACAACATTATCTT
Organism: Basilea psittacipulmonis DSM 24701; assembly: GCF_000743945.1. NCBI lineage: Bacteria > Pseudomonadati > Pseudomonadota > Betaproteobacteria > Burkholderiales > Alcaligenaceae > Basilea > Basilea psittacipulmonis. Next base: position 776,254 of record NZ_CP009238.1, on the reverse strand, counting down.
TGGCCAAGGACTGCTTAAAATCAGACATATTTTCAGACCTGGCGCCACGAAACGAGTAAATCGACTGATCATCGTCGCCCACTACAAAAATCGAGGTATCCGCACCAGCAAATATTCTTAACCACTTGTATTGGAGCATATTTGTGTCTTGGAACTCATCGACCAAAAGATGACGGAATCGACGTTGATAGTGCTGTCTAATCGCTTCATTATCCCTCATCACCTCATAGCTACGCAGAATCAATTCCGCAAAATCAACCACATTTTCCTGTTCACATCGTTTCTCGTACAACTCATACATCGAAACAAAAAACGGATCTTTCGCCCGAAATAATGACGACGATGTTGCATCTTTAGCACGCAAGCCCTCTTCCTTGGTTTTATTAATAAAATTTTGGAGAATAGATGGTAAGGCTTTTTCTTCTTCCAACTTCTCGGGACAATGTTCCTTAATCAAGCGTTTAATCAAAGATAACTGATCTGAGCTATCCAATATTTCAAACGTTTGCGATAAACCTGCTTCTTTATGATGCAATCTTAGAAAACGATTACTCAAACTATGAAAAGTGCCTACCCACAAATATCGCGATTCAAACGGAATCACTGTTCGGATCCGCGACAACATTTCATTGGCTGCTTTATTAGTAAATGTCACCGCCATAATGGAGTAAACAGACACCCCATGAGTAGTCAAATACGACATTCTGGTCGTCAACACCCTTGTTTTGCCACTTCCTGCACCAGCCAATACCAACGTATATTGGCCATCATTGACAACAGCTTCTTTTTGTTTATCGTTTAACTTGTCAAAAAAAGGAATATTCATTTATTTTCTCTTTTCTAAAACCGCTGCAAAAAATCCATCTGTTTGATGATAATCAGGGCGCAATTTCAAATACGCATCTTGCATGACCAAGCCTGTGCATCGTTCATCCCACAGATCATTGACCGCTTTTAACTCAAACTCAGGATGTCTATTCAAAAATGATTGAATCTGTAACTCATTTTCTTGAGGCAATAAACTGCAAGTAGAATATACCAAGCGACCTCCCGGTTTTAACAAAGTGCAGGCTTGATCAAGAATTTTGCTTTGAAGCTCGACCAATTGCTTCAAATCTTCAGGCGTTTGTCGCCATTTCAAATCTGGATTACGTCTTAACGTTCCCATTCCTGTACAAGGTGCATCCACTAACACACGATCCGCTTTACCGGCCAATCTTTTGACTCTTTCATCTTTTTCTTTATGAAGTACCACTGTCGTCACATTAGACAAACCGCTACGAGCCAGTCTGGGCTTGGCTTTTGACAATCTTGATTCTGATACATCGAACGCATAAAGGCGACCTGTAGAACGCATTAAAGCCCCTAACAGCAAGGTTTTGCCTCCAGCACCTGCACAATAGTCAACAACCATCTCGCCACGTTTAGGTGCCAATAACATGCCTAAAATCTGGCTTCCCTCATCCTGAACTTCGATCTCACCTGCTTCAAACATGGGCCAACGACTTAATGCAGGTTTATTCCACAAGCGAATACCCCATGGAGAATAAGGAGTTGCCTGTGCTTGAGGTTCATAGGCTTTCACCTTTTCTAAGATATCTTCACGATTAGCTTTAAAAATATTGACACGCAAATCCAATGGTGCTTTTTCATTCAAAGCTAAAAATAAGTTGTTTGCATCGGGCAAATGCGTTAATTTTTCAATCAACCAAGTAGGCATGCTAAAACGCACATCTGGCGATAGGCTTTCAGGATCAATCAGTGCCAACCGTTTTAACCAGTCCTTTTCTTCTTCCTGTAGTTGAGAAAATATCGACTCACCTATCACCGCATATAGCCCTAAAATAGCCAATCGGCGAGTATGCGATCCAAAACCACTTTCAGCATATTGGCGGTACTGTTTTAAATGTCTCAACACATCAAAAACAGCTTCAGCTACTTCATGTCTATCTCTAGCCCCTAGTTGTTTATGTTTTCTAAACCATTGGGACAAGATAACATCGGCAGGATGCTCCCAATTCAATATCTCTTTTAGGACCGATTCAATCTGTTCGATACGTCCAACCACTTTGTTTTTAGAGATGTCACGGCGATGTGTCGCTTGATTATTTTGGCGTTTTTTAACGGGGTGTTTATGCGGTTTTGACATATCATTCCTTATGTTCAATTACTTTTCCACGTATTTTATTCCAAGCTATGTATGCACGCAGAATTTTACAAATTTTTAAATTTTCAATAGTCAGTATGGGTGTTTAGTTTTCTTGAAACCAAAGCAATCCTTGAGGATTTTGAACCTTATCATCCTTTATCACAATGCGACCTTCAGCCAAGCCTTTGACCACATTAGGATAAAGGGTATGCTCCATTTTTAACACACGCGATGCCAAGGTATCGGCTGTATCATCATCGCAAACAGGGACGACCGCTTGGGCAATAATCGGGCCGTGATCCAATTCTGGTGTCACCACATGAATCGTGCAACCATGCACCTTTACGCCCATATCTAAAGCCTGTTGATGGGTATGTAGGCCAATAAATGATGGCAACAAAGAGGGATGAATATTTATCACGCGTGACGCATAATGAGTGACAAATCCTGCGGTTAAAATTCTCATAAACCCTGCCAACACAATATAATCTGGCTGATAGCGATCAATGACTTGGATGAGTTCCTGCTCAAACGCCTCACGATTAGCGTAATGTTTATGCAAGACTTCTTCTGTCTCAATCCCTTGTTCTTTTGCCCACTGCAATCCTTGACTATCAGGCGTATGAGAAATCACCGCTGCAATCTCGACCTGCTGATTATCACGATTTTTTTCGACGATGGCACGCATATTCGAACCGCGTCCTGAAATCAATATTACAAAACGTTTTTTAGGTAAATTAGGGTGATTCATAGCCTTACTCTGTGTCTTAATGCTAAACTAGTCAAATTATATATTGTACACCGTGAAAAAGAATATCTATCTATATCGTGATGCACTAGCCAACCATCATCAAGGTAGTGCCGTAACTATTGGGAATTTTGATGGCATTCATTTGGGCCATCAAGGGCTTTTATTGCATCTTGTAAAAGTTGCTCGCCAGAAACATCTCATCCCCACCGTCTTAACGTTTATTCCTCATGCTAGAGAATTTTTTGCAACCCAGCGAAATAATCCAGCATTAGCACCCGCTCGTATTTTGTCCCCTCGAGATAAAATACAGGCGATTCGTGAATGCGGCATTGAGCATATTATCGTTAAACGATTTAATGAGGCGTTTGCCCGTCTTTCTCCTCAAGATTTTATTAAAGACATCCTCATCGACCAATTAAATGTAAAATGGTTAATTGTGGGTAAAGATTTTCATTTTGGACACAAACGATTAGGCGATATTTCTATGCTAGAAAAAGCCGCAAAGTTATATAACTTTGAACTCGTGATTGCTGAAGATATTCTAGACGATGAAAATCAACGATATTCCAGTACCGCTGTTAGAAAAGCCTTGTCAGACGGTGACATGGACCTTGCTAATGAACTATTAGGACATCCTTACCTAGTGACTGGTCACGTCATTCACGGACAAAAATTAGGTAGAACCCTCGGTTTCCCGACGTTAAACCTAAAACTTCACCCCTTGTCTGCCCTAAAAACAGGGGTTTATATTGTAACTGTCAGCGGTCTAAAAGAAACGCCTATCCCTGCTGTGGCCAGTGTCGGCTTTAGACCTACCGTCACGACAGATGGTGCCTTATTACTTGAAGTGCATTTATTGGATACCCAGATAGATGCTTATGGAAAACTTATTTCGGTTTCTTTCTTGAAATTTGTTCGATCTGAAGAAAAATTCCAAGATTTAGAAGCACTAACCAACGCTATTCAAAACGATGTAAAAATAGCAAAAACTTATTTTTTGAATCATGGACTATAAAGATACATTAAACTTACCCCAAACAAACTTCCCTATGCGTGGCAACCTGCCTAAACGTGAACCACAATGGGTCAAAGAATGGCAGGAAAAGAAAGTGTATGAGGCGATTCGTCAAGCATCGGCTGGCAGACCTCTATTTATTCTTCATGATGGACCTCCCTATGCAAACGGAGATATTCATATCGGCCATGCCACGAATAAAATCCTAAAAGACATCATCATCAAAAGCAAGACGATGGCGGGTTTTGATGCACCTTATATCCCTGGCTGGGATTGTCACGGTATGCCGATTGAAATTCAAATCGAGAAAAAATATGGCAAAGGCTTACCCACCGAAGAAGTACAGTCTAAAGCCCGTGCATATGCCAAAGAACAAGTGGAACGTCAAAAAGCAGGATTTATCCGTTTGGGCGTATTAGCAGACTGGGATCATCCGTATCTCACGATGAATTTCAAAAATGAAGCCAATGAAGTTCGTGCATTGAGCGAAATGATTGAAAAAGGATATATTTATCGTGGTTTAAAACCCGTCAACTGGTGTTTTGACTGCGGTTCAGCCTTGGCAGAAGCTGAAGTAGAATACGCCGATCGTGTTGATAATGCAATCGATGTCGCCTTTCCTTTTTCAGAATTAAACGGTGTGAGTGCCGCTTTTGATTACACCTTGGATGATAGCGGTGCAATCGTGATTTGGACCACAACACCTTGGACAATCGTTGCGAACCAAGCACTAAACGTCCATCCTGAACTGGAATACGATTTGGTGAGAGTATCACCTGCTTTGCCTACAGGTAATTATTTAATTCTAGCCAAAGACCGTGTGGCAGAATGCTTAAAACAATGGGATCTTGAGGGTGAAGTTGTTGCTAGCTGTAAAGGTGAAAAACTAGCGAATCTCGCTTTCCATCATCCTTTAAGTTCACTGGATAGTGGTTATGACCGTATCAGCCCCGTTTATCTTGCTGACTACGTTTCAGTCGATGCGGGTACAGGTATCGTTCACAGTGCCCCTGCTTACGGTGTGGATGACTTTTTGACGTGTAAAGCGAATGGTCTAAAAGACAGCGACATTCTTAGTCCTGTTATGAGCGATGGCGTTTATGTATCTACCCTGCCTTTATTTGGCGGTATGAAAATTTGGGATGCCAATACTAAAATCATCGAAGCTCTTAAAGCTTGTGGTACCTTGATTTCATCGAAAAAACTCAACCACAGCTATATGCACTGCTGGCGCCATAAAACGCCTATTATTTACCGTGCTACCAGCCAATGGTTTGCTGGTATGGACATCAAACCTAAAGACAATGGTCCAACACTTAGAGAAACCGCACTAAAAGGCGTTGATGACACTGCATTCTTCCCTGCATGGGGTCGAGCACGTCTTCATGCCATGATCGCCAACCGTCCTGACTGGACCTTATCAAGACAACGTCAATGGGGCGTGCCGATGGCATTCTTTGTTCACAAAGAAACAGGAGAATTACATCCACGCACGGTGGAGCTATTGAAGATCATCGCGGATCGCATCGAAAAAGAAGGGATTGAGGTATGGCAACGCATCACCGTAGAAGAAATGCTTGGTGATCAAGAAGCTGCCTTATACGAAAAAGGTACGGATACTTTAGACGTTTGGTTTGATTCAGGTACCACGCATTACACGGTGATGGGTGGCAAAGATCATGGACAAGGCTCACATGCTGAGAAACTCGCATGGCCTGCAGACTTGTATTTAGAGGGTTCTGACCAGCACCGTGGTTGGTTCCACTCTTCTTTATTAACGTCATCCATGTTATACGGACGTGCCCCATATAAAGCATTATTGACTCATGGTTTTACGGTGGATGGCGAAGGTCGCAAAATGTCTAAATCTTTAGGCAACACCGTAGCTCCTCAAGAAGTCAGTGATCGTTTAGGTGCTGAGATTATTCGTCTTTGGGTGGCTTCTACAGACTATTCAGGCGAACTTTCTATCTCTGATCAGATTCTTAACCGCGTGGTGGAGTCTTACCGTCGCATTCGCAATACGCTTTGTTTCTTAATTGGTAATTTAGGCGATTTCAACGCTCACACAGACAAAGTGCCTTTGGAACAATTACTGGAAGTGGATCGTTATGCTATTAGCGAAACGAAAAAACTTCAAGATAAGGTTTTAGCACATTGCGAGAAATATGAGTTCCACCCTGTTGTTTCACAGCTTCAGATCTTTTGTTCTGAGTTTTTAGGTGGTTTCTATTTGGACATCCTTAAAGACCGTCTATACACCACGAAAAAAGATAGTTTGGCTAGACGTTCAGCACAAACAGCCCTTCTATACATCACACAATCTTTGCTCAAACAAATGGCACCGATTTTGTCGTTTACCGCTGAAGAAGCTTGGGGCGTGTTATGTAGCACAACTTTGGCTGATACACCTAATGCTAACGATGTCACTATCTTTACCAATACCTACGAACAATTGCCTAGCTTTGCCGATGAACAAGCATTAAGCGACAAATGGGCACGTATTTTAGAAATTCGTGCTTTATTGAACAAAGAACTTGAAAATGTTCGTGCTGCAGGCAAGATTGGTTCATCTTTACAAGCAGAAGTCGATATCTATGCTCGTGGTACCGATTTCGATATTTTAAACAGCCTAAAAGATGATTTAAGATTTGTCTTTATTGTTTCTAGAGCTGACCTACACCTCAGTGAAGATGAAGAACTACGTTTCAGCATTGCTCCTTCTGCAGAAGAAAAATGCGAGCGTTGCTGGCACTATCGTCCCGAAGTCAACGATCACGCTGATCACATCTGCCAACGTTGTGACAGCAATCTAAATGGTTCGGGCGAGGAGCGTCATTATGCGTAAGGATGGCGGTTGCCAAGGAGGTTGTGGACATCACGCCTCCTCCAACCCAACTCAACATGAAGCCCCTCTTTGGCAGGCTGTCACACGCCCAAAAGACGCTAATGGACAGCCTATTAGCATGACACAAGAAGAAATAGATGCACATCCCCTAGTTAAAGCGGTTAGGGCTTGGCGTTTTTTTAATTTTTCTTTGTTTGCCCTATTTTTAATCGTTATCGATCAGCTCAGCAAAACCCTTGTTTTCTCTCGTTTTACCTATGGTGAACGATTAGAAATTTTACCTGTCTTTGATTTGACACTGGTTTTTAATCGTGGGGCGGCGTTTGGTTTTCTATCAGATCACGATGGCTGGCAACGATGGTTTTTTCTCATCTTGGCTGTTGGCATATCCATTATTCTAGGGGTGTTAACCTATAAACCAAGCACGCCGAAATGGCGAGCCATCGCGTACAGCCTTATTATGGCTGGTGCTTTAGGCAATGCTATCGATCGTTTCTTGCATGGTTATGTCATCGATTTTATACTAGTTTATTGGAACGAATACTTTTTCCCAGCTTTTAACTTCGCTGATAGCTGTATTACCATCGGTGTTATTCTATTAATTATTGAAGAATTATTTTTCTCTCGCAAAAAGGTTAAGTAATGAAAAAACTATTTCTTTCTATAACGCTTATAGCATTGTGTTTCGGCCTTTCCGCTTGTTTTTCTGATGGCCGTCCTGCTATCCCTAAAGATTTACCACCCCCAACAGGTACCTTTAATTAAATCCACTAATATCTGATATCGGTGTGTCATCAGCAACTTCAAAACGATAAACAAGTAATCGTTGCTGATAACCCATCGTTTTTATTTTTCAAGAAACAGATAAAACCTTACTCTTAGTGTTTCGGCTTTTTAATAGACGGGCGATCTGACGACTGGGCAACTGCTGTGCTGACTTATCAAGAAACGGATAAAACCTTACTCCTAGTGTTTTTGCTTTTTAATAGACGGGCGATCTGCCGACTGGATGTCTGCTGTGGTGACTTATCAAGAAACAGATAAAACCTTACTCTTAGTGTTTCGGCTTTTTAATAGACGGGTGATCTGCCGACTGGGCAACTGCTGTGCTGACTTATCAAGAAACGGATAAAGCCTTACTTGTTTTTTAATAGACGGGTGAAGAACGTCGTTTGAGTTTTTGAAAAGTATAGTAATTCTTTACCTGATGTCCATAAAATCGTATGTGTCTTTCAGATTGTGGTAACGCTAATAATTCCATTAGAAAATTTGATGGCTGATGCCAATCAGTTTGTAACCATAAGTATTTTTTGGCTCGTGTTAAAGCGACATAAAACAAGCGTCGTTCATCCTCAAACGGAAAATCCAAAGGCGTTTTAGGATGTATCCAGTCTAAAAAATAATCATTAATATAGTCTCGTTGCAAAGGCATATTACCTTTTACCAGATTCAATAACACCACATGATCGGCCTCTAGTCCTTTTGATGCATGCATGGTCATAAAACGTACAAAGGGATATTTTTCCATCCATTTTTCCTGAATCTTTGCATGAGGTAAATCCGCATGACACCTTGCTAAAAACATGACTGTTTCATCACATTTCCGATATTTCATCATATTTTTCATGGGAATATGATGAGCAAATACACGAATACACTCCCCTTTTGTTTTCTTTCTGGCTCGTAGATTTTTATTAATTTGTTTGGGATTTTTTAATAAAAATTCCTGTGCAATATATGAAATAGACTCATGAAATCGATATGTCTGGGTCAAATAATACAGTGAAACAGGGCCAAAATACTGTTCGAACTTTAAGATATACGCTAAATTTGAACCTGCAAACTCATAAATCGCTTGCCAATCATCGCCCACACAAAACAAATTCAGATTAGGTTTATTCTTGCGTAATGTTGATAGCAACGTGTATTGTTGATCTGTTAAATCCTGAAACTCATCGACTAAAATATCGTCCCAATCTGCTTGATATTGCGTGTTAATGATAAGTTTTTTTGCCTCTTCAATCATCTGAAAAAAAGTGATTTTATTTGTTTCAGTCCAATTTAATATCACTTTTTGGGCAATCCTGTCCACCAATCTTTTTATATACTGCATATGCCATAACGGACTATCTGGCAAGGTTTTTTCTATCGATGCAGGTACGATGTCCAACATTCTTTGTACAAACTGATGAACTCTTTGATGAAAAGAAAAGACTGGCTCCTCATCCCCCTCAAAAGCCGATAAACACTGAATATAAGGATTAGGAAAGGTAATATGTTCCATCTTTTTTTCAGCGATTGCCTCCAAATCTACATGATGAAGATGAAGCACGTTTAAAGACAAATCTTCAAATATCTCGGATGTCAAAGGATACTCGCCGTTGTCTTGCATCACATTCAAATAATAATCATGTTCAGGTAAATAAAAACTAGCATAGGCCGTGTGAGGATAGGGTTTGATTAATGGGCGGTAAACGTATTGACACTTTAATCGCTCCAAAGCAATCGCTACCCTTAAATCTGCAATGCTTTGAAACCCATCTTGACGAAAACTAAGTAAGCCCAGACCTCTTTGATGTAGCCATGCCGTCCCGTGCAATGAATAATAAATTTCTTCATGTTCCAAAAAATCCAAAAATTCAGCCCATTGGGTATCATCTTCACAGAGTTCTTGGCAAACCTGCCAAGTGATATCACTGACCTGTTCCCAATCAGATGATGTCGTAACCTGAAAATCACGACTATCATCCAGAGTCTTACACAAATGCAATGACAAGGCGTGAAAGGTAAATACATCCGCTTCAATATTTTGTTTCGCAATTTTCTCTCGAATTTCTCGAGCCACTTCTGCGGAAAACGCTAAAAATAAAACCTTGCGATTTTGTTTTCTCAAGTACAGCAATCGTTCAATCAATACGGTTGTTTTTCCTGTTCCTGCACCTGCCAACACCAAAACATTCTGATCTTCCGCGTAAGCCGCTTCCCTTTGTTCCTCATTTAACCTCATCTATGTTCCTTGTTGTCTGAACAACGCTAAAAATAAGACCTTGTGATTTTGTTTTCTCAAGTACAGCTGTATTTCTGTCGCTTTTTTTGAACACATTTAACATGACTATTCCCGATTACCTACCATGTTTTTACGTCCTCACGCAGACGATTGCTTTATTATCCATGAAAGTTTTTCTTATCATCCCCTCACGATGACAAAAATATCAGACCGTACATATACCAGAGAATCAGAACTACTCATCCCCCCCCTGTGGCCCACCTAAATCCTCTTATCAGCCAAACACCTCACGCCATCAACAAACCACACTCAACACCTCCCATCACATCATCCTCACCCCACCTCCATCACCACCTCGACACCGCCTTGCCCTCAGGCAACATCGACTAAGCATAAAAAAAGACGCTCGTTGCTGAGCGTCCTTTAGTCACAGTTATATATCAAAAAAGATTAACGAGCAAATGCTTTAAAATCCTGCCCACTCGGTGCTTGGTACAAGCTAATACCAAACTCAGGAGCGACTGCAAAAATATGATCAAAAATATCTGCTTGAATCGCCTCATACTCTAACCATGCCACCGTATTGGTAAAACAATAGATTTCCATTGGAATACCTTTGTCCGTAGGTTGCAACTGTCTAACCATCAACGTCATATTTTTATGAATCTGGGGGTTATTACGCAAATAGTTTTCCAAATAAATACGAAAAGTACCGATATTGGTTAAATGTCGCCCATTCAAATAACTGTCTGTTGTAATCTCATTTTGTTCATTAAACGCTTTGACTTCCGCCACACGATCCGTTAAATACTGCGTTAATAATCGACTTTGACTTAAATGTTCAATTTCTTTTTGCGATAAAAAATGAACACTATTCGTATCAATAAAAATCGAACGTTTGATACGACGACCGCCTGATTCACTCATCGCACGCCAGTTTTTAAAAGAATCTGAAATCAACGCGTAAGTAGGCACGGTCGTAATGGTATTATCCCAATTTCGAACTTTTACCGTTGTTAAACCAATATCCACGACAGAACCATCAGCATGGTATTTCGGCATCTCCAGCCAATCACCAATACGAAGCATATTATTTGCAGATAATTGGATACCCGCCACAAAACCTAAAATAGGGTCTTTAAACACCAACATCAAAACAGCTGTCATCGCCCCTAAGCCACTAATCAAAACGGTAGGCGACTTGCCAAGAACCATAGAAATTAAAATAATGATTAAGGCTAATGATGAAATCAGTTTAATGGTTTGAACAATACCCCCAATTGGAAATTGTTTGGCAACATTATTCGTCAACATATAGTTTTGAATAATATTAAGCAAAGAAAACAGTGCCATCAAGCCAAAAAACAAGGCAAATACGTCACTCACAGAAATCAAGGTTTCTTTTAAACTGCCATCCAACAGCCATACACGAAACTGCATAGACAACAGCATACTTTGAATGCAATAAGCAATATTTTTAAATAAAGACTTATCTCCAAAAGCTTGTAATAACAGGCGTGGCGACTTTTTCAATTGGGCAATGATAATTCTAAAAATCAAACCGTGCAAAATGATGTGAATCAATATCACGGTCAGCACAATTAAGCCAAAAATAATGGCATTCACTTCCCAATCGCCTGCTTGAAAACCATAACTTGATAAAAACTTTAATAAACTTGAATACATTTAGTTTCCTTTTTTCATCCAAAGTACAAGACCATTCGATTGCACTTTGATAAATCTTATCTACTAAAAGACCTATCAAACAAAAATAAATAAAGGTGATTTTATCTAACTTCTAATGAGAATAAAACCACCTTATTAACATCAAAGAATATTTTAAATACTTGCTTTAATCTAATTTTAAAAGATTCTCTAATACGTAATCTATCGCAAAGGCAACCGCTTGTTCACGTATAGACGCTCGATCGCCTGAAAATACTTTTTGACAGCTAGTCACTGTCTGACCACAAGCAAAACCAAAACACACCAAGCCAACTGGTTTAGTGTCGGTCCCACCATCTGGTCCTGCAATCCCTGTCGTACTAATGGCGACATTTGTTTTAGGATCCAAGACCAATACACCTTTAGCCATGGCTCTGGCAACTTCTTGACTCACGGCCCCATACTTACGCAAATCTGCTTCATCAACCGATAATAAGACTTGCTTAGACTCATTACTATAAGTCACCACCGCTTGTCTAAATACCTGACTGGAACCAGCCATGGACGTGATAAAACCCGCCAACAATCCTCCTGTACAAGACTCTGCGGTACCCACACACCAGTGGCGTGTTTTCAAGCAATCGAACAATTTTTTTAAACGTTCTTCGCGGTGTATTAAAAATTGATTCATAAGCAAAAATATTTAATGAGATACAAAACGATAAGCGTGTAAATACCTGCCAATAAGTCATCCAACATAATGGCCTGTCCAGAATGAAGCTTTGCATCTATTTGACGAATGGGAAACGGTTTTATCACATCAAAGATACGAAAGAACAGAAATCCCAAAATAAAAAACCAAATATTTTGTAAGGGCATCAAGGCATACACGAATGCGATAGCGACGATCTCATCCCAAACAATGCCACCGTGATCGTGTACGCCCAGTTCTTGGCTGACACGTTGACAAATATAAATCCCGTAACCATAAGCCAAAACAAGGACAACGATTTGAAGCCAAACGGGAAGATACTCAACAAATGGCACAGATATTAAGGCACCGAAAACAGTTCCCCAAGTACCCGATGCTGGTTTTAACCAACCTGAACCACAACCGAACGCTAAACAACGATGAATATCAGCAAACACCCACTTTAACGAGGGCCAATTTATTGATTTTTTCTTTGTTCTTTGTACAAAATTAACCATAATATGACCGTTAGAAATGTTGAAATCCTTGAGCGTTCAAAGGATGTCCATCCAAACATAATCCCTGATCTTGAGCCACAATCTCACCAATACAACTTAACCCTAATGAAGCCATATAGTGGTGTTCACTTTTTGGGGCGGTGATACATAGTTCGTAAACATCTCCTCCCTCAAAAATAGCCTCATGCAAGGCTTGAGTAGAAAGTACTTTTAGGCGATCATCAAATGGGATGCGTTGAAAATAAAGATTTGCACCCACTTTGCTTGCGTTTAGAATATGTCCTAAATCTTGAGCCAAGCCATCTGATATATCGATCACCGCATGAGCGTGGCCTCGCAAAGCCTGTCCCAACGCTACTTTAGGCACAGGCATCTCAAGTGCATCACGGCAAAAAGACAATAACGATTCAGGAAAACGCGGATCTTGTTGTAATATTTTTAAAGCGACATGGGCTTGTCCTAATTTTCCAGACACCCATATTTCATCACCCAAGCAAGCTTGATTACGTGTCAAAAAAGGTTTTTCAACCCATCCCATTACCGTCACGGAAATACCGATACCGCCATTGGGACTTGAACGAGTCGTGTCGCCCCCAATCAAAGGACAAGCGTATTGCTTACTCATTTGCATAAAACCTTGAGAGAAATCTTTTAACCAGTCTTCTTTGATTTCTGGTAAAGATAACCCTAGTAAGCAACCAGCTGGTGTGGCACCCATTGCCGCCAAATCAGACAGATTCACGGCTAAGGACTTTATTCCTAAACGATAAGGCGAAACATCAGAAAAAAAATGCCGACCCTCAATAAGAAGATCGGTACTACTTGCTAGATAGGACGAGGGTTTTGCTTGATCTAATATGGCACAATCATCCCCTACACCTAATAAAACACTATCACTGGGATGGGTAAAATACTTCTGGATTAGATCAAACTCACCCATAGATTATTCTATTTCAACCTTACGTACATCCGCGGCTAATTTATCTAATACACCATTGATAAATTTAAAACCATCTGTCCCACCCAGTTCTTTGGCCAATTCAATCGCTTCATTGATAATCACACGATACGGCGTTTCTAAGTTATAAACAAACTCATAACTAGCCAATAGCAAGATAGCGTGTTCAACAGGCGATAATTCAGCAACAGGACGTTCGATATAAGGAGCAAACTTCTCTCTTAACTCACCTGCATGCTGATATACCCCGTAAATCAACTTTTGTAAGAACTCGCGATCAGCATGCTCGTAGTTTTCATCACTATCTTGTGCAACAATATCGTACAAATCTTCAACAGACAAAGCGTCATCATCACTCACAAGATACGCATAAATAGCCTGAATCGCCAATATCCTAGCTACTCGGCGTGCACTGCGTTTAGGTGATCTGGATGGTTTCATTGTTCCTCTTCCTCAGACTCTTCTTCGTCTTCTAGAAAATCTTCTTCATCAAACTCTGGCACCAAATCTAATAAAGTATTGGCCATCTCAACAGCCACATGAGCACAATCACGACCTTTCTCGTCAACACGCTCTGCCGCTTGTTCTTCTGTATCGCAGGTCAATACACCATTCGCGATAGGAATATTCATATCTAGACCTACACGCGTAATCGCTGCCGCACTTTCGTTACTCACGATTTCAAAATGATAGGTTTCACCACGAATCACCGCACCAATCGCAATAAGTGCATCAAACTCTTGTGTGGTTGCCATGGTCTGCAAAGCCAAACCTAGCTCTAAAGCACCCGCAACCGTTACAACCATAACATTGCTTTCTTCAACCCCTAACTCTTTTAGCTCATCCAAGCAAGCTTCTAATTCAGCAAAAGTGAGTTCTTCATTAAAACGTGCACAAACAATACCAATATGTAAGTCACTACCATCAAGGTTAGGTGTCAATGTAAAAGGTTTCATAATTTAATCCTGTAATGTTTTAAAGCCTGTAACGGTCAAGCCGTATCCTGCCATACTTGGCATTTTACGAGGTACTGCAAGAAGTTGCATGGTGTCCACACCCACATCTCTTAAAATCTGTGCCCCAATGCCGTAATTACGCAAATCATATCGATCTGATACTTTTTTCTCTTGGGATTTTACAGCAGGTTGACGCCATTGGGCAATTTTTGACAAAAGATTTTCTTCTGATCCTTGGCAATTTAACATCACCACTACGCCGACACCATGTTCTTTAATAGCTTTAATCGCATCATTAAATCCCCAACTATGGTCTCCTGAACGATCTAACAAATCTAATACGGAAGTGGGTTCATGAACACGCACTAATACGTCTTCACCTGCTTTTATCTGGCCATAAACCAAAGCAATATGCACCGCTCCAAAGGCTTTATCTTTATAAGCAATCGCTTGAAGATTTCCCCAAACGGTATTTAAAGTATGTTCACCAATTCGCTCGATCATGGTTTCATGTTCAATTCGATATTGGATAAGATCCGCGATCGTGCCGATTTTAAGCTGGTGTTTTTCAGCAAACTTCATCAAATCAGGCAAACGTGCCATCGTCCCATCTTCATTCATGATCTCACAAATAGTCGCTGACGGCGTAAGATTCGCCAGTTTCGTCAAATCACAACCTGCTTCTGTATGACCTGCTCGAACCAACACACCACCAGGTACCGCACGACAAGGGAAAATATGTCCAGGTGACACAATATCAGTAGGTTTGGCATTAGGTCGAGAAGCCACTTTAATGGTCAACGCTCTGTCTGCTGCAGAAATACCTGTCGTCACGCCCTCAGCAGCTTCAATAGACTGAGTAAAATTCGTACCAAAAGACGACCCGTTTACTTGAGCCATCGAGTGTAAATTAAGCTGGTTGGCTTGTTCTGCTGTGATCGTCATACAAATCAGTCCACGTGCATGAGTGGCCATAAAATTAATCGCTTCGGGGGTAATGTAATCCGAAGCCATCAAAATATCGCCTTCATTTTCACGGTCTTCATCATCGACCATAATCACCATTCTGCCTTGACGCAATTCTTCTACTATTTCTTCTGTAGTGGCAATTTGATTTTCATTCATCATTTATAAGCTAAAACTTTTTGATAATTTCGATATTTTAACACCTTTATGAACATATTAATTTACAATATAAATAGAAACTACCAATAGGAGGTGTTTTATGAGAAACACTCAGTTAAGCAGTACCTCCCTATCCCCAAGCCTTTATTTTTGGTTACGTACACAGTCTATCTCCACGAAATTTTCCAATCAGTGGCGTGTAGAGTTAAGAAAACGTTTCCAAAGCACCATTGCTCGTTATGAGTTATTGGCTGTTTTAGAGGATGAGGACAAGGGTTTATGTATGGGCGATATTGCACAACGACTGATGGTCAGTAACGGCAATGTCACTATCGTCACGAAACAATTAGCTAAAACAGGGCTAATTATCCGGAAAAACAATCCTGAAGATTATCGAAGTTCGATCCTATCGCTTTCTGATGAAGGACAAAAACTCATCAAAGAAATGAATCGTGCTTTGCATGAATTAATCGAAAAAACCATCGGTAAACTTGATATCCAATCACTAAAAGCGGTGAATGAAAAGCTCGATGAATTGGATTATCACTTATCGACAAGTGAGTAAACCCACCCAAGCCAATAGTTTTTTTTACTATTGGCTTATTCGTTTTCTATCCCCAATAAAGCATTGGCAAATTCTTTGGCACGAAACGCTTGTAAATCTTCGATATGTTCACCCACCCCAATCCAATAAACGGGAATAGGTCTGACACCACCTGTGCCTGCTGCAACCGCCGCTAAAATACCACCTTTTGCAGTGCCGTCTAATTTTGTCACCACTAAACCTGTTAATGACACGGCTTCATCGAATGCCTTAATCTGAGCCAGTGCATTTTGACCCGTATTACCATCAACGACCAATAAGGATTCGTGAGGAGCTTGTTCATTAGCTTTTTGAATAACCTTACGAATTTTTGATAGTTCTTTCATCAAGTGCTGTTGAGTAGGCAGTCTTCCTGCTGTATCCACCATGACCACCTGAGCACCTCTGGCCTTGCCTGCATTTACGGCATCAAACGCCACGGCAGCGGGATCGCCTCCATCTTGTGCGATCACCGTGACTTGATTTCTTTTGCCCCACTCGACTAACTGCTCTTTAGCGGCCGCTCTAAACGTATCGCCAGCTGCTAGCAAGACGGAGGCTCCTTGAAGTTGGAATTGACGAGCTAATTTACCAATCGAAGTCGTTTTTCCTGCACCGTTAACACCTGAAATCATGACGACCAAAGGTTTATCCGCAAATACATCAAATGATTTTTCCAAAGGTTTTAAATGCTCGATCAATAAATCTCTCAAAGCATATTTAACAGCCGTCGCATCGGTAATTTTTTCTTTTTTAACCTTTTGACGTAATTTATCTAACAAAGAGGTAGTGGCTTCCATACCACTATCGGCCATAATCAACGCTGTTTCTAGTTCTTCAAAAAGCTGTTCATCTACTTTAACGCCTACAAAAACCGTACTAATTTGAGACCCAGTTTTAGACAAACCTTTTTTAAGACGTGCAAACCAAGACAGTTTCGGTGCTGGCGTTTCTTCTGCGACCACTTTTTCCTGAATTGGTGCTGGTTCCACCGCCTCCGTCACAGGCGTTTCCACTACATCAACGGTTTCGTTTACTTGGAGTGGATTCGTTACTTCAGCTTGCCCTACAGGCGTTTCCACTACATCAACGGTTTCGTTTACTTGGGGCGGATTTGTTGCTTGTTCACTTTGGACAGAAACAGTTTCTACGCGGACAGCATCTGACACAGGATGGAGTAACGCTTGCTCAGAAGTCGATGTAAGACTTGTTTTCCCCTGGTCCTCTGCGTCCATCCTAAGGCTTGCTTTCGCTTCATTCTCCGCGTCAATCTGAAGGTTTTCAGCATTTTCTTGAGCGGCGGGCTCCCCTACTTCATCCATTGATGGTGGCGATACCGACTCACGAGTTAAGCCAGCGTCGTCATCGTTTGTGGGGGTAGATGGTGTTTGATTTTCAGTTTGAGTTTTGCTTTTATCTTTTCTTTTAAAAAAACGAAACATAATATCCGCGAAATAAATTTGATGTTTTAAAATAGCTACTATTTTAACAGTATAAAACGATAATAATGTCAAAATACAGTATTCGCATTATTGGCGGTTCATGCAAACGTTCAAATATACCTGTTGCTGAGGTTCCAGGGTTAAGACCCACGCCTAATCGCGTTCGTGAGACCTTATTTAACTGGTTAGAACACCTTTGGCATCACCAATTTCAAGATAAGTCGATCTTAGATTTATTTGCAGGTAGCGGTGCTTTAGGATTTGAAGCGGCTTCACGGGGGGCTTTTCATGTACAAATGGTGGAAAACCATCCTGTTGCTTTGTCCAATCTTAGACAAGTTCGAGATAAATTAAAACTCTCGCAAGTTCGGATTCACAATCATGATGCCTATCTTGTGCTGTCTCGAATGGATGCCAGTCGTTTTGATTTGGTGTTATTAGATCCGCCTTTTAATGAAGGACATATTGAAAAAGTCATGCCTTATATGAACGGTATTTTAAAACCTGATGGACTAATCTATATTGAGTCCGAACACCGCGTCACACTTGATGATAATTACCTCATGATTCGCGAGGGCAAGGCAGGACAAGTTTATTATCAACTTTTTCAACGACAATCATGAACAAAATTGCTATTTATCCCGGTACATTTGATCCTTTTACCAAAGGCCATGAAGACCTTGTTCGTCGTGCGTCTAAACTATTTGATACCCTTATCGTGGGTATTGCCAGTAGTCAGAAGAAAAACCCTTTGTTTCAACTTGAAGAACGCATTGAAATTGCCCAAAAAGTCCTTGCTAACTGTCAGAATGTACAAGTCAAAGGATTTACAGGCTTATTGAGTCAATTTGTCAAAGAAAATCAAGCCTCCACTATCATTCGCGGATTAAGAGCGGTGTCGGATTTTGAATATGAGTTTCAAATGGCAGGCATGAATCGTCATTTATTACCGAATGTTGAAACACTTTTTCTGATGCCCTCCGATCAATATCAATTTGTTTCTGGCACTTTTGTACGCGAAATTGCCCTATTAGGCGGAGATGTGAGTGATTTTGTATCCCCTATCGTTCAGTCTTATTTAACGCCGAAAGTCAAGGCTTATCAAGAAAAATTAAAGTAATCACTTTGTTGTTTTTTTAGGTACTTAAACGGTAAGCATCGTTATTTTTATAGAATACTTAGAAATGGGTATGTTACCATAGTGACAGTAGGTGATTTTTAGGAGACAGACATTCCCTACTGACGCAGCGGATGTTGTAGGAGACAACGCATCCGCTCACGACATACTAATAAAGCGATTGCTATCATGAACACAAAAAAACTACTCTTTATCGCCATGGTTTTTGGCTTGATAGGGGCTAAGCATCTAACTCCTCAAGACTTGTATAAAAAGGGGCTACATGAGTTAGAAGCACCGAACGGCAACCTAACCCTCGCTGTTGACTATTTTCTAAAAGCGGCACAGAAAAACTATGCACCCGCCCAATTCACATTAGGAAACTTATATCGCGAAGGCAAAGGAGTCACCAGTAATTGCCAGAAAGCCATCCATTATTACGAACTGGCCGCGAAACAAAATATCCAAGCCGCCCAATTTAACCTCTCTTTAATTTACAGCGATCACAGCTGCGTACCTGCTGATTTAAAAAAATCGATCGACTATCTCAAACAAGCCGCGGATAATGGCTATGCACGGGCCCAGTACAATCTTGCCTTGTATTATTTAGACGATTCACATGAGAAAGCCTTATTCTATCTTAATCAAGCCACCAAAAATCGCTTTGCTCCCGCTTATTTCCTGCTAGCCCGACTCTATGAAGAGGGGGAAATACTGCCAGCTAATGCTGAAAAAGCGTTTCATCTTTACCAAAAAGCAGAACAAAAAGGTCACATCCCCGCTTCTTATGCACTCGGATTGATGTACTACAATGGACATGGGACTAAGAAAAACTTAAAGATGGCTGTGCTTTACATCCAAAAAGCCGCTGATAAAGGCCATAAACAGGCGACCTTTGATCTCGGTCTGATGTATGAAAACGGTGATGGTGTCAAACAGGACTTAAAAAAAGCCATCCATTACTACCAACTGGCGGCCCAAGCAGAACATGCCACAGCGTATTTTAAATTAGGATTCATTTATGAAAGTGGCCTACTCGGTCATCATGACTTTAAAAAAGCAATTGATATGTACCATCAAGCCGCTATTTTTGGGAATTTTAACGGTATGCTGAACATTGGCATTATGTATGCAGGCGGTACAGGAGTGCCTCAAGATTACAAAAAAGCCATGCAGTATTTTAAAGTGGCTGCACAAAATGGCGTAGCAAATGCCCAATACAACGTCGCGATTCTTTATTTTTACGGCAAAGGCACCCACATTGATCTAGATTTATCTTACAAATGGATGCAGACGGCTTGTATTAATGAGTTAGAAAAGGCTTGTGAGGCCAAGATAAATATGTATCACAATATCCAAGGACAGTTTAAAGTTAACTAAGCTCACTGAATCGCTAGATGAACTCAGATGATTTGGACAAACACGCAAAAAGCGTTAAAATCATCACTTCTTAATTTTTTGAGTATCAGAATATGGCTTTAATCATCGATGATGAGTGTATTAATTGTGACGTTTGTGAACCACAGTGTCCCAATAAGGCCATCTCTATGGGACCCGACTTTTACGTCATTAATCCCGACTTATGTACAGAATGCGTAGGCCATACTGGCGAACCTGGTTGCGTAAAAGTCTGTCCAGTTGAATGCATTCACCCTGATCCTCAACACCTTGAAACACAAGAAGAACTGACGATCAAATTTCACAAAATTATGTCACAAAAAACCGAAACATCTGGTCATGCATTACCTAGTCAGCACAACGTTTCACCAGCTTCATCAAACGATAGTGACGACCCAACAAGGTAGTAAACCACGTCTGTGCAAGTTTACCCTCGTCCACCGCATCATATCGACCTTTTTCTGGAACGATGATTTTTTCCCACAAGGTTTCATCATCTTCCCACACCTGCATCGCGATATCCAATCGTAACATGCCTTTTGCTTGAATAATCAAATCACCAAAGCGATGCGTAATCGTCAACATCGATAAATCCAAGACATCGACTTGATTTTCTGCATTCAACAAACACCATTTTTCTTGGTATTCAGGATCAAAGGAACGTTGCAATACTGCACTTTGTTGTGATGGAACAAAAGGATGAATAAGCTTCATGAAGATTCCAATATTAGAGTAACTGGGCCATCATTCATCAGGCTAACATGCATATCGGCCCCAAATACACCTGTTTCAACTTTTTTGCCTAACTGCTGACTAAGTGCTTGGACAAATTGGTCAAATAAGGGTTTTGAAAGATTCGCCGGTGCAGCCATATGCCATGAAGGTCGATTCCCTTTTTTGGTATCGGCCATTAAGGTAAACTGACTGCCAAAATATCGCCCTGCACGTCCAAAATAGAACGGTTCATCACCCCTTTTTCATCATTCATCAATCGTAGTTTCACGATCTTTTCAGCCATTTTCAGTAGATCCGCTTGTGTATCATCATGTGCGATACCCACCAATAATAAATAACCAATGGCGATCTGCCCTACTACTTGTTGATCTACGGAAACACTAGCTTGAGAGACTCTTTGTAACACGACTTTCATTTATCTTCTAACCATGCAATGATAAATTGACTCAACTGTGCTACCGAAACTTTAGCTGCTTGCACCATTTCGATGGTCTGTGCTTCCTTAAAAGGAACAGAGAAGTTAAAAGAGGTTTGTTTAATGGGTAAATTCCGCTTACCGTCAATTAAAGTGGCCATACCCGTTAAGACAAAGGCCTTGTCATCTAGATGAGCCGAAAAATCTGATAATTGAATTTGCAAATTATATTCGCCATATACCAAATCACTAGCTTTTAACACGGCTTTCCATCGTTTGGCTTGTTCCAGTTGTTGAATCACTGTGTCTTGGATAAGATCGGCCGCACTATCAGCCCATTTACCATCAGCCAGCACCATCATTTGTGTATCTTTTTGGACAATAATATTATTACTATCCAAGAACTTGCTCATATTAGGACGATTGATGATCAGACTATAAGGGTGATAGGTTTTGACTTCTTTGGTAGCATAAACCGTCTTAGATAGGTCATAAACACTCGCCGCAGGTAGCTTATCATAAAGGCTACAAGCCGATAACATCAAACAAGTCAATAGGCTTACTTTTTTGATCATGGTCGGTATTCCTTTAAATTCTGTCCTTCAATCATATACTGCAAAGGTTTATCTTTGAGGTCTTGCAAAATACTTTTCATCGTCACCATGGCATCCTCAAACGATTTCAATGCAGGGGCAATTCTGGCAATGCCTTTTGTACCCTGTGTGACGGCATATTGGTTATCTTCAAATAGCTGGCGAATCACTAAAGAAGTTTGGTTGATATTATCAATCGCTTGTTGTGCATCTTTTAGCAAGCTCTTACCACCTTGTTGTGCAAAGTGATTCACTTCTTTGGAGATTTGTTCCAAAGAACTCATGGTATTGTTTATACTATCCATCAAGCCCGAAAACTTTTGTTCAAATTCAGGATCGAGCACATTCGAGACAGCATGCGAGATTTTTTCGATATTTTCTAATGTTTGATTAAATGATTGGATATTATTAGGTGAGAAAAGCTTATTAACATTCACCGAAAGCTGCGTCAAATTCTGCATTAAATCCTGACCATTATTGATAAGAGCGGCCAAACTAGATTCTATCGCAACAATCTCAGGAGCGGGATCATCGATATCCTTAGCTCCCTCAATCGGTGCCGAGGTCGTGTCGCCCCCTTTTAACGAAATAACCGCTAGTCCTGTAACACCTTTGATGGTTAATCTTGCTTTTACGCCAGAATACACCGTCACATCAGCAGGCAATCTTATCTTTGCCACCACACGATTAGGCTGATGAGGATCTAATGATAAACGCACCACTTCCCCCACTGAAAGGCCGCTGTATTCCACCGCACTGCCTCGTGACAAACCGCTGACACCATCATTAAAAATAACGGTATAGTAACGCGATGCCTTATGTTCAAAACCATGGCTAAAAAATAACACCATCAGCATCGCCAATATGATGACCCCCACTGTAAATGAGCCAATCAAAATATGTTTAGCTTTAGGTTCCATTATTTTCTCCTATTGCAAAATAAGCAGCACGACCTCTAGGACCATGGAAATATGCTTGAATCCAAGCATTATCAATCTGCTCAATGACCGATAAAGGTTCATTTGCTAATACTTTTTTATCATACAAAACCGCCACACGATCGCAAATCGTATATAAAGAATCCAGATCGTGTGTGACCATCACAATCGTCAACTTCAATGCTTTTTTCAATGTCAGCACCAATTGATCAAAGCTGGACGCAGCGATAGGATCTAGCCCTGCGGTCGGTTCATCTAAAAATAAAATCTCTGGATCTAATGCCAAGGCCCTTGCCAAGGCAGCTCTTTTTATCATCCCACCTGATAATTCCAAAGGGTATTTATCAGCCGCTAATGGTGGCAACCCGACTAAGGCAATCTTCATTCTGGCAATTTCATGAGCTTCTGAACGACTTAATCCCTGTTGTTCAATTAAGGGAAAAGAAACATTATCCAGCACATTTAAGGACGAATATAAAGCACCTTGTTGAAACAAAACGCCGATACGCTTACTCATCCGCATACGTTCTGTTTGAGACATTGTTAATATATCTTGTCCAAAAAGATTAATTTGTCCAGAAGTCGGTTGATTCAATCCTAATATGGTACGTAACAGAACAGATTTTCCTGTTCCTGAACCACCAACAATCCCCACGATCTCATCCGAATAGACGGTAAAATCTAAGTGTTCGTGAACAATTTGTGGGCCAAATGAATTACATAAATCTTTGACCGCTATCATTGTTTGTCTCACCATCCCATCTCCATACAAAAGATCGCAAAGATAGCGTCTAACAAAATGACCATAAAAATAGATTGAACCACACTGGATGTCGTATGTTCGCCTACTGATTGAGCACTACTTTCGACTTTAAATCCTTCTGTACAGCCAATCATCGCAATCACAATAGCCATCACAGGTGCTTTGGACAACCCTACAAAAAAATGCGATACCGATATACTGGATTCTAATTCGACTAAAAAAATCGTCGGTGAGATATTTAAGGAAACCATGCAAACTAGCATCCCACCTAGCAATCCACATATCATGCCGATAACCGTTAACAAAGGCAAAGCAATAAACAATGCCAATACCCTTGGTATCACAAGCAATTCTAATAGTGAAGAACCGCTGGCTTTGAGTGCATCCAATTCCTCATTAACCTTCATCGAACCTATTTGAGCGGTGTAAGCACTGGCTGTCCGCCCGGCCACTAATATCGCTACCAATATTACGGCGAACTCTCTTAAAAATGAGAATCCAACCAATCTCACCGTATAAATTTCCACACCAAAGGTACTCAACACCGTGGCACCTAAAAAAGCTACCACTGCCCCGACCATAAACGTCATCAAGGCGATAATAGGAACCGCCTCAAAACCTGCTGTTTGCAAATGATAGAGTGTCGAGGTTAAACGCCAAGTTTTGGGTTTAAAAAGATGTAAAAAAAGATACGACAATACTTCACCGAACATCCCTAATAATCGCAATTGGCCATGCCAAAGACGTTCGATAAACATCCCCAATTCTTCCAGTATATTGAATCGGCGTGATGGTTTAACGGGTGAGACCTTAGACGTTTCAACCGCTTGTAATACGGCTTGAATTAAAGCAAAATGCCCTTTTTCATCTTGAGGATGATGCGTTAAATAGTCTCTTATCTTTTCTGCTCCTGCATACTGAATCAGAAGCTGAGCCCCTGATGTATCGATTACCTCGATATGGCTTAAATCAATATGCGTAAAAGATGCTGGTCCTTGCACACTATCACGAAGACGTTGATAATGTGCTAGGGTCCACGAACCGCAGATATACAAGGTATCATCTTTTTGGTAAAGATAAGATTCTTGAGTCATAAAGTCCTTTTGATTAGACATTAAATAAGAAGTTTAAAACATCTCCATCTTGTACAATATAGTCTTTTCCTTCAGCTCGCATTTTTCCAGCTTCTTTAGCACCTTGTTCACCTTTATACTGGATAAAATCTTCGTAAGAAATGGTTTGAGCTCTAATAAACCCGCGTTCAAAGTCGGTGTGAATCACGCCTGCTGCCTTAGGTGCCGTGTCGCCTATTTTAATCGTCCATGCACGTACTTCCTTAACCCCAGCCGTAAAGTAAGTCTGTAGCCCTAATAGTTTAAAGCCCGCACGAATCACGCGATTTAATCCAGGTTCTTGCATTCCCATATCTTCTAGGAAAATAGCTTTATCCGTCTCATCTAAATCCGCAATTTCAGCCTCGATCGCCGCACAAACGGCCACCACAGGGGCATTTTCTTGGTCAGCAAACGCTTTTACTTTGTCTAAGAAAGGATTATTGTCAAAACCATCTTCTTTAACATTGGCAACATACATCGCTGGTTTAGCCGTGATAAAGCAAAATGTTTTAATCAAAGCTTTTTCTTCATCATCTAAACTCATCGAGCGAATGGATTTTGCTTCATTCAGTACATTAATAATACGTTCTAATACCGCACAAAGTTTTTGGGAATCTTTATCGCCTGCACGAGCCGTTTTTTGGGCTTTCTGAAGTGCTTTTTCAGCACTAGCCAAATCGGCCAATGCTAACTCGGTGTTAATCACTTCTATATCTCGTAAAGGATCAACAGACCCTGATACATGCACGACGTTCTCGTCTTCAAAACAACGCACCACGTGCACAATCGCATCTGTCTCACGGATATTTGCTAAGAACTGATTTCCCAAGCCCTCACCTTTTGAGGCACCTGCCACCAAGCCTGCAATATCCACAAACTCAACTGTTGCAGGCAACACACGTTCAGGCTTGACGATTTCAGCTAATTTATCTAAACGAGGGTCGGGAACTTCCACAATCCCAACATTAGGCTCGATCGTGCAAAACGGATAATTCTCTGCTGCAATACCCGCCTTTGTTAACGCGTTAAAAAGTGTTGATTTTCCAACATTAGGAAGTCCTACAATACCACATTGAAGTGCCATAATTTTGATCCTTTATACAAGTTCTTTCTGCATCGAAAGAAAAAACAATATCATTGCTGTTGCCGTGGCATTATTCAATACATGCAATACGATTGAAGCCACGATGCCAGATCGAATTCTGATAAAGCTCAGCACCAAACCGGCAAAAAATTGGGGGAGTACTATCATCGTGAGAAACGGCAGTTTCTCAGTCGTAAAATTTGTAAACGAGAAGTTAAACACATGCAACATCGCAAACAAATAAATCACTGAAAAAACGATAATACCATAATGTTTGTAAACAAATTTGGCTCGGGCCATATTGACTTTCTTTTCTTGAAAATACAACGCCCCTGTCAATAAAATCAACTCCAAGCATAAGATAAACTTATTCTTAGTCAGGAACAAACAAAGAAAAATCAAAGGAAAATACCACCAAATGATTTTAGGTGCTCGCAAAGAATATCTAAACACCATTTCTTCAATCAGCGGGGCTAAGAAAATAGCATAAAACAAAATGGTGACATCTTGAAACATTTCAGGGCTCATCGCATATTCTGATCCCACCAACCTTTCACCAGCTTGAAAAGAAACAGGTGCAAATATAAAAATATTCACAAACAATACAAAAAACAACCATTTCACCAAAAGCGAAATCGGCATATTCAGGCGAAATAGACCTGTGTTGCGTAACGGTCGTTTAATCGCGGTACGAGGATTTTTTAAAAATTCCCAAAAATCACATAACTCGATAAGAAACGTTCTTTTGTACGACATCACTTTTCCCTTAGTATTCGATTTGCCTCATCAAACTGTTCTAATACTATTTTTTCAATTGCCCAATATGATTTATCGATCATGGCCTGTATCTCATTCTGATCTTCTTTACGAGGAGGACTTAATACATAATCAAACACTTGCTGTGCCATCCCCAAGGTTCTAGGATGTCCAATGCCTAGACGTAATCGCCAAAAGTTCGGCGTACCTAACTGTGCTTGAATATCTTTAAGACCGTTGTGGCCTGCATGACCGCCGCCTTTCTTTAACTTCACTTCACCTGGCGGTAGATCTAACTCATCATGCACCACTAAGATCGCTTCTGGCGATATCTTGTAAAACTGGCTCAACGCACGAACAGACTGTCCCGAACGATTCATAAATGTTGTTGGTTTCAACAAGAAAACAGGATGCGACTGAATCATCACTTTGGCCACCTCACCAAAAAATCCTGATTCAAGCTTAAATGAAACCCCTAAATGGTTCGCCACATCATCTAACAACCAAAATCCTGCATTATGACGTGTTTTTTCGTACTGTTTTCCGGGATTACCCAAGCCCACTATTAATTTAATAGACATAGCCTCGTTTCTTATAAATCTTAACATTATACATCATCTAAAAATCTCGCATTCAATCGTATTTTCAGATGATTTGAGAATAAAAATAAAGGCACCCCTTGGGGTGCCTCTGATGTAAAAAAAGAATGATTAAGCTTCTGCTGTTGTTTCTTCTTGAGTAGCTTCTGCATCCTCTTGAGATGCTGCTTCTTGAATCACGCTAGCTACCGCTACCACTGCACTTTCATCAGCAACATGTGTAAACTGAACGCCTTCAGGAGCGATCAAGTTAGCAACGGTCAATACGTCGCCATCATTCATCTTAGACAAATCAACATCGATATGGCTTGGTAAATGACGAGGCAAGCAAGAGATTTCTACTTCGTTCATAACGGTGTTAATTTGGGCACCTTGTTCTTTCACAGCAGGAGAAATCTCTGCGTTCAAGAAATGTAATGGAACAGATGTCGTTAACATTTCACCTGCTTTCACACGTTGGAAATCGATGTGAAGCACTTGTGGTTTATAAGGGTGCCATTGTGATGCACGCAATAAAACTTGTTCCACTTTACCATCAATAGATAATTCTAGGATAGAAGAGTGAAACGCTTCTTTTTGTAGTGCATAATAAATTTCGTTATGATCAAGATCGATCGATACAGCAGGCTCTCCACCACCATAAACGATACCAGGTAAACGACCTGCACGGCGAAGGCGGCGGCTCGCACTCGATCCTTGAACACCTCTAGTCACTGCATTAAACTTCATGGAAAACTCCAAAATAAAAAAAAACGCCTTACGGCAAATGCCTAATACCGCGACCAGTATTAGGCCCCAAAAAGTACCTTATTCAGTAAATAAAGCACTCACAGATTCTGTATGAGCAATACGTAAAATCGTTTCACCCAACAATGCTGCACAAGACAGCTGACGAATTTTAACAGATTTTTTCGCTTCGTCTGATAAAGGAATTGTATTCGTTACAACTAATTCGTCTAGTACAGATGTATTGATTCTTTCGATAGCAGGGCCAGAAAGAACTGGGTGAGTACAATAAGCCGACACTTCAGTGGCCCCTCTTTCTTTCAATGCCTCAGCGGCTTTACACAAGGTACCCGCTGTATCGACCATATCATCCACAATAATACATTTACGTTCTTTAATTTCACCGATGATGTTCATCACTTCAGATACATTCGCACGTGGACGACGTTTGTCGATAATCGCCAAATCACATCCTAGCTGTTTAGCGGTAGCACGAGCACGAACAACACCACCAATATCAGGGGATACGACAACCAAATCCTCTTTCTGAGCGTATTTTTTGCGCATATCCGCAATCAATACCTGTGAAGCGTAAATATTATCCACAGGAATATCAAAAAAGCCCTGAATCTGATCTGCATGTAAGTCCATCGTTAAAATACGATCCACCCCTACTGACTGAAGCATATTAGCAACGACTTTCGCACTAATTGCCACACGTGCAGAACGTGGACGACGATCCTGACGGGCATAACCAAAATAAGGGATAGCGGCGGTAATACGACCTGCCGAAGCACGACGAAGTGCATCCACCATAATCATCATTTCCATCAGATTATCATTCGTAGGAGCACAAGTAGGCTGAAGAACGAAAACATCGCGACCACGAACATTTTCTAGAATTTCAACCATCGCTTCACCGTCAGAAAACTGACCAACGGTCATCTTACCTAAAGGCATATTCAGATGTTCGACTACCTCTTTAGCAAGTTCAGTGTTCGCTGTACCTGTAAAGATCATGAAGTCATTAGGAGTATTTAGCGCTGTCATGAGAGAAATCTCTTCAAGAGGATATAAGTGAAGTGGCTGGGGTGGAAGGATTCGAACCTTCGCATGCCGGAATCAAAATCCGGTGCCTTAACCAGCTTGGCGACACCCCAATATCGATAAAGATTGCTATTATAAAGACATTTAATTAACTTGTAAAGTCATCCTCTCACAAAAGTCTTATCCCCTACCTTTTTGTTGCATACACACCACAAGATAGACTATTTTTCTTTTATATGAGGACGATGAGATTGACACAAGACCACCTTATCAACCCCTGCATCCAATTGAAGACAAAAATCATCCATCGCTTTTTTTGCCTGTCCGATATCGTCAAACACCAAAAATAAGGCCGAACCTGACCCCGTCAATCTTAAAGAAGACCCTGTTGAGAAATAAGCTTTTTCCATCCATTCATTCAAAGCAGGACAGTGTTTTAAAGCCACTTCTTCTAACATATTTTCACCAAATAACGACACCACTGATCGATGACTTTGGTAGTGATTTAAACGTTTAACGATTTCTTCATGCGTGTATTTTCTTGCGTTTTTCGGCAAAGCGGGATCGTTAAAAATCGTCGCAGTCGCTATATGAGCATGAGGACAGACAATCATATAACACCATTCTGACGGCAAAGAGATGGGCGTAATTTTCTCTCCAATTCCCTCCACAATAGCAGGACTATCTTGCAAAAAGAAAGGTACATCGGCTCCCAACTTAATGGCCAATTCATGCAAAACTTCATCACTCGCGTCTAACGCCCACAGCTGAGACAAACCACGCAAAACCGTTGCAGCATTACTGGATCCGCCACCTAACCCTGCCCCCATCGGAATATTTTTAGTGATCGAAATATCGACTCCCAAGCTAACATCATAATAAGCTTGTAGCGATTTAGCCGCTTTAACCATTAAGTCACTTTCCGCATCAAAAGGCAAATCCGTGACTCTTCTAATTTTGCCATCGCTTGTTTTTTTCAAATGAATCGTATCGCTTAAACCCACTGGCACAAAAACACTTTGTAGTTCGTGATAGCCATTAGGAAGCTGACCATTAATATGCAAAAACAAATTCAATTTAGCAGGAGAAGTTAAGCTTATCGTTTCCATATTACTTTGTGACCACAATCGTTAATTTAACTCGACGACCATTTAAATCATCTGAAGACACCACAAGTTTTTTAATCGCTTGTTTTTGGTTATATTCTAGTGTATCAACTTTCCAAGGCTCGCTTAAATGAATCGTTTCCCCATAAAACAGCGGACGAATTTGATCTAATGGTAATAATTGACCAAAGTAATATTGGCTAAATTCATCCCAACTTGAGAAAACCTTATCATCGCCTAAAGCAGATTGGACGCTGATTTTATGGCCATCATCTATAATCTTAGCAACCGTAATACCTAATGTATTCGTAAATATCAGCTCCTGCGTGCGACGATCGAAATCACGCCACATAAAATTAAACGTATCAGCTGAACGTTTTTTAGGCAATAACTGACTTACCACAACCGCAATGCGTCCTTCTTTAACCAGCGAGGGAGTTTCTTCAGCCTTTTTAAGACTTGAACAAGCCGTTAGAAACAAAACCAGTAATAGCAAAGGCCATTTTATGATCTTATTGATCATTCATTTTCTCCATCTTATTCATATCAGAACGCAAAAATGAAAATCGTGAATCCGCACTTAATTCTTTGTACAAAGGCATCGCGACATTAGGTTCTTGGCGAGCCAAGGTTTTAAGTAGCGTTTGGATAAAATAAGGATTTTCCAAAATACGTTCATTTTGTTTTAAAACTTCCAGTGCTTTAGCTTTTTCACCAAACTTAAACAAATATAACAATTGGGTTCCCACAAAGATTGGATTATTTTGTTCGGATAATAATGCCGTTTGATTTGATAACCATCCCTTGTCTAAATTAACATCCAATACCAAGTTAATGGTCGCCAACATATTGTTCCACTCGGGATCAAAAGGGGCACGTTTTAATAAAATATCCAAACATTTCACTGCCTCATCCAACGCTTCATTTTCTTCATAAAGCTGTTTCACAAAGGCAAATAGCTCATCGTCATCCAACTCTTCAAGACTACTTTCAATATCTTTTACCGATAATGCTTCATGGCGTTTCAGATAAATTAAATACTCCAAGGCCAACACCTGCCCCGAATAGGTAAATGAAACATCCACATTTTCTTTGAGTGCGATTTCAAAATCGTCGTATTTACCCAAGCGATATAAATCATTCAAATACACGTAAGTAATTAAATGCGAGTAGTCAGGTTTAAGCTGATGATCAATAACATCCAAGGAATCTTCATAACGCCCTAATCCATAATAAGCCTCTGCCAGATACGAATTAAGCGTATCATTTAAATCGCTATTTTGACCATCATTTTGTTGCATCCTCAATTTAACCTGTTTAAGCAAATCATCATATTTTTTTAGGTTAGCTAAAATAGGCAATTCAATTAAAGGCAACCAAGTCTTACCAGGGTACCATTCATTTAACAAAGGCACGTAGGCCAATGAATGTTCTGGGAAACGAAGCATATAATGAATAAGCTCTTTGACAAAATAAGCATCATCCTTATGCGTACTAAGATAATTCATGGCAAAATCAATGGTTTCTTGAGGTTCAAAAACATCTAATTCAAGAATACTAAATGCAAAAACCCTATCTCCATCTGCCAATCGTTTAGCGGTCAGCATCGCTTTTTGGGCCGTTTCAAGATCATTAGCCAAATAAGCCAATCGTGCCAAATAAATCTGAACTTTTGTCTGATTAAATAAATCGTCTGTCAATATGCCTTTAAAAATCTCTAACAACTTGACATTATCGGAGATTGAAACATCTGGAACGTCCATGAGATCATAGTATTCATCAATCAATGCCAAGGGATCAGAGGAGGCTAATAATTCTTTTTTTAATCGTTCTATCGATACCTCTGTGTCTTGAGTCATCAACATAGCGAAATTTAATACTTTTTTAGCCTCTGGATTATTTGGAGCAAAATGCAACCATAATCTAGCAGATTCAAGCATTAAATTATAGTCTTGTTTACCTTGATAAATAATAGTGGCTTTTTCGGCGTATGCTGGGTCTTTAAGTCGTTTTGCTAATTCTAAAGCATACTCACCCATGAGTGTATAGTCATGTTTATCAACTGCTTGTTCAAAATTTACTTGTAAATCTCGATCACTCATCGCGAT
Organism: Basilea psittacipulmonis DSM 24701; assembly: GCF_000743945.1. Lineage (NCBI taxonomy): Bacteria > Pseudomonadati > Pseudomonadota > Betaproteobacteria > Burkholderiales > Alcaligenaceae > Basilea > Basilea psittacipulmonis. Next base: position 744,046 of record NZ_CP009238.1, on the reverse strand, counting down.
ATTCGCGTAAGATAGATTTACAAAAAAGCCCGCAAGGACCAAGAAAGTCGCGATTTTATGTTTCATACGGTAAGTATAAAATATCTTTTTATTCATGAAAAGATTATATGCTAGAACAGGATGAAGTCGCCAGTATTGACTGCGACATCTAATGACCTATCATCATTTTTTATCCCACCACCCCGTCCATTCAATGATTTATCGCTATTTTAGGCCATCGTCAATTCGACAATAATTTACCAGGATTCATCAACCCTTTCGGATCCCATGCTTGTTTAATTTTTTTCATCAAATTCAATTCAACCGCAGACTTATATCTGGGCAAGTAATCTTTTTTCAAGGAACCGATACCATGCTCAGCAGAAATGCTTCCATTGTATTTTGCCACATTATCCCAAACTATTTTAAAAATTTGATCTTGATACTTCTCTACAAACTGTGGATCAGCTTTTGATGAAGGACCGACATTATAATGCAAATTACCATCGCCTAAATGGCCAAAAATAATATGTTTGCATCCAGGAAAAGCCTCTTGTAACAAGGCATTCGTTGTTTGAATAAAATCATCAATACCAGAGATTGGCAATGAAATATCGTTTTTAACCGCCTTCCCTAATGCTTTTTCTGCCAAAGGAATCGATTCTCTTAAATGCCATAGCCTACGAGACTGCTGTATCGATTGACTAATGACCGCATCACTAATTATGTCTTCTTCCATCGCTTGAGACAGCAAACGACTTAATTGTTCATAAGCATGTTCATCACCTTCAAAATCAGAATGTTCCAGCAATACAAACCATTCGGATTGACGTGATGACTCGTCCACAAAAGGATTTTTTTGTTCTGGAAACAAAGTCGTCACCGCATGAAGACAGGTCTGAGCGATCAGTTCAAACGCCGTCAAACCACTTGCTAGGCGGGCTTTGGCCAAATGTAATAACTCCAAAGCCTTAGCAGGAGTTGACACGCATACCATAGCCGTACGTTGACTTTTTGGCATAGGAAACAGCTTTAATGTCGCTGCGGTGACAATCCCCAAAGTCCCCTCACTACCTATCAATAAATTGTTTAAGCTGTAACCCGTATTATCTTTTCGCAGGCCTTTGAGCCCCTCATACAAGCTGCCATCTGGCATCACGGCTTCAAGTCCCAGTACTAAATCTCGCATGGTTCCATAACGCAACACCTGAGTTCCTCCTGCATTCGTGGCGATATTGCCACCAATCGTACAACTTCCCTCAGATGCTAAACTTAACGGAAATAACTTCGATACGGTTTTGGCTGCATCCTGTACATCTTTCAGTGTACAGCCCGCCTCAACTGTTATCGTTTCATTAATCACATCAATATCTACTATACGATTCATTCGTTGTGTGACGATCACTATAGACTGGCCACTTTGATCAGGAATCGAACCACCGCATAAGCCTGTATTACCACCTTGTGTCGTTATTGGAATGTTTTTTTCCTGACAATAATTTACAACTTGGATCAATTCTTGTTTATTCCCTGGCAAAACGACTGCTATCGCCCGTCCCGAGATTCTCCCCCTCCAATCAAGCAAATATTTTTCCATATTTGCTTCATCTAACACATAGGGTTGCCCCACTATTTGGATCAAATCTTTTCTTACTTGCATAAAAGACCTTTGTTATAATTCATCTCATCATATATTACCACTACTAAAGGATGAACCGTGATTGCTCAAGCTGTTTTCAAAGCATACGATATTCGTGGAATTGTGCTAGAACAATTAAACCCTGAATTTGCTTATTTATTAGGACGAGTCTTAGGTCAACAAGCTAAAGAACACCAATTAGCTGAAATTGTCATCGGACACGATAATCGTATCAGTAGCCCACAACTGGCTCAAGCATTAGCAAATGGCATTCACGACAGTGGCACTAATACGCTTATGTTGGGCGAAGTTCCTACACCTTTGGTTTATTTTGTCACGTATTCGCAGCACAAAGGAGCTTGTGTAGCCATCACAGGTAGCCACAATCCTACTGAATACAACGGTTTTAAAATGATGATGAACCACGTCACGTTACATGGTCAAGATATTCAGGCACTTCGAGACGCAATGCTAAAAGTAAAGACATCCGTGGTAGCTAGCACTAAAGGCACTAGTCGTTTTTACAATCCTTGCGAAGATTATATCCAACGCATTATCTCAGATGTCAACGTTAAACGTCCTTTAAAAATTGCGATCGACTGTGGTAACGCTGTATCGGGCAAGGTTGCTCCTGTTCTTTATCGTGCCATGGGTTGTGAAGTCGATGCCTTATTTTGTGAGTCAGACGGCACCTTTCCCAACCATCATCCAGACCCTGCCGATCCTAAAAACCTAGTCGATTTGATTCATCATGTGCAACATAGTGATGCTGAATTTGGCTTGGCCTTTGATGGAGATGGCGACCGTTTAGGCGTGGTCACTAAACATGGCGAAATTATTTGGCCCGATCGTCAGCTCATTCTTTTTGCTCAAGACCTTATCAAACGTCATCCCCAAGCCAAAATTATTTATGACGTAAAATGCACACGCCACCTTGCCTTAGCCGTTGAAAAACTAGGTGCTACCGCCATTATGTCTCAAACAGGACATTCTCTAATTAAGGCAAAATTAGCGGAAACTCAAGCAGAATTAGCGGGCGAGATGAGCGGACATATCTTTTTCAAAGAAAGATGGTATGGTTTTGATGATGGACTTTATGCTGGGGCCCGCTTATTAGAGATCCTATCCCAATACCCGCATCCTAGCGATGTTTTAGAAAGTCTTCCCAAAGATATTTCAACCCCCGAACTTAAAATTCAGTTAAATGAGGGTGAAGCGTTTCCCATTATTGAAGCATTACAACGTTATCCTAAATTCAATGCTGAGAAATGTATTTATATTGACGGTGTCAGAGCTGAGTACTCAGATGGTTTTGGTTTGGCACGTGCATCCAATACCACGCCCGTTATTGTCTTACGATTTGAGGCAGAAACCCCTCAAGCACTAGAAAGGATTCAACATATTTTTAGAGAGGCCCTTCAAGAAGTAGCCCCTCATATTAAACTTCCTTTTTAATCGTATCCAATAAATGACGCCAAAGCATTCTACTGCGATGTTCACTGTAACGATCGCAGACATCTTTGGCTCGTACTGACATGGCTTGACGGAGTTCTTCATTAACCATAAGTTCTGCCATTCGTTGGGCAATAACATCAGCTTCTGCTGGCACAATAAAACCATCAACGCCATGTCGAACGATTTCACTTGCTCCCATATCTGATTTCACCACAATGGATGGCAATCCAAAAGACATCGCATCTAACAGACTTCTTGATATTCCCTCATTCATCGCAGCCAATAAATAAATATCCGCGGATTCATACCACTGAACGATATTATCAGCCTCACCCACTAAAAACACGCGATCGTTTAACTCTAAAGATTGGATATGTGCTTGTAATCTTGTTTTTTCTGCCCCCTCTCCAACAATCACCAGTTCCCAATCTTTGATAATATCGCACACTTGCGAAAAAGCAGTTATCAACAAATCAAATCGTTTACTGGATTCTAATTTTCCCACGCATAATAAACGATGTTTTAATCTTTTTGTTGTATCTTTAATCTTATCGCCTTTTGGAAATTCCAATCGAATCGGTTCATTGATAAGACTGACGCGTATGTTTGGAAAATGTTCTTGATACCAATTTAATAAATAATTGTTAGGAACGATAAGTCGCACATATTTTTCGTAAAGTGCTGCTTTGGAGGCGGGTAATGTTAAATTTTCTTCATCAGCCCACGCAATTACCTGATACTTCGCTTCTGACAAGGTGTTCAGTACCTTTAAAGCCCCACTCATCACAACAATGACATCAGGTTTAATTTCCTGCATGGCTCGTTGAAGACGCTTCATGTCTGATAAAAAGAAATTTTTTAAATTCCTTTTGAGGATATATTTTTTAACACCTTCGGGGATTTTTATAGAAGACAATTTATTCTGAGATGGAGCAAAAACACATACTTCTGCCCCATGATCTGCTTGAATTAACTTAGAAGTCAACCATGATTTTTCGTCACTTTGGTTAGCATCTACATAATATACAATTTTCATTAATAACTCTTTATCAATTCAAGTAAAAATTTTTACTATTTTATAGTGTTTAAACGGATAGAACAAATCCGTCCCTGGCCAAGCAAAAAAAATCCCTGACTACAAAAGCAGTCAGGGAAAATATCCACCAAAGGAGGAGGGTGGAGGAGACAATCTCGTAGAAGAACTTATTTCTTCTGAACTAAGGGTATTATAATATTAGATTTCACTGCATTGCAAGATACTTCCATTTGCTTTTCTCAATCCACTCGTTTATTTTGAAAAATAACAACAAAAATATTGCAAAACATGAAACATATTATCGCTACCCACTTGATCTTATATGCGATATGCCAAAGTAGTCATCACTTTTGACATCAGCTTCATCGCTACTTTTACTGGTGCTGGAAGTTCCACTCCGCCATGAGCAATTGCTGTGTTAGCGTGATTAATTTCATCGTCTCGCATCTGGGTAACAATTTTGCGTGAGCGAATGTCTTGGGGCGGTAATGTTTCTAAATGATGATTCAAATGAGCTTCCACTTGACGCTCTGTCTCTGCCATAAAGCCCATGTTTCTAGCAGTACCCGTCACACTAGCCACCACGCCTAAAGCAAATGATCCCGCATACCAAAATGGATTCAATAAACTAGGACGACTGTTAAGCTCAGTGATGCGATCATAACACCATGCCAGATGATCTACCTCTTCTGAGGCCGCATGCATCAGTACATGATGAATCGTTGGATCTTTGCACACCAATGCTTGTCCTCTGTATAAGGCTTGGGCACATATTTCACCGACGTGATTAATACGCATGAGTCCTGCGGCATGACGTTGTTCCGCTGGCGTTAGTACTGGGTCATCTGCTTGTACTGGACCAGCTGGATTTGCCCTCGTCCCCCTTACCGATCCAGATAAAATTTCCATGGCTTTTGAGACTTCCACAAATAACTTATCTAGAGGAGTTAACGGTCTTTGTTGTGTGGTTTGCATCATATTCATCGTACAAAATTCCTTTAAACTTCCAAACAAATCCTGTTCATTGTACCCTAAAGAACTCGATTTCCCTAAAATTATACGTGTCTGTATAGGATTAAAGTTATATGCTTGTATAATTAATCCATCTTTCAATCATCTTTTACCTTTTCACACAGAATTTATATGATGAAATCACTTGTTAAATGGAACCATAAAGAATCAAAGGTATTTCACGCTACTTCAGGGTCAGGACATCCTATCACCATGGGCTTATCACCCGATCACGGTGGTCATAATGAAGGGGCAAGACCCATGGAGTTGTTGTTAATCGGTGCCGCAGGCTGTATGTCAGTCGATATCGTTAGTATTTTGGAAAAAGCACGTCAAGTATTAACAGACTGTGAAGTGGATATTCAAGCAGGACGTGCACCCACACCACCTCAAGTTTTTACCAAAATACATTTAATCATTACGGTCACTGGCGAGAATCTCAGCGAACAGCGAGTGACGCGTGCGATTGAATTAAGTTTAAGCAAATACTGTTCAGCCATGGCCATGTTATCCAAAACGGCCACCGTTAGTTACGAATATCAGATCAAAGGATAACCTTTTATGAATAACCAATACGAAACGTTCATGCAACACGTGCTTGAACAGGGTACCCACAAAAGCGATCGCACTGGCACAGGGACGCGTTCAGTTTTTGGCTACCAAATGCGTTTTAATCTACAAGATGGTTTTCCGCTTATCACCACCAAAAAACTACATACCAAAAGCATTTTTAATGAACTAATTTGGTTTTTAAACGGTGATTCCAATATCAAATGGTTGCACGAACACGGTGTGACGATTTGGGATGAATGGGCTGATGAAAATGGCGACCTAGGTCCTATTTATGGCGTACAGTGGCGTTCTTGGCCAACAGCAAATGGCGAACATATCGATCAAATCAGCCAATTAATCGACAACATTAAGCAGACCCCTGATTCGAGAAGATTAATCGTATCGGCATGGAACGTGGGCGAGATTCCTCATATGAAACTGCCTCCATGTCATGCACTCTTTCAGTTTTATGTTGCTGATAATCGACTCTCTTGTCAGCTATACCAACGTAGTGCAGACATTTTCTTGGGTGTGCCTTTCAATATTGCCAGCTATGCTTTATTAACTCATATGGTCGCTCAACAATGCGATTTAGAGGTGGGCGATTTTATTTGGACAGGCGGTGATTGCCATCTTTACGACAATCATATTGAACAAGCAAAATTACAATTAAGTCGTACCCCCTACCCTTACCCTCAACTACGCATAAAACGCAAGCCTAAAGATATTTTTAGTTATACCTATGAGGATTTTGAAATCGAAAACTACCAATCTCATCCTCATATCAAAGCAGCTGTTGCTGTATAAGGACCATTATGTCAAAGATTGCATGTATTGTTGCTTATGCCAAAAATCGAGTCATTGGAGTCAATAACCAACTGCCTTGGCAACTGAAAGCCGATTTACAATTTTTCAAACAAACCACCATGGGATGTCCAATCATCATGGGTAGAAAAACTTGGGACTCATTGGGTCGCCCCCTGCCAGGACGACGTAATATCGTCATCTCTCGCAACCCAAACTGGCAGGCAGACTCAGCTGAACACGCAAGTTCTTTGGCTGAGGCATTGACCATGACTCAAGACTGTCCTCAAGTGTTTATTATTGGGGGCGAACAGATTTTTAAACAAGCTTTGGATGTAGCGGACACCATCTATGCAACAGAAATCGACCTTACCCCTGATGGCGACGCTTTTTTCCCTCCTTTAAGTGATGAATGGAAAAAAGTATCCGAACAAGTTCAAGAACCTGAAAACAATATTCACTTTTCTTTTGTACGCTATGAAAAATCCTAATATCCGTATTGCCCCCAGTATTTTATCTGCTGATTTTGCCTGCTTAGGAAAAGAAGTCAGTGATGTGATCCAAGCCGGTGCTGATTGGATTCATTTTGATGTGATGGATAACCATTATGTGCCGAACTTAACGATTGGCCCCATGGTTTTAAAAGCCATTAGACCTTATACGAAAGCCCCAATCGACGTGCACCTTATGGTTGAACCTGTGGATAGTTTGATCCCAGAGTTTGCAAAAGCAGGAGCGGACTATATCACCTTTCATCCAGAAGCCAGCAAACATATCGATAGAACGTTACAACTGATTAAAGACCATGGTTGCAAGGCGGGTCTGGTATTTAACCCCGCTACACCATTAAGTTATATGGATTATGTAATGGACAAATTGGACATGGTTTTGCTGATGTCGGTAAACCCAGGGTTTGGGGGACAAAGTTTCATTCCTGCCACCCTAAACAAAATCAGACAAGCTCGTTCAAAAATCCAACAATGGACCGATCAAGGCGGACAAAATATTTTCCTAGAAGTTGATGGTGGCGTAAAAACCAGCAATATTCGCGATATCTATGAAGCAGGTGCGGATACTTTTGTAGCAGGTTCAGCGATTTTTAACGCCGATAATTATGAAGATGTCATTACTGAAATGCACCGTTTAACACAATGAAGAAAGCTGTATTTTTTGACCTAGATGGCACGTTAATCAATAGTGTCCCTGATGTTGCACTGGCTTGCCAAAAAATGTTGGCCGAGCTTCAACGCCCTATTTTGCCAGAATCAAGAATCCAAGCATTTTTGGGCAAAGGAGCTAGAACCCTAGTTGCCCGCTGTTTAAGCAACGATATTACACATTATGAAGTCGATAAAGACGTGCTTGAACCCGCACTACAGCTTTTTAGACAATACTATCGACAACACAATGGTGAAAAAGCCACTCTCTATCCATACACGCGAGAAACCTTGGATACCCTTTATTCCATGGGTGTGACCTTGGCACTCGTGACCAATAAGCCATCTGCTTTTACGCCAGACCTTTTAAAGAAATTTCAACTTGATCACTACTTTGACCTATTGGTTTGTGGTGATACCTGTGAGCATGAAAAACCGCATCCAGCCCCAATCTTATACGCATTAGAAACATTAAATCTTACTGCTTCAGAAGTCGTGTTTGTTGGGGATTCAGAAAATGACACGCTTGCCGCCCAAGCTGCACAGATGGATGTATTGTTATTGCCTTATGGCTACACAGAGGGCAAATCACTATCTGACTTGAATCCTACTGCATTTATCCAAGATTTAAGAGGTGTGATTGATTATATTGTGCAAAACTAAAAATTAGCTTGACCATTTTTATTTTATTCGCTAGTATAGAAATGTTTTTAATCGTTTTAGACTATAAAGAAATGAAACCGCAAACTCATCTTGCTCGTATTAATAGCGCTTATTACTGGCGTTGGTGCATGCTTGGGAATGCGGGTCTAGCTGTATAAGCAGTATAGTATTGCATTCCCGGTATTGATGACCGGGTTTTTTCATACCTGGTCATGTAACCTGATAAGAGAGACCAGATATGACAGAAATTGAATTTAACGCACTCGCCGCCCAAGGATACAACCGTATTCCGATTGTCCAAGAAACTTATGCCGATCTTGATACGACTTTAGGCATTTATCTAAAACTAGCCCATAGCGACAAAAGACATGGACGCATGAGCTGTTTATTAGAATCTGTAGTCGGCGGTGAACGATTTGGACGTTACTCCTTTATTGGTTTGCCTGCTAAGACTTTTATTCGTTCCACAGGAAATATCACCGAAGTGGTCACGGATGATGAAGTCGTCGAGCGTCACGAAGGCGATCCCCTTGAATTTATCAAACAATACCAAGAACGATTTAAAGTACGTTTATCTCCTGGTTTACCACGTTTTGCGGGAGGTCTGGCAGGATATTTTGGTTATGACACAGTTCGTCATATTGAACCCAGTTTAGGCCCTGCTGTTAAACCTTGGCCAAAAGACATGAAAGGCGTGCCAGACATTTTATTAATGCAAGTAGATGAATTAGTGATTGTCGATAATGTCATTGGACGCACTTATTTGGTTATTTATGTCGATCCTAGCGTAGAAGAAAGCTATACAAAAGCTCAAAAGCGTTTGATCGAACTGAGAATGAATTTGCGAAAACCCGTTGAAATTCCTTACAGTCTAGCCAGTTTAGTCACCGAAGAAATTCGCGATTTCAAAAAAGAAGATTATTTAAATGCTGTCAAAAAGGCCAAAGCACATATTGAAGCAGGCGATCTCATGCAAGTCCAAGTTGGCCAAGTGATCGCTAAACCTTTTAGAGATGCACCTTTATCTCTTTACCGTTCGTTACGTTCATTAAACCCCTCTCCTTACATGTATTTCTGGAATTTTGGAGACTTCCAAGTCGTTGGTTCATCGCCAGAAATTTTAGTACGTCAAGAAGTGGTGTTAAATGAAGAGTTGAAAGAAGAAACAAATGTTGTGATCCGACCTTTAGCAGGCACTCGTCGTCGTGGAGAAACCCCAGCCGAAGATAAAATGCTGGCCCAAGATCTACTCAACGATCCTAAAGAAAGAGCGGAACACGTCATGTTAATTGATTTAGCACGAAATGATATTGGACGTGTTGCTGAAATAGGTTCGGTCACCGTTACCGATCAGATGGTTATCGAAAACTACTCCCATGTTATGCACTTAGTTTCTAATGTCAAAGGCAAATTAAAACAAGGCATGAATGCAATTGATATCTTACGTGCCACGTTCCCTGCAGGTACCTTGACTGGTGCCCCTAAAGTGAAAGCGATGGAGATTATCGATGAGTTAGAACCTGTCAGACGAGGTATTTATGGTGGTGCTGCAGGCTATATTAGCTACAATGGCACGATGGACTTAGCCATTGCAATTCGTACTGCCATTATCAAAGATGGCATGCTTTACGTACAAGCTTCTGCAGGCATTGTGGCGGATTCTGATCCTGAAAAAGAATGGCAGGAAACTGAACATAAAGCACGTGCTGTACTTAGAGCTGCTGAACAAGTTCAATACGGACTTGACCAACCTATCTAAGCAAGATTTTTTAGAAAGAGGTTTACGATGTTACTCATGTTAGATAACTATGACTCCTTTACTTACAACCTAGTTCAGTATTTTGGAGAGTTAGGTGAACAGGTGGTCGTTCGCCGAAATGACGAAACTACCATAGCGGAAATTGAAGCATTAAACCCTGATCGCATCTGCATCTCACCCGGCCCCTGCGATCCCGATCAAGCTGGAATTAGTTTAGCGGTCATTGAACATTTTAAAGGAAAGAAACCCATATTAGGCGTGTGTTTGGGTCACCAAGCGATTGGACAAGCTTTTGGTGGAAAGGTCGTCCGAGCAAAAGAAATTATGCACGGCAAGACTTCTTTAATCACCCATACGGGCACAGATGTATTTAAAGATATCCCCTCGCCATTTACCGTGATTCGTTACCATTCATTAGCCGTCGATAAAGACAGTTTGCCTGATTGTCTGAGCATCACAGCTCATACCGACGATGGCGAAATTATGGGATTGGCACATAAAACACTCCCTATTTTTGGTGTCCAATTTCACCCAGAATCCATTCTTTCTGAACATGGACACGCATTATTAAAGAACTTTTTACTGATCAAATAGGATGTTCAATGAATTACCATGAAGCACTAACCCGTTGTATCGAGCATCGTGAAATCTTTCATGACGAAATGCTCAGTTTAATGCGACAAATGATGTCTGGTGTGATGCCAGAATCTGTTATGGCTGCATTACTAATGGGATTAAGAGTCAAAAAAGAAACCATTGGAGAAATCACGGCGGCGGCGACGGTGATGCGAGAATTTTCCACCAAGGTTGATGTACCTCATCCCGAACAGCTATTAGACTTGTGTGGCACAGGTGGAGATGGAATGAAGACATTCAATATATCAACCGCCACGATGTTTGTTGCTGCCGCAGCAGGCGTGAAAATCGCTAAACATGGTAATCGAAGTGCATCAAGTTCTAGTGGAAGTGCTGATGTATTAGAAGCATTGGGAGTCAAACTTGATTTAACTCCTGAAGAAATCAAAGAAAGTATCGAACGAACGGGTATTGGCTTTATGTTTGCCCCTCGCCATCACAGTGCGATGAAATATGTTGCGCCAGTACGAAAATTACTTGGCGTTAAAACTATTTTTAATATTTTGGGCCCTTTGACCAACCCTGCTCGTGCGGCCAACCAACTCATGGGGGTTTTTCATCCAGACTTGGTGGGAATTCAGGTCAGAGTACTCAAACAACTCGGATCTCAACACGTCTTGGTGATTCACGGTGAAGATGGTTTAGACGAAGCGACTTTATGCGGTCATACCTTAGTAGGCGAACTAAAAGACGGTGAGATTGCTGAATATCGCATTCATCCTCATGATTTCGGACTAAACACAGTTGATTCATTACAAGCATTAGTCGTGGAAAACGCTCAAGAATCGGCTCAAATGATTAGAGATGTTTTGGATAACCAAGCAGGTGTCGCCAGAGATATTGTGATATATAACGCAGGTTTGGCTATCTATGCAGGAAATCAGGCCAATAGCATTCAAGAAGGTATTGTTAAAGCCACTGAAATGATTGAAACGGGTCAAGCTAAACAGTATTTTCAACACTTTTGTCAATTCCACGCCGCATAAAGCCATGAATACTTATTTAGATAAAATACTGGATACCAAAAAAGAAGAAATTCTTGAACTCAAAAAAAGATTTTCTGTAAAAGACCTTGAATCCTTATGTTTGACACCCACCAGAGGTTTTGAACGAGCCATGCTGTCTCGTTTAGCAGAGAAAAAACCTGCTGTCATCGCTGAAGTTAAAAAGGCCTCTCCCTCAAAAGGACTGATTCGAGAAGATTTTAAACCCGCAGAAATTGCTCAGGCGTATGAAGACGGCGGTGCTACCTGTTTATCTGTACTTACCGATGAACGCTATTTTCAAGGACATGAATCGTACATTCGTCTTGTCAAAGAGCATTGTCATCTGCCTGTTTTACGAAAAGATTTCATGATAGATCCTTTGCAAATCGCCCACGCTCGTGCATTGGGGGCAGATGCTATTTTGCTAATTGTGGCGGCGTTGTCACCAACACAATTACAAGAGTTGGCTTCTTACGCTCATGAACTTCATTTAGATGTGCTGGTGGAAATTCATGATGAGAAAGAATTAGAAACTGCGTTGACTTTAAACACTCGTTTACTAGGTATCAATAATCGCAATTTAAAAACGTTTGAAACTACTTTAGAAACCACGCTTTCTTTATTACCTTTAATTCCAGATGATAAAATGGTGATTACCGAAAGTGCCATCAAACATCACGATGACGTTATCATGATGATGAATCATCACGTTTATGGCTTTTTAGTCGGCGAAAGTTTAATGCGACAAAACGATGTTGCTTTGGCCTTAAAAAAACTAATTGGACACTAATATGAACCCATCCTGCCTACTATGCCAGCCCGATAAATCTCAAGACATTATCTGGGAGAATCATAAACTTCGCGTCGTCTTTGGACAAGATCCTCATTTTCCGAATTACACGAAAGTCATCTGGAAAGAACATGCCAAAGAAATGAGTGATTTAAGTGCGATTGACCAAATTTACTTATTTAAGGTCATGGTCGTTATAGAAGAAGTCCAAAAACATTTACTAAAAGCTGATAAGGTAAATTTGGCTCAGTTTGGCAATAAAGTACCGCATCTTCATTGGCATATTATTCCTCGTTACTCAAACGATCCTAAATTTCCAGAGGCTTATTTTCATCCTCACTTATTGCGACCCGTTGATGAACGGTATCTTTTAGAACAAGAAAATTTACACCTTCTTTATCGTGATGCATTGACTGAACTGATGGAAGACCTCAGCAAACATTACGGTGCTCTTTTGGAATCTGGCCTTATCACTATCGGCACCGATGAAGATGATCTAGACGATGAAGAACATGATGACGAAGAGGATGTTGAATTTCTAACAAAACTGCCCAATAATCGAAAATATTCATAACCCTTATGAGTTTCCAGCTTCACACCCAACTTCCAGAGCCCAGTGAAGAAGAGTTTTTATTCAGTCAGCAATGTGCGGCTACCATTCTTCAAAAAGGCCATATACTAGGGTTTGATGAGTTTATGAATCTAGCCCTGTACACCCCCCATTACGGTTACTATACAGGCCCAATACAAAAATTCTCCTGCGATCAAAAGCATATGGGGGATTTTATTACAGCCCCAGAACTTTCCCCTTGGTTTGCTCGAACATTGGCCCAACAAATTAGCCAAGTACTCACTCATCTTTCCACACCACAGATACTGGAATTTGGGGCAGGCACAGGAAAACTGGCTCATGATTTGATTGAAACTTTATTACCTGATTTTCCAGATTTAAGCTACCAAATTTTAGAGTTATCTCCTGATCTGAAAAAACGACAACATGAGACCAACCAAGCTTTTTTATCGCATATCACATGGTTAGATCAGTTACCCCAAGACTTTGAAGGCGTGATCATTGCCAATGAAGTGCTAGACGCTATGCCCGTCAAACGTTTTTTAAAACAAAACGACCATTACTATGAACTAAAGGTGATTCCTCAATCTTCATCATCCCCCATAAGCTTTAAATTTACTGAGACACCCGCCTCATCCGAGTTGATCGACGATATTAAAAAATGTTTTGTGCATTGGCCATCATTTGCTCAAGATTTTGATATTGAACTACCTGAACACTATACATCTGAACTTCATTATCAAGCTCAAGCATGGACTCAGTCTTTAGCAAACCGCCTGAATAAAGGGCTAATTCTGTTAATTGATTATGGCTATGATCAAGCCACTTATTACCACCCTCTTCGTCATGAGGGTACACTTATGGCTCATTTTCATCATCTTGCTCATGCTGATGTATTACGCAATCCAGGTATTCAGGACATTACCGCACATGTCAATTTTACAGCCATCGCTGATACCGCTTATCAGGCTGGATTAGATGTAATGGGCTATACCACCCAAAAACACTTTCTAATCAATGCAGGCTTACTCACCTTACTGGCTAAGCATCTCAATCCCCAAGAAACCACGAGTTATGCCAAGGAAATTGCCCCTGTCCAAAAACTTATTTCAGAAAGTGAAATGGGCGAAGTTTTTAAAGTCTTAGCTTTAGGCAAAAATATCACCATGCTAGAGGATCGCCTCATCGGTTTTACACAGTTTGACAAACGTGCTTATTTATAAGTTGGTTTATTGAGCTAGACGGTGGGTTTGGCGAAAAAAGAGAGTTGTCTGTAAGTGATAAAAAGCTTGTTGGAGAGTATCAACATTGAGCAAAGCCGATACCTTGTGTATCAGCTTTGTTCAACGATTATTAATGACATTGAAATGTCATAAAGTAAGCATCGTCCGCATAACCACTTTTAGTGGGGGAATGCTGAGCAATGTTAGTGACTTTTTGATTACCGCAGTAAGTTTGGGCTTTTTCAAGACATGATGACCAGTTAGGTGCCGTATGGGCAGATGTCGAACAACGCAAACCCAAGTTACTACCGTTGTTCACATCAAAAGGACCACCCGCACAACCTGTCAATATCACGGCCCCAGCAATCAAAAATATTCTTTTAACCATTATTCATTCTCTTGAAGTTTTGCTTCAAGTGCTTCGACACGTTCCTGTAGATCTTTAACAAGCTCTACTTGCGTATTGAACTCATCTCTGGTAACCAAATCTAATTTTGACAATGCTTGGCTAACGATTGATTTCACATTGTTTTGAATATCTTCAATGGGGGTATTAGAAATCAAATCTTGAACATTTTTTTGAATCATATCAAATGGACTAGACATATTATTCAATCCTTATTATTAAAATTAAAAGAAACATTATTATACATCGTCTATTTTTTGTCTGTTCCAGTTTTTGAATTTCGATTATTTAATATCATTTTAATTATTATTAATCAAATAGTTATAACAAACCCTCTCATTTTCAACGATCAATTAAATAATCCCACCCTAACGATTTAATATGAACCTAAGCACTGCTTTTATCGCTGTCTCATATTGCATCATCACGTTATTCCTACATGTCACAGCCGTTTTAATCGTTTTTCTGAGGCCAAAATATTAAACTTTTTCTAGCAATAAAATTTGAAAAACATGACATCTCAATAGTAGAATAAAGACACAATTATTTGAAATTCAAAAAGTTCTGATATTCAAATAAATTGATCTCGCCAAAGCATGATGCGATATAAATTCCCTAAAATTAAGTTTTACTTAATCAAGAATTTATAAAAAAGAGGTTAATTCTTTGACAAATCATGCTAGATTGTTTAACACATGTATGGGTATTTGTAAAATGGAAAAACGACTCATTGAAAACGCTCAGTTATGGTCAATTATTTGCCAAGAAGCTAAAAACGCTTGTGCTAATGAGCCAATTCTTACTAGTTTTCTTCATCAAACTGTCCTTAGTCACGATAGTTTTGAACGAATGTTGGCTTTCCATTTATCAAATAAATTAGCTGGCCCCATTATCGACTCGTGTTCGCTTTACGAAATCTGTTTAGATGCACTTAATAAACAGAAAAATATCGTAAAGTCTGCATTGGACGATATTCAAGCCTATTATTTAAGAGATGCTGCTTGTGAAAGCTATTCGCAACCCTTGCTATATCACAAAGGTTATCATGCGACTCAAGCTCACCGTATTAACCACTTTCTTTGGGAACAAGGCCGCAAAACTTTGGCTTTTTTCTTACAAAACAGAATTTCTGAAGTGTTTGCGGTGGATATTCATCCTGCAGCAAGAATTGGCAGTGGCATTATGATTGACCATGCAACAGGTGTCGTCATCGGTGAAACGGTTATCATGGGCGATAATATTTCCATTCTTCATGGCGTGACGCTAGGAGGCTCAGGAAAAGAACGTGGTGATCGCCATCCTAAAATTGAAGATGGCGTACTCATTGGTGCGAACGCCTCTATTTTGGGCAATATTCGTGTCGGTCGTTGTGCCAAAATTGGTGCCGGTAGCGTAGTGGTCAATGATGTGGCCGCTCATACGACTGTTGTCGGGGTTCCTGCTAAAACCATCATACGAAAACTAGCCGACATTCCCGCTAGTGATATGGACCAAAGTATTTAATTAACCTATCAGGAGTAAACACATGGCGATTGCAAAAAGTATTGTTGAATTAATCGGTAACACCCCATTGGTAGCACTACAAAGACTGACAGAGGGACTTCCAGGGCGTGTTGTGGTCAAACTAGAATCCTTTAACCCAGGTAGTAGCGTCAAAGATCGTATTGCAGCGGCCATGATTGAAACCGCAGAAAAAGAAGGAAAACTTAAACCTGGTATGACCGTTGTCGAGCCTACTAGTGGCAATACGGGTATTGGTTTAGCAATGGTTTGTGCCGCCAAAGGTTATAGCTTAATTATCACAATGCCTGAATCAATGAGTAAAGAACGTCGTGCGATTCTTCGTGCCTATGGTGCCGAGTTAAAACTAACTCCTGCGGCAGAGGGAATGGGCGGTGCGATTAATCTTGCCAAATCGATTACCGAATCCGATTCTAACAAATACTTCATGCCACAACAATTTGAAAACCCTGCTAACCCAGCGATTCATCGTGCGACCACCGCAGAAGAAATCTGGCGTGATACCGATGGCAAAGTCGATATTTTTGTGGCAGGTGTCGGAACGGGTGGTACCGTAACAGGTGTGGGTGAAGTACTTAAAGAACGTAACCCCAATATCAAAGTATATGCCGTCGAACCCGAAGCCTCTGCTGTGTTAAGCGGTGGACCTAAAGGGCCTCACCCTATCCAAGGCATTGGAGCAGGTTTTGTTCCAGCTGTGTTAAATACGCATATTTATGATGGCATTATCAAAGTCCCTTCTGAAGCTGCTTTGGAAACCGCTCGCGAAAGTGCCAAAAAAGAAGGCTTATTAGTGGGAATTTCTTCAGGTGCAGCGATTTGGGCCGCGATTGAACTTGCCAAAAAACCTGAAAATGCGGGTAAATTGATTGTTACCGTATTACCCTCTAATGGCGAACGTTACCTTTCAACTGTGTTATTTGAGGGTTTATCTAACTAATCTTAACTCTCTCTAATTTTTACCCTACCCCATAATATTTTTTGTTATGGGGATTTTTTATCAAAGCCAGATCTTTTCTTAATTTATTTTTTTACGATACATCTTGTAATACTATCAGTGCTCCGTAAAGGAGCACTGATATACTGTTTAAAATTACTTCGACTCACTCTTTTGCCACAACCAAAGACCATATCGACCAAGGAAAAGTGCGAATGCCAAAATATAAAAGACCGCAGAGGCACCCCAGATCATATGATACTGAACATCTGTTTGTGCAAAACGCAAACAAACTCGAATCAACATCGCCACAAAAATCAAACGGAATGCCCAAGGCATGGGAGGTACGGCTCTCATCATACGACCCGTGTGACCCAAACTAGTACGAGCCATCATACCTAGAATAATGGCACTAATCCCACCTACCGTCATCATATGCATGGCACTATCCATAAACTTGCTATCAATAGCCATAAAGAAGTACAAAAATGGTGCACCTAATGCCACAAAAAAGACGGCCAAATGCAGAATCCACAACATGGGTTCTGTCCACATCGTTTTCACATAAGTGCCTTTCAACATAAAGAACAAACAGTAAGCCACATACAGCGACAAAACAAATGCCACCCAAACTGCCGCATCAATATGTTTAAACACCATTAAAACCGCTATAAAAATGGGAACCAACATCCCCCACTTTTGCATACTAGGCGGGATAACCATTTGATTCGTACCCAAGCGTCTAGCCGTAAAAAATGGCAATACACGCATAGCGATCAAACAGACAACAGACAACACCACCGAAATCCCGACATACATAAAGTTCATCGCCCATAACGTATGTCTTGTTAAAACCGTTAAATCAAACCCGCACAAACTCAATAGCAAACAGAAAAGAATGCCGATAGGAATGTAATTACGTTTATTTTTAGATTGGATAATGGGTTTTGCAAAAAGATAGGTCGCATAGCCATAAAACAGCACATTCGCCATAAAAGCAAGCCACAAGCCTTGCTCACCACCATAGACCGCAATGCGAGCCACAAACCAGAAAAATAACAGCACAATTAACTCTGCATTCTTGGCAGTCACCAACCCCGTCCAAGTTCTAACCGCCGTCAGCAAGAACCCCACAATAATCGTTCCCACGAAACCATAAATCATTTCATGAGCATGCCATAATTGGAAAGGTAGCTGTGGCGTACCCTTATACCCTGCCGTCCATTCTATCAAACTGATTAAACAGAAAAGTGTACCGAAAAAGTACAACGGTCTAAAAGCATAACTCAGCACAGGAAAACGGTCCAATCCTGTGGGTTCTGGTGCTTTTTTGAAAGAAGGAGGATCTATGTTTACGATCATAATCTTTATTCCCGAGTAAATAACTAGGGTATTTTAACCCAAGTAAGCGGTTATCGGAGAAGAACGCAACGATTCATATCGAAGAATATCGTTTTTACAAACTTTTCTTAAAGAAAACCAAAGCGAAGTGATACAGAAAAAAACAAAATGCCAAAATAAAACAAGTGGCCGACATATGCCACCACATATGTCCCCAGAAATAATCTAGGGTCAATGGATACATCGCTCTTAATAAAGCAGCCAGAAAGACTAAACGAAAAGCCCAAGGCATTAGTTTAGGGGCTTGCAAAGAACGTCCTGTGTGACCGAGTGTGGAACGTGTCATCATGCCTAACGTCATGGCTGCAATCCCACCCAAGGTTATCAAATGAACACCCATATCATATACTTTGAACGGTAAATCAAACTGCCATAATCGCCCTAACACTAAAACGGGCGTGCCTATCATCGCAAAAATCAATGCCCCATATAAGACCCATAACATCGGTTCTGTCCAGATTTTAGAGGTATATTGTTTGAATAAAATATAGCTTAAATTGAATGAAAAGATGATGGAGAGTACGGCGGTTAGCGGTAGTACAACAGGATATTTTGAAAACACCATGCCCAGTGCCAACAACAAAGGCAAACAGATACCCAATATATTTGAAAGTTTAGGAATGAGCACTTGTCTAAGATTAAAGCGACGAGCAATAAAAAAAGGTAACACCCTCATGCTAATGACTGAAATCATGCCCACCACCAAACATAAGGTCGCCAGCATATAATCTTGAGCGATGAGACTGCGTCGGTTCAGCAAGCAAAAGACATAAGCAAAATGGCTGCCTGCATACAAAGCAAACACAACAATAGGCAAAAGATGGGCCCAGATGCGACTTTTTATCACCGCATGAAGCAGACAAAGAATCACCAGAACATAAAACAGCAAACTAAGGCCCAAACTGCACTTTAAGCCTAGTGTAGGAATATAAAGAGCGATTCTTGCCATCAACCATACCAAGACCAGCCCCAATAGACGACCCTTTCTAGCGGTTACATAGCCTGTCCAATTTGACATAGCCGTTAATAAAAAGCCTGTCATAATAGCGGGTACAAAGCCGTATAGCATTTCATGAGCATGCCAATAAAAATCTAACATCCCCCTCACCCCAAGAAAACCACTGGTCCACATGGTTATCATAAGAATGGCAAAACAAACCCCTAGAAAATAAAAGGGTCTCAAGCCTACCGAAAGAAAGGCAGGCGATGAGGGTTTAAATATCATGTCAGCGTTCCTATTACCTTATAGATTGAGGCAGTCCACGTAATAGCCAAGTTTTTCGTCATAGCCCAAGCCGTGAATAAAGGTTTCAAACCCTGGGAAACGTTCATTGAAATCTTTGGAAAACTCTAAATATTCCACAATGGTTTTATTAAAGCGTTCACCAGGGATCAGCAAAGGAATACCTGGCGGATATGGCGTTAATAACACCCCTGTCACACGTCCTTCTAACTGACTGATCGGCACGCGTTCTACCTCACGATGAGCCATACGAGCAAAAGCATCTGATGGTTTCATCACGGGTTCCATATCGCTTAAATAAACTTTAGTGGTGATCTTAGCCACATCATTTTCACGATAAGCCTCATGAATCATTTGGCATAAATCACGCAATCCCATGCGTTCATAGCGAGGATATTGTTTGCAGAATTCTGGCATCACACGCCACAAAGGATGGTTTTTATCGTAATCATCTTTGAATTGTTGTAGGGCAGTCAACATCGTATTCCATCGGCCTTTTGTAATACCAATGGTAAACATGATAAAGAAAGAGTACAGACCCGTTTTTTCAACCACAACACCATGTTCTGCTAAGAATTTACTCACTAAGGTAGCTGGAATTCCTGTTTCATCAAAACTACCATCTAGGTTTAATCCTGGTGTAATGACTGTCGCCTTAATCGGATCAAGCATGTTGAAATCTTCTGCCAAAGGACCAAAGCCGTGCCATTGCTCATCATCCAGAATCCAATCGCTTTGTTCTCCAATTCCCTCTTTCGGCAAACGATTCGGTCCCCATACTTTGAACCACCAATCATCTTTTCCATACTCAGAGGCCACTTTACGCATTGCCTTACGGAAATCAATAGACTCACGAATACTCTCTTCCACTAAAGCTGTACCACCTGGCGGCTCCATCATCGCAGCTGCTACATCACATGAAGCAATAATGGCATATTGAGGCGATGTCGAGGTATGCATTAAATACGCCTCATTAAATAAGTTACGATCCAATTCACGATTTTTCGCGTTTTGAACGATAATTTGCGATGCTTGTGAAATACCCGCTAGCATTTTGTGAGTGGAGTGTGTCGCATAAATCATAGAGTGTTCACTACGTGGACGGTCTTCACCAATAGCATGCATATTGTTATAGAATTCATGGAATGCTGCATGAGGAATCCATGCCTCGTCAAAGTGCAAATTCTCGACGCGATCGCCTAATTTTTCTTTAATCTTTTCGACGTTATACATCACACCATCATAAGTACTTTGTGTTAACGTCATAATCTTAATCTTAGGATCTTTAATCTCGCGAGCAAAAGGATTGGCTTCTATTTTCTTACGAATATTTTCAGGCTCAAACTCTTCCAAAGGAATCGGTCCAATAATCCCTAAATGGTTTCGTGTAGGACGCAAAAATACTGGAATGGCACCTGTCATGGTAATGGCATGAAGAATCGATTTATGGCAATTACGATCCACCAATACAATATCATTGGCGGCGACATTGGCATGCCAAACGATTTTATTAGATGTTGAGGTACCATTCGTGACGAAGTAGCAATGGTCTGCATGAAAAATACGTGCTGCATTTTTTTCTGACTCTGCGACAGGACCTGTATGATCCAATAACTGCCCTAACTCTTCTACCGCATTACACACATCCGCACGCAACATATTTTCACCAAAAAACTGGTGAAACATTTGCCCGACTGGACTTTTCAAAAATGCCACGCCCCCAGAGTGACCTGGACAATGCCAGGAATAAGAACCATCTTGAGCATACTTTACCAACTCTCTGAAAAATGGCGGTGGTAGGCTATCTAAATAAGATTTAGCTTCGCGAATAATATGACGAGCCACAAATTCTGGCGTATCTTCAAACATATGAATAAAGCCATGTAACTCACGCAAAATATCATTAGGAATATGTTCTGACGTTCTCGTTTCGCCATATAAATAAATGGGAATATCTTCGTTTCTAAAACGTAACTCACCAATAAACGCA
Source organism: Basilea psittacipulmonis DSM 24701 (assembly GCF_000743945.1). Taxonomy (NCBI): domain Bacteria; kingdom Pseudomonadati; phylum Pseudomonadota; class Betaproteobacteria; order Burkholderiales; family Alcaligenaceae; genus Basilea; species Basilea psittacipulmonis. Next base: position 722,287 of record NZ_CP009238.1, on the reverse strand, counting down.
CGTAAATTACGAATAGCTGTGGCGACATCTTCTGGAGAGTCTGTGTCAAATTCCTCATCATCAATCGATAAAATAAAGGCACTTGCACGACTTTGTTGCTGAACAAATGAGGTAAGATCACCATAGCTGGTAACCGGCAACACTTTCATACCCTCTGCCTCAATCGCATCAGCTAAAGCACGAATCCCAAATCCAGAAGCACTATCTGAACGAAAATCTTCATCAATAATGACAATGGGGAAATTAAATTTCATCATTTTTCCTAATCATAAAGTTTCATCTAGGTACGAGGCAATGTAACACCTGTTTGACCCTGATATTTGCCACCACGATCGCGGTAAGATACTTCACATTCTTCATCACTTTCTAAAAACAACATCTGGGCACATCCTTCTCCTGCATAAATCTTGGCAGGTAATGGCGTTGTATTAGAAAATTCAAGTGTCACATGACCCTCCCATTCGGGTTCCAAAGGAGTCACATTCACAATAATGCCACATCGAGCATAGGTACTTTTACCTAAACATATAGTCAACACGCCTCTTGGAATTCTAAAATATTCAACGGTTCTGGCCAAGGCAAATGAATTAGGCGGAATAATACATACATCCCCTTTAAAATCAACAAAACTGCCAGAGTCAAAGTTTTTGGGATCGACAATGCTTGAATTTATATTGGTAAAAATTTTAAACTCATCCGCACATCTCACATCATAGCCATAACTACTTGTCCCATAACTGACGATTTTCCCCATCGCATTATGTCTTACCTGACCAGGTTCAAATGGCTCAATCATGCCTTTTTCTGACATTCGTCGTATCCATCTATCATTTTTTATTGACATAATAATTCCTATTCCAAATTAGCGTTAATTAAATTGGCGTTTATACGTAAACCCAAACCCATTAATCGTACCAAACTGAACATCAAAAGTTAAATACTTCAATAGATTATAACTTCCTAACACAACTGTTCCAGTCGTATCTAATGCCTGTTCAATGCCTATTTTAAAACGATTACTTAAATTTTTTGTTGCACTAATATATCGATTTGCTTCAGACTCACCCGAGGCATTATAAGCCCCAGAAGCAACGGTTTGTACAGGCAGAATACTGGATGTTTGACCCACCCCTCCTGAACCTAAATTTAAGTCATCTAAGCCTAGTTTACGATAAAAAGGTTCAGACGTGCCATCACCTGTGAAAAATGACGTACCAACACTTAATAACATCGCCAAATCACTACCATTGCTATCAGGGCCTCTACCCATGATTAACCATGACAGTTTTTCAACTTCACTGACTTCGGGCACAGAAACTAAACTAATTTTTGGTTTTGATGCCGTTCCTGTAATAGAGACCCCCGCTTTGACCTCTGTTTCCGTGCGTAACGCCACAATATCTAACAATGGATTTTTAATATCGCCTTGGAACGTAATTCGTCCTCTATCAATGCTAAGATTTTGGCCATAAATATTAAAAGAACCCTCTTTAGTGGCAAAAATACCTACTCCTTTTAATAAATTATCTTGCATGGTTAGATCCAAATTGCCGATAACCGCAGTATTTAAGCCCAATCCCGTCACAAAAAATCTATCACCCATATTCAATGAAAAATTCATATCAATATTTGTGGCGGTTGATTTTTTGATGGTTTCGCTACCATCCGTGACCACAATATCCCCATCAATCGTGGGGACCTCTCCCAATAAATCGATACTGGCCCAGCCTGCATCCACCAAAGCATTTCCATTAATTTTGATATTAGGCATCGCTACTTGAATATCACTTTTACTACTTACCATCACAAAACGATCAGAACGTTGTACCAAAGGATAATGATTCAATTCTGTTTGAACATTTCCTCTTTGCTCCAAAATATTCCAATTTCCCGTCACTGACAAATAGCCTTTTTGAGCCTCTGGGGTATTTTGAACCCATTGTTTTGTTCGCCATTCATTTGGCATCACCCTAATTTTTCCTGGAAAATATAATCGCTCGATATTCAGTAAATTATTATGTAAGAATGCCTTAAACTCGCCATCGACCAAACGAACACCATTTTCAATTTGAATCACTTTCAAATCCTTACCTTGAAGATACCCATTGGTCAACCAACTGCCACTGGCGGTACTCGCTCCTGCCAAACTAAACGTCGCTTGCCCTCCTAGTTCTAACAGATTATTGGTAAAAGGAGTCAACCAAGCAATATTGGGAATATGTCCTTGAATCGCCCCTGTCACGCCTGGAAAAATCTGCGGTTCATAACCTTTTAAAGGAACTTTTGCGACCGCATTAAAATTTCCCATATTGTTCATCAATAATTCAAAACTAGCAGTCAGATCACTCGTTTTTGCACTCGTTTTGGTACTATTCAAATGCAAATCTAAGCCTTTTAAGTTTTCTTTGCCTCCAAAAGCCAAGAAATCACCTGATAAACGTTTAAGGTGCATATCTCCTGCCAAAGCACCGTCAAAAGCCAGATTCCAGTCCAAGCTCACTAATAAATTTATCAAACTACGTTTCTTACCATCATTAATTTTTAAACTACCCGAACGATTTTCCAAGCGTTTAGGATCAAATTCTTGAATGATTTTTCTCAACAACTCATCATTAAGACGAACTTCTGGCACCTCACCTTGAGTCTGCCATGCCGTCTCTTGACCTGAGGCATTTAACCTTGCAAATGACACGTTTTGAGTAGGTGTTAACTTAATATTCAAGCCATCTAAATTAACATTCCAACGAATCGGTTCAAATGCCAATGACAGCATTCCTTTTTCTTGGCTCATACCAAAACTTGAAAAATTAGAAGATAACTTTTCAATCAGTACGTGAAACTCATTATTATCCGTTATTTGATTATGGCTATTTAAATCAAACTGAACATTTTTGTTCATTAAATCAGTTCGTGCATGAATATCAAGACGATGATCCATCATGTCACCATCGGCTTGCATCGTCAAATACGCATAACCCTTTCCATTAGGCCATAACTGCGACAAATTCGGGACACTCACATCAACCGTTAAATCTCGACCTTTCTCATTTTCTTCATCTGCATTGACCTGTAAATGTGCATCACCTATTTTCAAATCCAGATGACTGCCTAATAAAGATAATTGCTTGAGTTGAGAAATAGGTTCAGATTGATAATCGCCATCAAACATCAAACCAAAAGCCGCCTCGCCTTGAGCCGCTTGTTTATTCCATTTTGATCCTTTGTTAATCTGTCCATCTAAAGTTAAATACCTTAAATGCAATACATGATCAAAGCCTACTTTCGCTTGCCAATCCATATTTAGCAAGGAACTAGGCAACATCCCCATAGACAAACTTTCTAGTTTTAAATCTTTCGTTTGCAAGGTGACATCGATTGAATGCTCATAAGGCAGTTTAAGTTGCTTACTTTCTTGTTGAGTTCTATCGATGGATATGGCATTCAGTTTTAAAAACGAGTTATCAGCAAGAAGAAGGTTTGCTTTTGCAAAATGTAGCGGTTGTATTTTTTCAAGATCCAATTCAGCCTGAGCGTCAAAAGAAGATTTTTCACCGCTTGCCTGAGCATTAATGTTATAAAGCGTATCGCCCAATACCGACAGGCTAAAACGATCAAAATCCATTGCTAGATTACCGTATTGAAAGGGCCAAGATCCTTTGCCATCAATACGATTCAGATTCACCTTAGCATTTAATTTTTTATCAAAAACCACATCCCAATTTCCATCCAGCACAATATGCGGAGCTTTCAAGGATTGGTTAGATGGATTTAACAGCTGAATACTTTCATGAATATAAGCGATGATTTCAGGAGAAATAGGCAACTTCTGGATATAACCTTTAACATTCCATTTATCCCCATCCATACCAAAACTATTTAAGAAAATCGGTACTTGATAAGAAGCAATTTGAACATTTAACTGCGTTTTGTTGCCCACGAAATGAACCTTACCTTGTGGTGATACACTAAATTCTATGGGTAACGCATCTACTTGTTTTAATGCAATGTTTTTAAAATTAAAATCTAGTTCACTTAATGTTCCTCGATAATACTGTCTTCCTGAATTATCTTGTTTCCAATTACCATTAGCCTGAAGTGACATCAACGCGGTGGCTTTATTAGGACGCTTAAAGGCAGAACGAATCAATGTGTTATGTTTGGCGATATTGCCATCAAATTCAGCGGTCATTTGAAAAGACAATGGATCATCACTGAACAGCTTTTCAAGATGCGGGAAGTTCGCCGTCATGACCAACTTACTGTTCGCATTCATCATATCACCAGTCAAGGTTAAATGGCCATTTCCCATGTTTAACAGGACAAGGCTTTGATGAATTTTAAATTGGCTTAAACTGCTTAACCCCTCTGCTTTCACATGCATCTGTCCAGATAGCGGCTCGCCTTTGATTTGACTGTCATTTAAAATTTTAGCGTTTAAATCGACGGCATTCAGTAAGCCTTTATAAAGTGGATTAACTTGAGCAGAAAAGTCAGCAGCTACGCCTAAAGCCAGATTATCTTGTTTCAAATACAATGAGGGTAGTTGACCTTTGATTTGTTTTTTACTCCACTCAAACTGTTCTAACGCTACGTTTCCCACTTGAATTAACTGTTTCTGTTCAGACTTTATCTCTAATGAGTCCAGTGATAATTTATCGACAAACACATTAACAGGTAATGTCGGCAACCAGCCAGCTTGCTTTGTTGAGGGTTCAGAAGCCGATGCGGTCTGTGCGGGCGTTAACACCATATGTGTATGGCCTAATTCAAGATCATTGACATGAACGGTTCCTAACCACAACGGCCAAAAAGAAACGGCAAGGTAAATGCGGTCATTACTCAGTGCTAAGCTGTCTTGTTTTAAATTCAGTTTCTCAATCGTCAAACCTGAAAACAAGGTACCGTCTATCTTTTGAGCAGAACCACCTGCCTGTTTTAAAGCAAAGTTCAACGCATATCGTGTTCCAATACTGGTGTGCACCACAATGAACAGTGCGATGATAAGCAATAATATGATGCCAAGCAGTGATAGGGAAATTCTTTTAAACCATTTCATTAAAATGCCATCCCAAGGGAAAAATGTATGCGTAATTTTCTATCTTTTTGTCCCCACGCAAATTGTAGTTCAAATGGCCCAGCTGGTGTTTTGGCGACCGCTCCGATACCGTAACCTAATACAGGTTCAACGTCTTTAATATATCTAGCCGTATTCCCCATATCAATGAATGTTGACATACCCAACATATCATTAAAGTAATGAATATACTCTACTCCTGCCGCCATCATTGCTTTAGCACCTACGGTGACACCATCGCCGATTTCTTGACCAAACTGTTCATATCGATAACCACGCAATGTTCTGGCACCTCCCAAGCGATATCCAAAGTCATAGGGAATGGTTACCTGATCATCAGCAAATACCTGCCCTGCCTGAGCCCTAATGGTCACAATATCTTTGGGACTTAAAGAAAACCAATATTGGTAACGCAAATCCATTCGCGTAAATGGACGATGTGAATGCGATCCCCCCGCGATACCCGCTCCCAATCCTATCGCGACCAAATTACCTCGAGTGGGATTATAAATATCATCTACGTCTCGACGCATCCCTGTCCAAGTCGCCACGACCGTCGGTAAAGAGTATTTATCATCGTTGTCACGGGTTACCCAATCATAATTAAGACGAGCCCCCCACTCTGAATTAAATAAAACACGTGAACGCTCATCTAGTTTAAATTCATGGGTACGCTTCCAGCCTAATGCAAAGCGTTTTACATCTTCACCATCATTATCATAATGATTAAACAAGGTACCAAAACTATCCACCGTGCCATCTAAATTAGGCGGTTTATAGACATCCAGAAAAACTTTTTGTTGAGTTTTATCTACGCCAATGCCTGAATTTAAGGTCAACGGTGAATGAAACAAAATGTATTGTTTATACAATAATTCTGCCTTTGGCCCCACATCATCGGTCCATCCGACATTAGCGGTTATTTGCTTAGACGGACCTTCGGTAACCTTAACTTTTAAAGGAACGGTTACTTCTTGTTCATTCAATGACACTTGTGCATCTGGAAAAATAAAAACACCTCTAAAGTACTCTGTGGACATCAGCTGTTGTTGCCACTTTGATAGTGTATTGGCATCATAAGGATCGCCCTCACTATATCTGACATAGCGATGAATCAATCTTTCTGGTACACGATTTAAGCCCTCTATTTGTAGTGTTCCAAGTTTCACTGCAGGGCCTGAATCATATGAAGTATTCAATATCACTCGTTGATTGCTGGTATTAACGATAGCCTGTGTATCAATCATTCGAGCATAATAAAAATCTTGTTGTGATAACTGAGTTAAGGTATCTGATTTTGCTTTGGACCAATTGTCATTCACAAAGACATCGCCTTTATTCAAAGGCCATTGATCTTTTATCTTTTGCAATCTTTCTGAAAACTGAGGCAAAGACACCGCCCCCGAAAAGTGCTGATTCACTTGATAAACCTTAGCTGGCGGCCCTGAATTAACGGATACCTCCCATGTTTCTCCAAATGCATCCGTACCAACGATCAAATCCACTCTGGCATTATAGTAACCATGGATTCGTAATGCCGATACAACTGCGTCACGTGCCTTAAAACGAACACGCATGGCTTCTTTTGTATCTTCATCATCTAACGTTCTGATCACGGCATCCAGTGCTTTACTCACTGTTTGCAATACCTCAGGTGTCATCCCTTGAGGATAAATCACAATTTCTGGTTTTACCAAACCACTAGCCTGTGCCACACAAGCTAGTGAGGTGATCGAACATAATAATATCTTTTTCACTGAGTAACTTTCATCATAAATTTAGGAAAGTGTCGTTGCGTATCCTCTTCCAAATTTGATACCGCAATCGCCAAATTTCTTGCTATTTTAGCGTAATCTTGGGCTGCTTGACTTTGGGGATCAGCGATCACGATGGGTTTGCCTGCATCAGCCTGTTCACGAATCGATAGTTCTAGCGGCAATCCACCCAAGTAATCAACCGATAACTCTTGGGCCATTCTTTGCCCCCCTTCTTGACCAAATAAATGTTCGGTATGCCCACAATTAGGACAGCAATAAACAGACATGTTTTCAATCACGCCTAGGACAGGAACCTCCACTTTTTGGAACATTCTTAATCCTTTCTTAGCGTCCAATAAAGCAATATCTTGTGGTGTCGTCACAATAACCGCCCCCACAACAGGAACCTTTTGCACTAATGTTAAAGCAATATCCCCCGTTCCAGGTGGCATATCGATTAACAAATAGTCTAATTCTGGCCAATTTGTTTGATTCAATAACTGGTCCAAAGCTCCTGATACCATCGGACCTCGCCATGCAACAGGAGCACTATCATCAATTAAAAAGCCAATTGAATTTACCGATACCCCATAATTTGACAAAGGTTCCATACTCTTATTATCTTTGCTTTCTGGCTTTTGTCCTGCTATACCAAGCAATAATGGCTGGCTAGGCCCATAAATATCTGCATCTAAAATACCGACCGATGCTCCATCTGCAGCCAAGGCCAAGGCAAGGTTGACAGTGGTCGTACTTTTGCCGACCCCACCTTTACCAGAAGAAATAGGAATAATGTTTTTAACTTGTGCCAAAGGCGTTAAATTCTGTTTGACGACATGTTTTTTTACTGTTTCGTCCACCAACACATTAACTTTAGACGGCTTGATGCTTAACTTTGTTTCAAGAATGTTTAGAATTTGTTGTTCTAATAACGTTTTTGATGCACCTAATCGATACCCCAAGGCGAGTTTAATCTCAATCTTACCTAACCAAGATGTCGAGATATCTTGAATTTTGAGTTTTTGACCTAATTTATGACCAGTAAGTGGATCACAAAGTGCTTCAAGTGCCTGTAAAATAGATACCTCTGATATACTCATTCTTAACCTCAATCGTTTTTGGATGAAAGCTATATCATAACTTGTTCAGTGCAAAATATGTGATTCAACATTATTTTTAGCATGGTTATACCCCTAAGCAGGAATAGTTTTAATATGGATATTGTGAATAGAATTTTATACCTTATTATTTCTTTAGCATTTGGCATCGCATTATTTTTTATTGGTGCTGTCGTGATCGGCATTCTTGCCATCTTTGTTCTTATCATGTTGATTCGTTCTTGGTTATTTAAAAAAGATTTTGACCTAAAAGGCTTTGTAAAAAAAACACAGTCACAAACTCAGGATTCTATCGTGCGTTTTCGCAATAGCAGATTTAACAAAACATGGAAAAAAGAAGAAGCAAAAGACGTTACGGACATTGAGTTTAAAGAAAAAGACTGAGGTATTTTTATCTACTGAACGACATTTCTTGGGTAACAACGGAATGTTAAAGCTTTTTTATCTCATTTTTAACAGAGTGCTTTTGATTGATTTTCCTTGCGTTCTAAATAAAACATTCTGTTAAAATGGACAGTTTATGTAATAGTTTAGTTTCGCAATAAGCGATTGACATTTTAAAAGAAGATAATGATGACACAACGTACGATTTTTGTAACAACTGCACTACCCTATGCTAACGCAGCTTTTCATATTGGTCATATTATGGAATATACCCAAGCTGATATTTGGGTAAGAGCCATGCGTATGGCAGGACACAAAGTTTATTTCATCGGTGCAGATGATACTCATGGTGCCCCTATTATGTTGATGGCAGAAAAACGTGGCATCACCCCTGAACAGTTAATCCAAGAAGTGGCTAATGACCGTCCCAAATATTTAGAGGGATTTCATATTTCACATGATATTTGGTACTCCACGCATAGCCCCGAAAATACAGAGTTATCAGGCGAGATCTATCTTGCCCTACAAAAAGCTGGATTTATCAGCACGAAAACGATTGAACAGTTTTATGATCCCGTAAAAGGCATGTTCTTACCCGATCGCTATATCAAAGGCGAGTGTCCAAAATGTCATGCTCACGACCAATACGGCGATTCATGCGAGGTTTGTGGTGCCGTTTATGCACCAACTGATTTGATTAATCCTTACTCTACCTTAACCAATGCCACACCAGTTTTGAAATCATCAGAACACTTTTTCTTTAAGCTTTCTGATCCAAGAGCCGCCACATTCCTAAATGAGTGGGTAAGTGGCAAAAACAAACAAGGTCAGCCACGCTTACAAAACGAAGTACTGGCCAAAATGAAAGAATGGTTAGGCGATTCAGAAGAAAATCGTCAATTGCAAGATTGGGATATTTCTCGCGATGCACCTTACTTTGGCATTGAAATTCCGAATGCACCAGGTAAATATTTTTATGTATGGCTAGATGCCCCTGTCGGTTACTTGGCCGCTTTAAAAGCTTATTGCAAAAAACATGATATCGATATGGATCAGTTACTGGATCCAAACGGCGATACCGAACAGGTTCATTTTATCGGTAAAGATATTACTTACTTCCATTCTTTGTTCTGGCCTGCCATGTTACATTTTTCTGGACGTAAAGTCCCTGACCAATTAGCCGTACATGGTTTTGTGACTGTATCTGGCGAAAAAATGTCCAAGAGCCGCGGTACAGGTATTTCTCCATTGAAATATCTTGAAATCGGCATGAATCCTGAATGGTTACGTTATTACTTGGCGGCTAAACTAAATGCCAAAGTTGAAGATATTGACTTTACATCTCAAGATTTTATCGCACGTGTAAATAGTGATTTGATTGGTAAGTTTGTGAATATTGCAAGTCGTGCGGCAGGCTTTATTTCTAAACATTTTAACGGCGAATTGGCTTATCACGGACAAGAACACACCCTTGTCAACGCCCTTACACCCGTCCTAGAATCAGTGAAAAATGATCTAGAAACCCGCGAGTTTTCTCGTGCCATCAGAACTATCATGAGTTATGCCGACACGATTAACCAAGCTTTTGATAATGCAAAACCTTGGGTACTTGCCAAAAATCTAGATACTCAAGAGAAAAAAGACGAATTACAACTTATTTGTTCTCAAGCCATTGCAGGATTTAAAGCATTAGCGGTGATGCTCAATCCCATTTTGCCTCATCTAGGTAAACGAATTGCTACCGAACTATTTGGGATGAATCATTCCTTTGTTTGGAATGATGCGGTTATCCTGCCCGAACATATTGCTTCGTTTAAACATTTAATGACGCGTGTTGAACCCGAAATGTTAGAAAAATTATTTGAAGCCCCTGCTCCAGAAGTAGTAAAACCAGGTGGTGAAGAGATTGCACCTACCATCACTATCGATGATTTTGCCAAAGTCGATTTAAGAATCGCCAAAATCGTTGAATGTAAACCTGTGGAAGGTTCTAACAAACTACTCCAATTAAGTTTAGATGTCGGCGAAGGCAGACTACGCAATGTTTTCTCAGGTATTAGCCAGTTCTATAAACCTGAAGATTTAGTCGGCAAGCTCACGGTCATGGTGGCAAATTTAGCTCCCAGAAAAATGCGTTTTGGTATTTCTGAAGGCATGGTACTAGCAGCCAGTCATGCAGACGAAGCCACCCATCCTGGCATTTATATTCTGGAACCTTTTGAAGGGGCCTTACCTGGTATGCGTATTCACTAAAAACATGGAACAGAAAATGAAGACTTATGAGCTTGATCCTCAGTACGCCAAAGATGCACCGCACCCGCATATCCGTAGTTTTGTGAGTCATCGCGTTACGTTAACTTCTGCACAAGAGGATGCTTTAAATCGACTCTATCCACTATGGGTCGTCGAATATGGTCATACACATCTTGACTATTCGGCACTATTTAAACGTCAAGCTCCTACTATCTTAGAGATTGGTTTTGGCATGGGCGAAACCACTGCCAAAATCGCCCAAACCAGACCTCAAGATAATTTTCTGGCTTTGGAAGTCTATAAAACAGGGGTCGCTTCATTACTTAAAAAAATTGAAGACGAGAATCTTAATAATATTCGTATTATTCAACATGATGCCGTTGAAGTATTAAGAGATATGATTCCTGTTGAAAGCTTAGATGGCGTTCATATCTACTTTCCCGATCCATGGCCCAAAAAACGTCATCACAAACGTCGTCTCATCCAAGCCCCTTTTGTTCGTTTACTTTGCAGTCGTCTTAAACCTGGGGCTTACATACATTGTGCGACAGATTGGGAAGAATATGCGGCACAAATGTTAGAAGTGTTATCGCAAGAGCCTTTACTTAAAAATACAGCGGAAAGTTTTGCTCCCAAACCAGATTATCGACCTTTAACGAAATTCGAGAATCGCGGTCTAAAACTGGGATACCGTGTAAATGACTTGGTTTTCAAACGCGTGTAAGTCCTACTGACTGTACGGTGAATTCGACGTTGTGCTGATTATTGCTTGGATGATGATCTCGACGTTGTGCTGCTGGGATGGATAACTGCCGATACTTAATACCGTTTTAATCCTGATAGACATTAAGATTTTTTTTATTTAATATCTTTAATAAGATATTTTTTATAAGCAAAGGAGGTCTTATGCTTTACCCTGAAATCACTCCTTACGAAACAGGTTATTTAAACAGTGACGATGGCCATGAGATATATTGGGAATTATGTGGTCATCCTAACGGAAAACCTGCTGTATTCTTACATGGTGGACCTGGCAGTGGCTGTTCAGCCATGCATCGTCGTTTATTTAACCCTGAGAAATATCAGGTTTTACTTTTTGATCAACGTGGTTGTGGACGCTCCAAACCGCATGGTTGTCTAGAAAACAATACGACTTGGCATTTAGTTGCGGATATTGAACGTTTAAGAAAAGAAGTGCTAAAGACTGAGAAACTATTGGTATTTGGTGGATCTTGGGGGTCAACACTTGCTTTAGCTTATGCACAAACTCATCCTGAACACGTCAGTGAGCTTATTTTACGCGGTATTTTTACATTAAGAGAAGAAGAACTCAGATGGTTTTACCAAGAGGGGGCCTCTTATATCTATCCTGATTATTGGGAAGATTACATCGCCCCTATTGCTCCAGAAAAACGACATCATATGATTACCGCCTATCGTGAACTGTTAACAGGTTCGGATAAAAATAAACAATTAGACGCTGCTCGTGCATGGAGCCAATGGGAAGGTCGCACCATCACTTTATTGCCCAATGACCATCATCAAGAACAACACGAAGATGGACATTTTGCTTTGGCTTTCGCTCGCATTGAAAACCATTACTTTGTTCATCATGGCTTTATGCGTGAGGGTCAGTTAATTGCCGATGCTCACAAGATTGCACATATTCCTACCGTAATAGTACAGGGTCGTTATGATATGTGCACACCTTTCAAAACAGCTTGGGACCTACATAAAGCATTACCAGATGCTACTTTTATCACGGTTGATGATGCTGGGCATGCTTTTGATGAACCAGGTATTCAAAAAGCCCTTATCCAAGCATTGGATAAATTTGTTTTATAATACGCTGTCATATATTTCAGTTTTTTATCTACGAATCACTAATACGACCGATTCACCGCCATGTGTGGTGAATTGGTTAACGTGATTTCGCTTTCAAGGGAATAAATGACATCATTCTTTAAGTTTATCGATCACTGAGATCAAGTGGCTAACATTCCTGATCTTAGGAAAATGGGTATGATAGTGGTATGGTTTAAATATATCCATCTCAGATCGTAAGTGATTTAAATTAGACGTATCGATCACTGAGATCAAGTGGCTAACATTCCTGATCTCAGGAAAATAGATATGATAGTGATATGGTTTATATATATCCATCTCAGATCGTAAGTGATTTAAATTAGACGTATCGATCACTGAGATAAGGTGGTTAACACTCCTGATCTCAGGAAAATGGGTATGATAGTGGTATGGTTTAAATATATCCATCTCAGATCGTAAGTGATTTAAATTAGACGTATCGATCACTGAGATAAAGTGACTAACACTCCTGATCTCAGGAAAATGGGTATGATAGTGGTATGGTTTAAATATATCCATCTCAGATCGTAAGTGATTTAAATTAGACGTATCGATCACTGAGATAAGGTGACTAACACTCCTGATCTCAGGAAAATGGCCTTTATTTAACTAACTGAATAAGTTTAAATATTTTTAACAAGCACTTTCCCCTTTTAAAAATGAAAACATTAAATACACAACATCCTTTATTTTTTGTCATATTAGGCACATTGATGGCGTTTACGTCTCTTTCCACGGATATTTATTTGCCTGCTATGCCTGACATGCAAAAAGAATTAAATGGTTCAGTGGAGCTAACGGTCTCTGGTTTTTTAATAGGTTTTGCCTTGGCTCAGTTATTATGGGGGCCGATCAGTGACCGTATTGGCAGAAAAATTCCTCTTTTTATCGGGATGGTTTTATATATCATCGGCTCGATTGGATGTGCCATGGCTCAGTCTATGGAGTCCATTATTTTATGGCGTATTTTCCAAGCAATAGGAGCATGCACGGCCCCCATGCTTTCTCGTGCTATCGTCAGAGATGTTTTTGCACGCACACAAGCGGTACAAATGTTGTCCAGCTTAACCTTAATTATGGCTATTGCTCCAATTGCGGGACCTTTAATTGGTGGCCAAATGATCCGTTTTAGCACTTGGCATAGTATTTTTTACCTATTAGCCAGTGTAGGTTTTATCATGTTTTTGAGCTTATTTCTTTTACCTGAGACATTGCCTCAAGAACGGCGACACACAGGGAATTTCTGGAAAGTTTTCGGAAACTACGCCCAGTTGTTAGTCAATAAAACTTTCATGAAGTACACATTGTGCGTTAGTTTCTTTTATCTAGGACAATTTGCTTTCGTAGTCGGTTCACCAAAAGTTTACATTGAATATTTTCACGTCAACCCACAACACTATGGTTGGCTATTTGCCGTGAATGTTATCGGTGTGATGGCTTTAAGTTATGCCAGTCGTTTTTTAATTAAACATTTCTCGCTCAATACCCTATTGAAAGTAACCACAGGTTTGGCTTGTATCATGGGCATTATCTTAGCGATTTTATCTACGATTCCTATCAATCACATCCTGCCTTTTGTTATTTTTGTCTTCGTTTATTTTTCTATGGTGGGCGTGATTGCAAGCTGTGCGACAGCAGGTGCATTAGATGGTATTCCCCATATGGCGGGATCTGGTGCGGCATTATTGGGCTCTTTACAATATGGCAGTGGAATCCTCAGTTCTATTTTACTAGCCATCTTTTCTGATGGATCGGCACTGGCCATGGCATGGATAATGGGCGTTGCTGCGACGTTGAGTTTTATCATAGCCTTATTCATTCACCAAAAATAAACATTCATTGGTCAGATGAATAACTAACATGATGATTAAGGTGCTGTTAACGCACATGATAAGAAATAATAAAACACCCTCTCACCTTATGTCAGTATGATGAGAGGGTGTTCTTGCGGAAATGCACTAAGGATTATTCTGCCAATTCCGTTTGTTCATGAGACATGATTTCTTGTCCTACATGAGACATTAAACTTAGATAACGTTCATATTGTTTTAATATGTCCGCAATCAGTTCATTTCTTGTCATATATTGGACATCATACCCTGCTCTTCCATCAAAGAAATACGTAACTGGCGTATAAGTTACGGCATGTTGGATATGAGGTAAATGTTCATCTTGAATCAATTCTTCTGCCACTTCATGACTAACTGATTTAATACCATACATAAAGTCTCTCATTGATTCTTTTTTAATGACAAACTCTAAACTAGGTGCTTCCTGACTCAAATTCTCAACCAACTCAACATTAAGATTATGGACAGTGACCAATTCTTGACGTAATTCTCTCATCGCAGGTAGTGCTGTTTTTCTAAAAAACTTGAGAATATCAGTTTCTTGAGTTTGGCTCAACATCTGACTCAAACGTTCACGCCATTTTTCACCCGTCCAGAAAATACTAGTTGGTGTAACTTTTGCTGAAAAGTATTTCTTATCTGCACGAATACCTTTCCACAAGCTAAAACACATGACTAACATGAGTACCGCAAAAGGTAATGCCACAATAAGCGTCATCGTTTGCAATGTTCCCAAACCACCTGATCTGAGTAACACAATAGCCACGACGGACATCAATACTCCCCACATAGCGGCTTGCCAACGAGGAGAAGCCATACTTTTGTCACGAGATGCAATATTATTTAAAACGTAAATGCCTGAATCAGCAGATGTGATAAAGAATAAAGAAATCGTGATCAACGCCGCAATCCCTGTTAATAAAGGGAGAGGCAAATAATTTAAGAAGGCAAACAACAATTTTTCTGGTGAGGAGACTAGGTCATGCAAAGCACCTTGGGCAACATTTACATCAATCCAAATCGCACTATTGCCAAAAACGGTAAACCATAACACGCAGAACAAACTCGGTACGGCCAAAACACCAAAAATAAATTCACGAATCGTACGGCCTCTTGAGATACGAGCAATAAATAGCCCTACAAATGGTGCCCAAGAACACCACCAAGCCCAATAAAGCACTGTCCAGCCAGTGAACCATGATGTATGCTCAGATTCATACACATACGTTTTAAAACTTAAATTAACAACATTACTTAGATACGTCCCCAGATTATCACTAAACGCCGATAACACTGTTAACGTAGGACCTGTCACCAATACAAACAGCATCAAAAGTAACGCAATGACCAAGTTCATTTCACTAAGCAATTTCACCCCTTTTCCAACACCAGAAATCGCCGAGATGACCGCTAAAGACATCACCACGATGATGATGCCAACTTGTAGTGAAAAATCACTTTTGTTTACCAAACCTATTTGTTCAATGCCTGCACCTAATTGTGAGGCACCAAACCCTAAGGTAGTAATAATACCGAACAAAGTCGCCACTAATGCCAAAATATCGATTAAATCACCGACTTTGCCATTGATACGTTCTTTAAAAATAGGATAAAAACATGAACGTAGCGATAACGGTAACTTATATCTAAACCCAAAATAAGCCAAAGCCAATGCGATCACCGCATAGACAGACCATGCGTGAATACCCCAGTGAAAAAAGGTATGCAACATCGCTTCTTGTTCTTTATGCTCCAACGTTCCTGTTGTAATCGATGAAGTGTAATGTGTCAGTGGTTCTGCCACACCAAAGAACATAATACCGACCCCCATGCCAGCAGCAAATAACATCGCCATCCAAGACATAAACGAGAATTCGGGTTCTTCTTCATTTGATCCTAGTTTTATACTACCAAAGCAGCTGCAAGATAGTAGGAACAAAAAGGCTAGGAAAACAGAAAACGTCAGAATATAAAACCAACTAAAATTTTTAAAAATAGCCGCTTTTGCCCAATCTAATACACCTTGGGTGTCTGTTTGTAACACGAGCGTGCATAAGACTAACAATACCACTAATAATAAGGTGACCCCCATCACAAGCGGATTAAAAGAAGTTCTATTTTGAATAAATTTTGTTAAAGACAAAATAATACCTCCAATAAAAATAAAGTATTTAATAACTTCAACATCCAAAAGTCACTGTTCATACCCAAAATCACATGAACATTATGTTCCATTTTTAAGGCATGATCACGATGTTTAAACTCTCTCCTTACTTGAGCAATTATCATTAAAGCAAGCAGATAAATGATGCGATGCAGAGTTCGCATTTTTCACCCTATCAAAAAGACGGACGACTGGTTTCATATAGCATTCTCGAATGTACTTTTTATCATTGATATAGATAACTAAAGCCTGCGAATTTCTCGTACAAATTAGATGGTTATTTGAACATTAGTTCTCAGCACCCAACTCACATTATAGTTTTCGAGAATAATTTAATCATCGCGTCTTGCCCCTTTTGGACGTACCATCCTCCTTATTTTACCACGCATTGCAAAAACACCCCTTTATCTTCTTTTAAACACCCACCAAAAGCAGTGTTTATGCCCTTTTCAAGACTTAAAAGACTCATATTCTTTTTCCATATAACTCATCATCTCTTTTTTAGACCCCACTATTTTTGTAAAAATAAAACGATGTATTTTCCGTAACTCCTCATTTGTTATCTTTAAATGTGTTGGCACCTCAAGAATGTATTGGGCATGCAAACTCCCCCATATGCGATTCGGTACCAAGCTATCTTTTTTTGCACATATTTTTAAACGTGAATTCAATGCGTAAATCGTTAATGGACATGACATTCCAAACGTATGAACACATTTACAATTTGGAATCAATAAAAGTCGTTGAGGTATCGTTCTTCCCATTAAACCTCGGCATCTAGACTTTAATGAAGTGGCAAACTCAATGTCAATCACTTTATCTTCTAGAGATAGCGTCCATACGTTTTTTGAGCCAATATACTCAGCAAAATGTTTCATCCATTTTTTAATCATTTTCTTTCCCTCACTTCTTATCATCAGATTTTTATCGATCAACTGGATAATATTTCAATATTCTTATGTCTATCTAATCCTCATGTTTCATGCATACCTTATTGTTTCTAGCATCAGATGTTTTACCTAATCACGCCCGTGTCTAATATACGCATAATCAGTGGGAATGCTATGCAAATAAAGGTGCAAGGAAAAATACACACTAACAAAGGAAACATCATTTTAACGGGTGCTTGCATGGCCCTTTTCTCCGCATCAATAAAACGTAATTGCCGCATCTGATTGGCTAAATCCTTTAACAAAGGGGCTAAACTCATTCCCATTTGTTCGGCTTGAATCAGTGCCATCATTAACGATTGACAAGCTTGACTTCGTTCTGATAAATGATGAAACGCATCCATTCTCGTCACCCCCACTTTAATTTCATGGTTTAACATCTCAATTTCTTGGGCTAAGGGACTGTCAGCAATTTGAATATACGACAACGCCATGTTTAAACTCATCCCACTTTCTAAAGAAAGAATTAACATATCAATATAAAAAGGCAATACTCTTGAAATATGTTCTTCTCGTTTTAGATATTGTTTTTTCAACGATACAATAGGCTGAAAAAATACCAACACTGCAAAAAACACTGCTAATGGTATCGCCCAGAACTGCAATGTGGGCCACAACAAAAAAGGAATCATAAAAGCAAAACCGCCATACACTATCTGTTTTGTGACTAAGTTTTTGATACTTTGTTTTGATCGCCCTCTTAATAACCATTTTTCGATATAAAGACGGTATTTCCAAGTCATCAACTTATCAACAGAAAAAGATTTAAAAGATGCTTTACTCAACAAAAGAACCAAACAATAAACAGCCATTGTCGTCGCTAACATTAAAAATACAATCATTTCCCCTATCATCCTTTAATTGCTTTTCGTATGAACTGCCCATACTTAACTTTACCCTTTTCATGTCATCGTTAATGTTTACACCCCTGCATCCACTGTCTTAGATTTTTTCTTTCAAAGACAATTACATCAATACATTCCACTCATCTATCAAACAAACTCTGCCTATTTGATTTAGTTTTCAAGCTATCCAGATTTGTGTCTAGCTATCTTTAGGTTAAATTTTGATACCTACAATTTTTCTAATCATGACCAGACCGACTAATTCCAGTATCAACACGAATGCAATCACTAACCATCCCACCCATGATTGATAAAAATATCCCACTAATTTTTCATCGATAAAGCTCATTGCAAATACAATAAGCAAAGGCAAAGCCCCCATTACCCATGCTTGCATTTTTCCCTGTGATGTCAATGCTTTTATTTTTTGTGAGATTTGATAGCGTTGGCGAATGGTTTGAGATATCGTAAATAATAATTGGGCCAGATTACCGCCATTTTTTAAACTCGTTTTAAACGCAGAAATCATCAATTCATTAGACTCTCCAGGAATACGTTTTGCTAAATCATCAAGTGCCTCATACAATGAAGCCCCCAATTGGACTTGTCGCATTAACAATGAGAACTCCTGCAATAACGGTTTTTTGGTTGTCGGTACAATTTTATTTAACGCCATCTGTAAAGAGGAACCTGCCAATAATGCACTGGCGATGGCAGATAAGAAATCTGGCAACTGCTCCTCATATTGACGCATACGACGGGCATGTAAAATTTTCAAACCATAAAATGGCATGAATAAACTAACTAGTGAAATCAATATAGCGAGCAATATATGAGAGGTAAACAAATAAACAAACCCCCATATCATCACTGCAATCCCCATCACGAAATAACGCAATCGATTCACATCCAAAAACAAAAAGAAATCGTACATACTTTGTTCTGCCGTTTTTTCAAATTGACTTTGGTATTGTCGCCATGAATCGGAAAGAAAATGTATCATCAACCAAATGACGATACTGCAAATCATGATTAAAAATAACGTTAATAAAAATATCATGAATCCCTCTTTTTGATAATCATCCTTTTTGCTTTATCCTAAGCACCCCTCTTAACCTCTTTATCTACGCCATTATTAGCCTACACATCACGTGTATCGCCGTTTAATAAGGTTTTTTATTTAAGTCCAATCTATCATCCTCTTTATCTAAATCATTATTAGCCTACACATTACATGCATTACCGTTTAATAAGGTTTTTAGTACCTAACAGATGAATCCATACACTCAGTACAAACACCTTATCTTATTCGTATTAATTTAATGAAATAACGGTTCTACAGATATGCCTGATATATGTCTTTTTACGCCCGTCTCCCAAGTGTTCTGTTCTAATGTCAAGCACTCTGGCATTAGTCCTGTATTTTTAAATTCCTGTGTTTGTCGATCGTATGAAAAAATATTCTGTGTTTTAATCATATTGGATTCCATACCACAGATTTCCACGATACTACTGATAACTCGTTTTCCTGTCTGCAAACGCGTCAACTGAATAATAAAATCAATCGCCCCCGAAATCTGCTCCCTGACTGCTTGAGAAGGCAGACTGACACCTGACAAAAGCACCATTGTTTCTAATCGACTTAATGCGTCTCTAGGGGAGTTCGCGTGCAATGTAGTTAACGATCCCTCATGCCCCGTATTCATCGCTGTTAACATGTCTAAGGTTTCCGTTCCTCGACATTCACCCACAACAATTCTATCGGGTCGCATCCTTAATGCATTACGTACCAAATCTCTAATGGTTATTTGGCCTCTTCCCTCCACATTCGCTGGTCTTGCTTCCATCGAGATAATATGAGGGTGATTTAATTTCAATTCCGCCGCATCTTCAATCGTAATGATACGTTCATGTTTAGGAATGAAATTAGACAAAATATTTAACAAAGTAGTTTTACCCGTTCCTGTACCACCGCTTAGAATAATATTTTTCTTTTCTTTTACGGCTCGCTCCAGAAAACAAGCCATCTCCTCATTTAGACTGCCCTCTTTAATTAAATATTGGACATCGGGTTTATTCAACAAAAATTTCCTGATCGTGATGGTAGAACCTCTTAGTGCAACAGGGGAAAGCACAACATTAACACGAGAACCATCCGATAAACGTGCATCCACCATAGGCGAACTTTCATCGATATGCCGACCAGTGGGTGCAATAATTCTATCAATGACAATACGTACAGATTCATCATTACTAAACACAGATGGATAAAGTGATACGACTCCTTTTTTTTCAACAAAAATCTCATCATAACGATTAACCATAATTTCGCTAATACTATCATCAGATAACAATGCTTCTAATGGTCCCAATCCTAGCACTTCATCCAATATCTCTTTTATCAAAGTATTTTTTTCTGCTTGTGATAATTCAGATAATGTAGGAATATCCTGAGTGGTATTTAGATAATCCGTTAAAACATCATGGCATTCTTGTCGTAAACTGTCTTGATCCACGTTTAAAATATCCCGTTTGTGAATTTCTAATTTACTAAATAACACCTGATGAAGCTTTTGACGATATTGAGCAATCTTTTTATGATCGCTTAATACAAGCCCCTCACCATTACCATGATCATCGTGTTGCTCTTTATCGACTCGGTACGATTCTTTTTCATTTGAAAAAACGGGCATCTCGTTATGACTGTCATCAGATATCTTCTCTAAGCCTAAAATGGTTAATCTACACGGACCAATAATAATTTTATCGCCCTCTTTCAAAGGACCATAACGACTGACTCTTGCACCGTTGACTAAACTTCCTGCTAAAGTTCCCTCATCATAAAAAAAGGCTCCTGATGATTTTTCAATAAATTGTGCGTGTTTTTTAGCCACTCTCCAGCTATTTAGTCTAATCGATGACGCTGCAAAACGACCAATGCTTGCGGGTGTATTGACCTGAACGGTTTCTAATTTTCCATCTTCAAATTCCAGTGATACTTTAATTTGATACATCTTATTTACCCTTTCATCATTCACATATTAATTTTGTTGATACATCTATACGCTTTATCGCTACTTACTCTGAGCTTCTTTTCCCAATACTTTTTTAGTGTTAGGCGTTGTTGACGATTTATTTTTCTGATCTGTCTTTTTTGTTTTCCCTTTATCAGAAACGTTTTCAGTTGGCCATTTTGGCGGTTCACCTTTTTGCCATTGACTGCTTGGAGCATGCTGACGCTTTTTAGGTTTTGCTTTATTTTGGGTAGGCAAAATACCCTCAGAAGTCCCAAAGCTGGCATCTTTCACCATTTGGCTTCTTTGAGCAGCTGCTTGCAAAGGTGAGTCATTCGTAATAATTCTTGGTGTCACTAAAATAACCAATTCCGTTTCATTGCTTTGAAATTTTTCTGATTTAAATAAATCACCCAAAATCGGCACCTGGGAAATACCTGGAATCCCCTCTAAACCTTGTGATTGTTCCTTAGAAATAAATCCAGCAAGAATAGCTGTCTGGCCGCTTTTGACATTAAACTGTGTATTGATTCGTCTTGTTTTTAAGGCAGGACCACCATTTACCGTCAAGGAGTTATCTAATGCACTAATCTCTAATGCAATCTGAGAACTCACTGCTTCATCAGGTAACACTTCTGGCGTAATACTTAATTTCACGCCATAACTTTTAAATTGTGTATGAATACGCCCTTGGGTATCGGTAATTTGATAAGGAAATTCACCACCTGCCAAAAATTCTGCAGCGGTACCACTTCGTGTCATCAATTTTGGCTGGGCCAGCATCACACCGCCTCCCTCATTTCTTAATGCTTGCAAACTCGGTAGTACGTTAAACAACATGTCTCCAAATACATTACCTGTTATTTCATGTTCCCAACTCACCCCCAAGTTTCTTAAATAATTCTTTGGAAGTTCTAACATCTCAACTTCTAATAAAATCATTTTCTCCCAGCCACTTTGGGTCATATCGATTAAGTTTGGATAATGCTCTTTTAGTCGCTGAAATCGTAATTGTTCCGATTTACTGTAAAAGTAACCCTCTACGACCATCTGTTCACCTAATTGAGAGACCTTAATTCCCTTTACAGAAGACAGTAACCTTTCCAAGTCTGCTTTTAATTTAATATTCGATGGATTCGATACTTGAACCTGATAGTGCTTAGTTTGTTCTTCATCAAACCATACTTGCAAAGTAGTACTCCCTACTTCTTTTGCAAAAATTACTATTTCCGATTCATTGTCACTTAACACATTAATAATCTTTCCATCACCTACAGCCACTTTTTCTATCTTTTTTTCCTTAATCAAATGAATATCGCCTACCATTAAATCGATTTTTTCAACCGTACTGGCATGAACGACCAGTAAACATGTCTGCACTATAAAAAACAAAACAGTAATAAACAGTCTCATTATTCTGACTCCTTGGGTAATGAATTAATCCAATCGCTGACTAAATCTTGCGTATCAGGCAAATCAAACAAACCTTTTTTCAGATCAGTGGCATCAGGTTTATTTTTATTTGGAATTCTTTGTGATTTCGCATAGATCACAACAGGCTTATTAGATGTTTTATGAGGGGAGATTCCTAACATTTGTGCTAAATTTCCTTTGACACCTTTTGAGCTAATATGCTTGTCCTGAGGGTTTCTCAACATGGCCGTAATTTCTCCAGATTCACGAGCCGCTACTAATTGGACAGCTTCTTCAGGTGAGGTGTCTAACGTTACCGTATCGTAAGATTCTTCTCTTCCCTCTTGTGCAATATAGCGATTTTGTTTTCCTGTTGCCATGACTAACACCCCTTGTAGCAAAGGAGCCGTAATTCGTTTTTTTTGATATTCAAACGAAACATATAAATCAATTAGATCGCCTGGAACAATCATGCCTGAAGCCGAATTAAGTTCATCAATGGGAATCGTAATAGCCCTTCGACCTGTTCCGACGCTATGTGAAAAAGGTTTTACATTCGCAGATAGATGAGCCTGTAAAATTAAATCTCCTCTTTTTAAATCTTTCTGCAATATCTTATTTTCGACCGCTCCCAATGCAGATGCCGCAAAACTACTAGACTGTTTAAATTCTGCAGGGATTTCTCGTAGCGATAACATTTGAGTCGTTAGAATCGTACCTGCTGATATATCTCTATCTGCAACAATTCTGGCGACTTTCGCGACTTGCCCTTGATCGTTAAACTGCATGGCAAAATGTCTTTTAATCAGAAAAGACAGGATGATGCCCGCCACCAATGAAATTAGCAATAACAATAACTGTTTCTTATGTATCTTTATCCAACTCATAACTTATCCTGCCATATAAAAACCCAATCATTAACCATATTTGCCCGTAACCAAGGTTTGTCTATCGTGTTGGCCCACACTTTTGAGATATTTGTTATCGATCGTGATAATCCATTGGGCTTCTTCCATCCCCATGAGGATTTCACCATTTGATTAGCCGTAAAAGGGACCTGCCCATATTCTGGTACCACAAACCTTTCTTTCTCCCACGGAATATTCCAAAAATTTCCCACTTTCGACAAATGGACCATTTTTTGATCAACTTCCCAATCTTTGGCTAATATGCTTCGTTTAGCATCCTTATTAGAAAGGACTGGAAAATCTAGTGCGGACAAACGATATGTTTCGTTAACTTTGTTATATTGACGTTTTAGATAGTTATGTTCATGTTCAGACAATAGATATTTCCTTTCTTCCGAACGATGAGCATCTGAAGCATGGTAAGCACTCATCACTGTTTGATAATTAAGAATACTCGCCTCCTTAACCCAAAAGTAACTGATTCTTCCTAAAAATACGAGTGCATAAAAAATACTAATAAATAAAACAAAAATAACGATTGTCTCGATCATTGCTTGACCAGATTCATCATTTAATGTTCTGTTTTGTATGAATATGTCCATTCTCATTACACCTTAATCTTTACACACCACATTTATCTTTATTCCAAGATCCTTATCAATACTTATTCAAACCACCACACATCATCATCTTTTCATCTCATCATCTTCATGCATCAACACTTACACTCACTCCGAGATCCTCATCAGTACTTATTCAAGGCACCACGCATTATCATTTTTCCATCTCATCATCTTCATATACCAACACTACCCTCACTTCAAGATCCCCATCAGTACTTATTCAAGGCACCACGCATTATCATCTTTCCATCTCATCATCTTCATGCACCAACACTTACACTCACTGCGAGATCCCCATTAACACTTATTCAGCCCACCACACATCATCATCTTTCCATCTCATCATCTTCATATACCAACACTACCCTCACTCCAAGATCCCCATCAGTACTTATTTAAATCATCATTCATCTATCAGAACTTTTACTTCATCGCCTTAACTACTACCAAGATAATCGTCCATGCCAATATGCTTGATACAAACTGGGGTCTTTCTTTTTCCCATCCCATGATTCATAAAATACTTTTCCCTTTGAGGTAGCGACCCTTTTCTTTTCTTTTAAAACCAATTTAAATCCTCCTGTTTTTCTGTGTAATACTGCTCGTTGAAGTGAGGCACTAGATTGGGAGGTCGAAGCATCTCTTTGGGCCCAAGCATTGGCCAAATTATTGTTAGAAGCTGTAAAAACGTTAATGCCTTGAGAAATCGCCCATGACAAAAATGTTTGTGAAGCAAAGTTACTCGGTGCATTCGTTTCATCCACATACTGAGTGGCTTTATTCATTCCCCATCCCATGGGATATTCACGATAAAAACAGTTCGTGTACATATTCCATAAAACCTTGTGAAAAGACTCAGAGTCCCTTGACATCCATAAACCATTTTTCTCTAAACTCGTTTCACCTTGTCTTAACAAAACAGGCGGCATATAAGTACACTGCGGCAGGACATTAGGTGAAAGCCGTCGTTTATTACGTGGTGAAAGAAACTTATAAGTCTTCGACAAACGTTCTATCAAAGCGTGATAATTACCTGTAAACTTTTCCCATCTCACCATGTCTGGCACTGTATCCTCTTCTATCCACCAAGTAATTTCTCCATCAGCTTCTGGGTAATGTGATGTCACAATCTGTTTTATCGTTTCGTCTCTTACTTTTTTCAAATTAAAATGCAGTGCTCGTGCTACTTTCGCTAAATCTAATGAAGCCTGTTGATGCTCACTTAATGCTTTTTCTAGTCGTCTAATTTCAGAATCCGTATTTTGTGCTGAAGAATAGACCATAGAATGTGCAGGACCAAAGTGCATGCCAATTAACCAAACAGGTGGATTCATACGTTTACTACGCTCACTCATCGCACTTCTGTATTTTGCTAACGACAATAACGTCACTAAGTTTCCAACAGCCATTTGATGAGATAGCTGGGCTTGATTAATAAAAGCCTGTGTATTTAAATTCGTTGCTACAGCATTTGCTGCAGAGAATGCGGCTAGATCAGATACCTGAGTCAATTTTATTTTCCTATCGACTTCTTGCATCACCTCGTACATTCCTTGTATCGCTACGATAATCACACTTAATAAGATAAGAGCCAATACTAATACCTGACCATCTTCATCACGGCTATTCTTAAACATTAGTCACCTTGGGCGTTATTCGTAAAGGACTTTAAGGTTTTCGTTTCCGTTTCTGCCATCGAATTACGTGCAGATTCCTGTGCTCGTTCAGATGCTTCACTACCGTTCTCTCCCGCAAGCTCATGAGCCATCGCTGAAGTTTGTGAACGGACCACCTGACCAAATAACTGATAAACACCAATAGCTGAAATAGCCACTAAAGCAACCACGATGATGTACTCGGTCATCGCCTGCCCTGACTGTTTACAATATCTCAATGCTTTTCTATAGCTCATCATCTTTCATCTCCCGTTTTTTAAATGACGATGTGATAAGTTTGCTATAAAAAAAGATTTCTAACAATTCGATAATATACTTAAAGAACAAGCAATTAAGCAGATTCCACAATGTTGAAAGTTCGTAACCATGAGAAACTTTTCAGCACACCACCACCTCATCATATATTTTGAACGTGCTTGGTAACCCGCTTCATTACTCGTTTTCGGGACACTGCTCACACGAGATTTAGAGCAGTACGGGAAAATGAATAACTTTTCATCATTTAATCCGATCGTCCATCCCTCATCTATTACGTGGCTTTTCTGCTCATCATTACCCAATACGTTAACGACTTCATCTCAAGTATCACGATCGTGAGAAACTATTTTGATGGCGATGATTGTGTATTGAGACGGGATAAAATAGACAAAAAAATTGGCTCCCGTCATCTTATCAATCACAGGAGCCAGTTAAACACAAGCATTTAATAAAAGAAAATTTATTCTTCTCTTCTTAAATGCGGGAACAGTAACACATCACGAATATTAGGACTGTCCGTTAAAAGCATCATAAAACGGTCAATTCCAATACCACAACCCGCTGTAGGTGGCATACCATATTCTAATGCACGAATAAAATCTGCATCATAATACATCGCCTCTTCATCGCCCGCGTCTTTGGCTTCAGCCTGTTTGCGGAAACGTTCTGCTTGATCTTCAGGATCGTTCAACTCTGAGAAAGCATTCGCATATTCACGACCTGTCATAAATAGCTCAAAACGCTCGGTAATACTTGGGTCTTTGTCAGAAGCACGTGCTAATGGCGACACTTCAACAGGATAGTCCACAATAAACGTTGGATTCCATAATAGGTGTTCAGTCGTTTCTTCAAACAAAGCAAAATGCAACGCTCCGATACCAGGCGTAACAGGCACTTCTGCACCTAAGCGTTTAATTTCTTGACGCAAGAAGTTTTCATCAGCTAATTGTTCGCTCGTATATTGAGGACAATATTTCAAAATCGCTTGAGTCACGGTTAAACGATCAAAAGGTTGGGATAAATCAACTGTTTGACCTTGATAAGTTAAGACTGCAGAACCCGTCGTTTCAATAGCGACATCACGCAATAACTGTTCTGTAAAGTCCATCATATCTTGATAATTCCAGTAGGCCGCGTAAAACTCCATCATCGTAAATTCTGGATTATGTCTAACACTAACGCCCTCATTACGGAAGTTACGGTTAATTTCAAATACACGTTCAAACCCACCAACAATCAAACGTTTCAAATAAAGCTCAGGTGCGATACGCAAATACATATCCATATCCAAAGCGTTGTGGTGCGTAATAAATGGTTTAGCACTGGCACCACCTGGGATCGGGTGAAGCATTGGCGTTTCCACTTCTAAGAATCCCGCTTTCATCATATACTGACGAACGGCATTTAATGCTTTACTACGTTTTAAAAATGTTTCACGCGTTTCAGGTGTCATGATCAAATCAACATAGCGTTGACGATAACGAATTTCCTGATCCGCCAAACCATGGAATTTATCAGGCAAAGGACGTAATGATTTCGTTAACAAACGAATCTCGTGAGCATGAATACTTAATTCCCCACGATTGGTTTTAAACACCGTACCTTTGGCTTCGATAATATCGCCTAAATCCCATTGTTTAAATTCTGCATAACGTTCTTCGCCCACAGAATCTTTATCTAAATAAATCTGAATACGGCCTGTTGCATCTTGTAACGTAGCAAAACTCGCTTTGCCCATCACGCGTTTAAGCATCATGCGACCTGCAATATAGGCTTGATGGTTTTGGCTTTCTAACTCTTCTTTAGCACTATCATCAAACTTTTCATGCAACAAACCCGCTTTATCGGTAGGACGTGCATCATTAGGGAATGCCACGCCTTTTTGGCGGATTTCCGTTAATTTCGCACGGCGTTCAGCCATTAATTTATTTTCATCTAACTGTTGTTCTGACATCTTTTATACTCCTTGTTTCATGCTGGCTTCAATAAAGGCATCTAAATCCCCATCCAGCACTTTTTGGGTATTTGATATTTCCACATTCGTTCTTAAATCTTTGATTCGACTTTGGTCCAATACATAGGAGCGGATTTGGTTACCCCAGCCCACATCTGTTTTGGCATCTTCTAACTTCTGTTGTTCCGCTTGACGCTTACGCATTTCTAATTCATACAATTTAGAACGCAACATCGCCATTGCTTCAGCCTTGTTTCTATGCTGTGAACGATCGTTTTGGCACTGAACCACAATACCTGTTGGTTGGTGTGTGATACGAACCGCAGAATCGGTTTTGTTAATATGCTGTCCACCTGCACCACTGGCACGGAACGTATCGATACGTAAATCAGCAGGATTAATTTCCACCTCGATCGAATCATCGATTTCAGGATAGACATAAATACTCGCAAAAGAAGTATGACGACCATTAGAGGAATCAAAAGGACTCTTTCTCACTAAACGATGCACGCCTGATTCCGTACGCAAAAAGCCGAAAGCGTAATCACCTTCTACTTTGATCGTTGCCGATTTAATACCTGCCACATCACCATCTGAGCATTCTAGCAATTCTGCTTTAAACCCTTTACGTTCACAATAACGCAAATACTGGCGTAACAACATAGATGCCCAATCTTGAGCCTCCGTGCCGCCAGCACCAGACTGAATATCAATAAAGCAATTACAAGGATCAGCAGGATTATTGAACATACGACGGAATTCAAACTCTTCAATAATTTTCTGGTATGAATCTAAATCTTGCTCAATCGCTTCTAAGGCACTATCGTCATCTTGAGAAATTTCAAATAATTCTTGAGCATCTTGAATATTCTGGTGCAACTGAGTCAACGTATCAATCACCGTAGATAATGACTTCTGTTCGCGTCCTAATTCTTGAGCTTTTTCAGGATGATTCCAAATATCGGGGTTTTCAAGTTCTAAATTCACTACTTTTAATCGGTCTGACTTCTGATCAAAGTCAAAGATACCCCCTAAGAGCTTGTTCACGTTCTGCATAATCAGATAAGCGTGAACCAATCGAATTTAAGCGTTCTGCTTCCATAATCTAAAAAAATATATAAAAACCTTAAATTTTAACATAAACACCTTACCTCCCAACCGTTTTTAGACCAAAGGATAGAGAACTTTTTTGCTTAAAAACTCAATCATTCAGCGTCCTTATCTAAATTGTGCACTCGCAAAAATAACGGCATTACCCTACCTTGCATTATTGGCTATCATATTTTTGCTTATTGGGTATTTCGTGGAAAAGCACACTAATTTTCATATCGCTAAGGCTGACATCGTATAATGAATCCAATACAATGTCAGCCAATGACAGGCGATGAATGAAGCCAATACCTCCCTATTCGCCTCGTTCTTAGCGGAATGAGGCTATTATCAAGGAATAAGATGAATGTTCAAAAAAATCCTTCTCCTACTGTGCTTATTGAGCAATCACATCGCTTTTTCTTTGACCCAACCCATAAATTCTCCTACCACCATGACCACTCATCAATCCTCCTTTCCTAGCATAGCAAATGCCCAATATCAGTCGTTTCAATTCAGTGCTGAGGATGGAAAACGACACTATCGCATCACCATGCTCATTCCTACCCAAACGCCTCCTAAAGCAGGATTCCCCGTATTCTACGCTTTAGATGGCAATGCTTTTTCCACGATTATTGAGCCAGCTAAATTAGAAACATTTATTCATCAAACACCCACCGTCATGGTGTTTATTGGCTATGAAACAGACAAACGCTTGGATACAGAAAGTCGGGCATTTGACTATACCCCTCCAGATCCTCAAGGCAACGTACTTATTGATCCTTTTTACCCCACTCGTAAAAATGGCGGTGCAGCTAGTTTTTTGCAATTATTCCAAACTAAAATTCGCCCTCTCGTTGAACAGCATGCACCTATCAATCCTCAAGAACAAACACTTTGGGGGCATTCCTATGGCGGACTATTTGTGCTTTATACATTGTTTACCACCCCATCCGCCTTTCAACACTATATAGCCGTCGATCCCTCTATTTGGTTGCATGATGGCCTGATTCTTTCCTATCAACAATCTTTTTTGAAAAAAGCCCTATCTTCGCCCATTTCATTATCACTCGAAAAAAGTGGTCTTACCCCTCAACAACCCACGCCAGATATGCAAGCGATTTCAGAACGTCGGCAGCTTTTGATCCAAGCCGTTCCTAGTTTAGAACGTATCAGCGAAATCTTATCAAAAAAACAGTATCTGAACGTTCATTATCGTTTTTATCCAGATGAGACGCATGGAAGCCTTTTTCGACGCTCTTTTCAAACATATCTCTCACACGAGTAACCATGTGCCAGTGGTACTAGCCAATCGTTAAAATTTTACCTATAATATACTGATTATTTATACAGTGCTTACAGGTAATCTATGAGTTTTTCTACGCCTATTCATGAGATGGGCGATACAGGCATTGATCTGAATCGAATCCTTATCCCCCATCCTCACAGTACATTCTTTATGAAAGTTAGCGGTCATCACATGCATCATCTTGGTATTTGCGATGGCGATTATTTGATCATTGATCGCAGTTTAAATCCCCAACCTGATCAGGCTGTCGTCATAGCCAACCATCAAGGCTTTATCGTCAGAAGATGGAACCGTGATCACGATATTATTAGCCTAGAATCTGATTTAGACTTTGATCCAAGTACTCCCTATATAGATGAATGCCGTATATGGGGCGTGGTGACTTATATCATTCACCAGCCACGCATTCGCACCACCCCCTCCATCTCTTCGCCTTTTTAGATATGAATACACCGATATTTGCTTTGATAGATGGCAATAATTTTTTTTGTAGCTGTGAACGTGTTTTTCAGCCTTTCTTAGAGAATAAACCGTTAGTCGTTCTCTCGAATAACGATGGTTGTGTCATTGCCCGCTCCCAAGAAGCCAAACGTCTCGGCATTAAAATGGGAGAGCCTTGGTTTCAAGTCAAAAAGCGTTTAGGTTCCCAAGCCCCAATTGCGCGTTCATCGAACTTTTCTCTATATTCCGATATGTCAAAACGTTTTATGGCTATCGCTCACACTTTTTCACCTCACCAAGAAATTTATTCGATTGACGAGTGTTTTTTAGAATGGAGCATCCACCCTAATCCCGAACAAGCCGCCCTAGAACTACACCATTGTATTTTAAAGCGTTGTGGTATTCCCACCAGTGTCGGTATCGCACCTACAAAAACCATGGCCAAACTTGCGAATCATCTTGGCAAACAATCCGCCTCCTCCATTTACAGTCTTCTTCATCTATCTGAACATGAATTAATCGAACTGTACAAAACCATTCCTGTTCAAGAAGTATGGGGAATTGGCAGTCGTCTTTCTAAAAAATTAAATATGCAACAAGTCAATACCGTTTACGACTTATATCAAATGCCTCCTAAACTCGCTCGCCAGCTATTTTCCATTAATCTGGCTCACATTATTGACGAACTACATGGACGCACGAGGATACCACTCAACACCCACCCTGACCCTCAACAACAACTGACCATCTCCAGAAACTTTGGATTTGCCGTCAAAGAACTGCATACACTAAAAGAAATCATCGCTAGTTTTTGCGATACCGCAGGCGAGAAACTCAGACAAAAGAAACTCACTGCTACTCAACTAACCCTTTTTATTGAAAGCAAGGAAGGACGACTTTATCATTTCAAAAAACTTGCCAATCTTAATGGTGATACGTTTTATTTAATCAAAACCGCCTTATCTTTATTGGATGAGATTTTTGTACCCAATCGTTTATATAAACGTGCAGGCATTCATTTCCAAACCGAATCTCCCGATCGTCAGCTTGATCTCTTTGAAAACAAGGAATACCAACCCTCTGCACTCATTCAGACTATCGACGCTATTAATGATCGTTTTGGAAAACAAAGCATTCACAGTGCCAGCATGGGCACTCACCACAAACGTTATTGGTACACCCAACAAAATTTTCTAAGCCCTAGATTTACCACAAATTGGTCAGAAGTACCGGTTGTCAAAGCGTGAAACATTTTGTCCACAAAGAACAACATCAACCATTATGCATAGATATCATTTTCATCATTTTTTGTTATAGAATATGCAATTTCACATCATAATACGTTGGTTTATATGAAAAAAATTCTTTCCTTCTTAACACTAACATTAGCCTTAACAGCCTACCCTATTGATGCAGACGAAGTTTTGACAACGAGTTCTGGTGAGCGACTCGAATACACTAAGTATCAAATTGATATTGAAGAACTAAAGCGTAAAGCTGATAATGGCGATGCTAAATCTCAAGTCAATTTAGCAGTCTTGTATGACAAAGGTCTAGGTGTCCCTCAAGACCACTCAAAAGCAGTGCACTATCTCCAACTAGCCGCCGATCAAGGTGACGCTATTGGGCAGTATAACTTAGGATACATGTATTATTTTGGGACAGACGGAAAACCAGACTTACCACAAGCTTTTAAATATCTAAAAATGTCCGCTGATCAAGGACACATTGATGCACAATTATTATTAGGCATTATGTATGATGACGAAGAAGACTATCTACAAGCTGCCAAATATTACCGCCTTGCTGCCGATCAAGGTGATGCAAAAGCACAAGACTTATTGGGTAATATGTATGACGAGGGATTAGGTATAAAACAAAATCTCCAGCAAGCTTTTAAATACTACAAACTCGCTGCTGATCAAAATCATGCTAGTGGACAATTTGACTTAGCACTTATGTACTACTATGGTCGAGGCGTGAAACAAGATTATCAACAAGCCTTTAAACATTTAAAACTTGCTGCTGATCAAGGCCATGCTCAAGCACAATTTAACCTAGCATCGCTGTATTACAATGGTGAAGGTGTACAACAAAATTATAAACAAGCCTTTAAATACTACAAACTCGCTGCTGATCAAGGTCATGATACTGCACCAGCCATATTGGGTGTCATGTATGAAGAAGGTCAAGGCGTTAAGCAAGACTATCAACAGGCCGTTAGCTACTACCAATTATCTGCCGATAAAGAAGTTGCTTTGGCAGAATTTAGATTAGGATTAATGTATCTATCTGGTAAAGGTGTCAAAAAAGATCAACATTTAGCCTATGAATATTTATATCGTGCCGCCTCTCAGGGGTATACTGAAGCACAGGTAATGTTAATAAAAACCTGGAACCAACGTAACCACTAACCTTTAAAAGGCGATAATATGAAAAAAATTCTTTCTTTTTTAACGCTAACACTAGCCTTAACAGCCTGCTCTATTCAGACAAAAGAAGCGTTGAAAACAAGTTCTAATCAGCCACCCGAATACACTAAGTATCAAATTGATATTGAAGAATTACAGCGTAAAGCTGATAATGGCGATGTTGATGCACAAGTCCACTTAGGCTACCTGTATGTAAAAGGATTAGGTGTAAAACAAGACTATCAGCAAGCCGCAAAATATTTTCGTCTTGGTGCCATACAAGGAGATACTACAGCTCAATTCAATTTGGGTTTGATGTATAAAAGAGGGTTGGGGGTTAAGCAAAATTATCAACAAGCTTTTAAATATTTTAAATTGGCTGCTGATCAAGGACATGAACGAGCACAAGCTACTTTACGTGAACTCAGTGCAAGAAAGTAATCAGTTAGTTCAACACAGTTATTGAAAAAACGGTCAACGCATCAAAATAAAGAGGAAAGCACATTATGTTATTTAGACTATCACTTATACTAGGCCTATTATCATTGCTAAGTGGTTGCAATGATCAAGACATTAAAAAATGTCAAGAGCTTAGTCAAGATCCTAATCAAAGAGCGTCCTCTGTTGCTTATTGTGAAAAAGCAGCTAACAAGGGAGACAGTAATGCTCAATACCTATTAGCAAAGATGTATGAACTCGGCGAAGGCGTTCCACAGAATGAGCAAGAAGCCGTGAAATATTACCGTCTCGCCGCCGATCAAGGAAATGATCAGGCCCAGCTTAATTTAAGCGTTTTGTACGCACAAGGTCGAGGCGTTCCACAAGATGACCAACAAGCCGTGAAATATTTACGCCTTGCTGCGGATCAAGGAAATGATCAGGCCCAGCTTAATTTAAGCGTTTTGTACGCACAAGGTCGAGGCGTTCCACAAGATGACCAACAAGCCGTGAAATATTTACGCCTTGCTGCGGATCAAGGTAATGCTTTTGCACAATTTAATTTAGGTGTGATGTACGCACAAGGTCAAGGTGTTCCGCAGAATGATCAGGAGGCCATTAAATATTATCGCCTCGCGGCTGATCAAGGAGTTAATCAAGCTCAATTTAATTTAGGATTTATGTATGAACACGGTCTTGGCGTTCAGCAAAATGACCAAGAAGCCGTTAAATATTACCATCTCGCCGCTGATCAAGGCGATGCCTATGCACAAGGCAGTTTAGGCTTTATGTACGCACAAGGTCGAGGGGTTCAACAAAACGACCAAGAAGCCGTTAAATATTATCGTCTCGCCGCTGATCAAGGCGATGCTTACGCACAATTTAATTTAGGTGTGATGTACGAACAAGGTCGAGGAGTTCAACAAAATGACCAAGAGGCCGTTAAATATTACCGCCTTGCTGCGGATCAAGGGGATGCACAGGCTCAACTCAATTTAGGTTTGATGTACGCACAAGGTAAAGGTGTTCCACAAGATGATCAGCAAGCTGCTAAATATTACCTTCTTGCTGCAGATCAAGGCAATGCTGAGGCACAAAGCAAGATAGCTATCATGTACGACGAAGGTCTCGGCGTTCAGCAAGATACACAACAAGCCATTAAATATTTCCGCCTTGCCGCTATTCAAGGAGATGCTCAAGCTCAACTCAATTTAGGTTTGATGTACTTACAAGGTAAAGGTGTTCCACAAGATGACCGACAAGCTGTTAATTCTTTCCGTCTTGCTGCGGATCAAGGTAATGCTTTCGCACAATTTAATTTAGGTTTGATGTACGTAGAAGGTAAAGGTGTTCCACAAGATACACAACAGGCCATTAAGTATTTCCACCTCGCCGCTGATCAAGGAGATATTTTCGCACAAAGCTATTTAGCTTTTATGTATGAGAATGGTCTCGGCGTTCAGCAAGATGAACAACAAGCCATTAAATATTTACGCCTCGCTGCTGACCAGGGAGAAGATCAGGCTCAATTTGCTTTAGGCTTGAAGTACCTACAAGGTCAAGGTGTTCCACAAGATGACCAACAAGCTGTGAAATATTTACGTCTTGCTGCGGATAAAGGCAATGCTTTGGCACAAAGCAGTTTAGGTTTTATGTACGAAAAGGGTCAAGGCGTTCCACAAGACTATCAACAAGCTGTTAAGTATTATCGCCTCGCGTCTGATCAAGGAGATGCTTTCGCACAAGGTAGTTTAGGTTTTATGTATGAAAACGGTCTAGGCGTTCAGCAAAATAAGCAAGAAGCCGTTAAATATTATCGACTTGCAGCTGCACAAGGATTCGAGCCAGCCAAACAAGCTTTACGCGATCTGGGTATCCATCCGTAAATCAAAGAAAGGTGTTCTGATGAGAAAACTACCCTTCTTCTTAGTTTTGACATTCAGACTTGCATGATTTACTACTTAAAATTCCGTTTTTTTAACCCTACAAGAATCCGTCAACTAAAGTTGGCGGATTATTTTTTATTCATACACAAAAGTATGGGAATAACAATACAAAACTTTAAGTTGTAAAGGACAATACTTTTAAATAAATGATGACAATATATTTTTATATTCACTGAATAAGCTTGATTTCATTAGTTTTTCATCGACAACACCGAATCCAAAAACGAAATTAACTTTTTCCTTTGTTCATCAGACAATGCCTGCCAATGCTGATCTAACCTCATTTTCAAATCATCACCACGAATAGGCAACGCCAACGTCTCCAAAGGCTGAGGGGAATAAGATTCAAACTGCGGTTCACAGTCCAAGAAAAACCAACTAATCGGCGTTTTTAAACAAGTGGCAATACTCACCAAATGAGATACATTAATTTTATTAGCCCCCCGTTCATAGCGTGATAACTGTTGCTGAGAAATCCCAATCATCTCAGATAAGCGATCTGCTGAATAACCTAACTCTCGTCTTCGTTGCTGAATTCGTTGCCCGATTGATTTATCTATATCCACGGCGACTAACTGAGCCATATCACACCTTAAATTACGCATATTTAGATATGATCTTTTATTTTTACTCTTGCATAAATTGTAATAAACGGGTATTATTTTTATTGTTACTCTTTTATTAATTCAACTAACTGATATTGCTGAATATAATCACAGTATTACGGGAGAGGTTGCTAAAAAGTTATCCTATAAATCTGACGTAAAAAATAAAAGTTATATGAATGATATAACTACCCATATCAAATCAGAACACTGATTTTTCCAAATAAAGTGAATGAACGAGGTCACTCATCAAAATAAAAAGGAAAGCACATTATGTTATTTAGACTATCACTTATACTAGGCCTATTATCATTGCTAAGTGGCTGTAATGATCAGGACATTAAAAAATGTCAAGAACTTAGTTCAGATCCACGCCTCGAACATTAATTTTTAAAATTTTAAAGTCAATAAATTTAAAAAAAGTTATACTCTCACAAGCATATGACATTAATACTTATTTTTGGATATTCAATATGAAAAAAACAATCCTCTTTTTCGCATTATTATGCATGCTATCCCCTTCTGCACAAGCCAGAAATGCTTATTGCTCAGATTTCAACACCCAAGCAGAAGCTCAAGCCTTTATGCGTAAATATAATGCGTATTATCTGGATCGTGACCGTGATGGCGAAGCATGCGAATGCTTGCCTGGCGGTAGTCAACATGGAAAACGTGTGTGTCAATCTAACACTCGTACACAAAAATCTACACATTAATATTTTCTAAAATTATGGGTAATAATTTTTTTATTGAAAATAGAGAGTTTATTATCAACTCTGTTTATTTTTTATTGGCTCTTTGGTTTGTTGTCAGTGTTTTTTTAATTGCAAAACTTGCTATTTATAAAAATTTAGATCAACACAATCCTTATATTTATGAAGCCATACCATCGGTATTTACCACCATTGGCGTTTTGGGTACATTTGTTGGGATATATTTTGGTCTCATCGATTTTAACGTTTATGATATTAACTCGAGTATTCCCACCCTATTAGAAGGCCTAAAACACGCTTTTTCCACCTCAATCGTAGGTATTGTACTATCGTTAATTTTTTCTAAAATATCGGAATTTGTTCTATTTCGTGTTGAAAAAAGAAACGCTGTCATACATGATGACAATTACGATCAAAAAATTATCGAAGAATTAAAAGAACTCAATGAGGTTCAACATAAAATTTTATCGACAATCAATGAAAGAGATACTCACATCGATGATGTCAAGGACTATTATCATGAAAGTATTCAGCTATTTAATCAAATCGTAGCCTCACAAAATCGACTAGAAAAATTACAGACGGAAGAAAATCAGATAATCACCAACACCCAAGAAATGATGGTTTCTCAACATCAAGAAACCATGGAAAAATCAACACAGTTTGAGTCTCGTTTCACTGAAGCAGTGCAAATCATTCATCAAATGGCTGAACATTACAAAGAACAGAATAAGTTAATTCAAGACATTGCCAGAGAGAAACAAGAGATACTATCTTTGTTCATGATTGAAATTAAGCAGAAGTTTGAAGAATTCTCAGAACTACTAAGCCAAAATAACACGGAAGCATTGGTCAGTGTCATGGAAAAAGTCACTGAAGAATTTAACCAGCAGATGAATACATTGATTAGTCGTCTCGTTCAAGAAAACTTTGAACAGCTTAACCACAGTGTTATGCAACTGAATCAATGGCAACAAGAAAACAAAGCAATGATCGCCTCATTAACGGAACAGTTTAATCAAGCCGCAACAGGACTTGACAGCAATCATAATACATTAAAAGAAATCACCCATCATACAGAAAAACTTGTTTCTGATGCAGGTTATTTACAAAAATTAATCAGTGAATTACAAAGAGTCATCATTGATGATAATAAGTTTGAAAAAATAAGCACAGACTTAAGCAATACCGCCGATCTCATTAAGAAAAACACGAATGCTTTTGATGAAACAACAAACAAATTAAACAAATGGGTTGAAAATCAAATGTACTTCTCTGATAGTGTGGAACGTCTTTTGAGCCGCTTAGAAGAAATCGACAAAATAAAAGACATCAATGAAATTTTCTGGAAAAACACCAAAGAACAAATGAATGAAGGTGTCAACCTCTTACATAATGCGAGTGAATCATTAGCAAAAGATTTGGATACACTCAACCAAACTTACCAAGATCAGCTCAATAACGTTTTGATGAGTCTAGACATGCTAATTCAACGTATTATCATCAATTATGACGGACAATATGAAAAGAATAAATAGACGTAGTTCGAAAGAAAATCATTGGGTTTCCTTTTCAGACATCATGACGGGTCTGATGGTCATTTTTATGTTTATTGCTATTTCTTATATTTCTCAAGCCAATAAAAACCACGAAGAACTCTATGTGACGTTGGATACTTTAAGAAAAAGCGAAGCAGAACAAAAACGTATTGTAGAACAATTGAAAAAAAGTGAAGAAGCACTAAAAAGAAGTCAAGAGCAACAAAAATTAATTTTTGAGAACTTCACAAATAGCAAACTATCGATTTATCAAGCCTTAAAGAATGAGTTCTCAGATGATATAGAAAAATGGCATATCGAACTAGGCGAAGATCTTTCGATTAAGTTTACCAATCCTGAGGTACTTTTCGATCTAGGAAAAACCACCATTAAACCGCATTTCAAAACAATATTAGATGATTTTCTGCCCCGCTATTTTAATATTATTCTATACCCCCAATATCGAGGAACGATTAGCGAAATTCGTATAGAAGGACATACCGATACCGTACCCGCATTGCGTTACGATAATGACCCATATATTGGAAACGTGATTTTGTCTCAACTACGTTCTACAGCCGTACTCAAATATTTCCATGAATCAGAATATTATCAAAGTTTATCGCCAGAACAACAGCAGCAACTTGCTTTTTTACTTACTGCAAATGGTCTATCTTATGGCAGAACACTAGATAGTAACAAAAAGCTTACGTACCTCACTGGCAAACCAATTAGTCCAGAACTATCTCGACGCGTAGAGTTTCGCATTATTACCAACAGTGCCAATGTAATTGAGAAAGTACTCCGTAAAATGGAATCAGAAAATGAAAAATATTGAACTTTATCAATTTAGCAAACTAGAACAATGGCTGAATAAACAAAACTTTCCACAATTATCTGATTACAATCAAATCACTGTTGATTTTGAAAAAGTTTATAAAAAAGGACGTATCTCTTTTGAAAGTCAAATTCGTCCAGATGAAGAAGGTATTTTTCTGCGTTATTTAGACAAAGAATATCCCGGCTTTATGTATATCAAAGAAGCTTTTATCAACTATGAAGGAAAATTTCAGTTTCCTAAATTTCATATTTACAAATGCAAGACGATTCAATCTTTTATCGATAAAGGAAATTTTCATCAACGATATGTATTTTCAACGAGTAATATTTGTGATCTCATCGATAAAACAACACATCAAGTATTCAAAAATGTTACATTAGAACTATGCCACTATTGTCGCACTTTTTCTGAAAACAGTAACTTCAAAGAAGTTAAAACAACTCAAGATTTTGTGGAATTACTAAAAAAATATAGCATTGACACTGAATTAAAAGTTGATGTCTTTGGTTATGTATTTAGATGGGATAAAGTTAGTCAAGCGTTCAGGGAGAGCGTAGATTATACATGCGCCAAATGTGGATTAAAACCTAATAATCCAAGGGATCGATATTTTTGGCATGTTGACCACATTGATGGAGACAAATTAAATAATCAAGCGAGTAATCTACAATGTTTATGTATCGCTTGTCATAGTAAGAAAGACAATGCTCACCGAAAACAATTCAGTACGTTAAGAATGCAAAAACTATTAGAAGATTTTGAAAAAATTTACCCAACTGCAAAAGAATGATCATTCATAAACATCATAAGCAGATTTATTAATCGGGTTCGATTAGATTACGATGTAAATTATCTCTTAATTATAATTTTTAAGCTATATCTATCTTTCATCAATCCTAAGGAAATAATATCTCTTACTTCGCCTGATTCTAAACTAATTACTATTTGTTTATTCGTGTTACTTGATTCACGAGCAGTTGTAAAGAAATTCTTTACAACTGAATTCAAAGATAACCCATTGTTTAAAATAGAATTATCCATGTACTAACTAATATCTTACTTAAAGGTGTTAAAAAATTTTATTGACTAATTTTGAATCTACTACTTTACCTAGTTTTAACTTATTGCTAGGTTTTATCTTATTTACCACTTTCAGTCATAATCAACCTTGACATCACCCCCCCCCAATTGTTACACCATAACAAATGTTATATAATAACAATCGCCAACATAATCAAGAATGAAATGACTACCCCACCTTCATGCCAAAGGGTTATTGAATCAAATCATCAGGAGATGTAGAGATGAAAAAAATATTTGCATTATGTGTAACCTTAGGAATTGCTTTGGTTACTTTAGCTTTTGCTAAGTTACCTAATTCATCAACGGATAAAGCCACGCAAGGAGCTGATGATAAGGCATTCACTTATTTATTATCATTAGATGATATTCATCAACAACCAGCTAAACAGCTGATTGACACGAATCGCCCTACTTTGGTGAAGTTATGGGCAAGTTGGTGTTCAAGCTGTTTATCCGAATTAGATGAAGTGGAGGCTTGGTCGAAAGATAAGCGTTTTAAAGCGATT
Organism: Basilea psittacipulmonis DSM 24701; assembly: GCF_000743945.1. Lineage (NCBI taxonomy): Bacteria > Pseudomonadati > Pseudomonadota > Betaproteobacteria > Burkholderiales > Alcaligenaceae > Basilea > Basilea psittacipulmonis. Next base: position 681,260 of record NZ_CP009238.1, on the reverse strand, counting down.
AATTTTGTCACCGTTGTTTCTCCTTCTTTATATTCAGAAAAGAACAAAGATGATTTTACAAAATGGTTTTTAAGTTTGGATTATCCGCAAACTAAGGTATTATTAGATACCAAAGGCACGTTAAGTCGTACTTTGAATATCCGCGCTTATCCTTCTTGGGCTTTGTTCGATGAAAAAGGACATCTCGTTCGTGTGATCAAAGGCAGTATCAGTAAAGTGCAAGCATTGGCCCTCATTGACAACCCTCAAGCAGACTTAAAAAGCGTACAAGAGAAGGCAAACCGAGTGACTAAAAAAGAGGTAATCGATCCTATGTACCAAAAAACAATTTATTTAGCAGGTGGCTGTTTTTGGGGTGTTGAAGCATATTTTGAACGTATTGATGGTGTCATTGATGCCGTATCGGGTTATGCGAATGGTCGAACTGAAAACCCCAAATACGAAGATGTTATTTATCGCCATACGGGACATGCCGAAACGGTTAAGGTAACTTTTGATACCAGACGTTTGAGTTTGGCAGATATTTTGCAATATTATTTTCGCGTGATCGACCCCACCAGTTTGAACAAACAAGGTAATGATCGTGGTACGCAATACCGCACAGGGGTTTATTATACCGATGAGAAAGACAAGGCTGTTATCGATGCTGCTTTAGCCAACGAACAAAAGAAATATACCAAACCGTTAGTCGTTGAAAACTTACCATTACGTAATTTTTACTTGGCAGAAGACTATCATCAGGATTATCTGAAAAAGAATCCAAATGGTTATTGCCATATTGACATTAGTCTGGCTGATCGTCCTCTGGAACGTGGCACAAATATTGATAAACCTGTCCGTTTCTGGGAAACCTACGAAAAACCTAGTGATAATGAACTGCGTCAGCAGCTTAGCAATGAGCAATATCGCATCACCCAGAAAAATGGAACAGAATATGCTTTTAGCCATGCTTATGATCATTTATTCGAACCTGGTTTATATGTTGATATCGTCAGTGGCGAACCGTTGTTTACCTCCACAGACAAATATGATTCGGGTTGTGGTTGGCCTAGTTTTACACAACCCATTCAAGCTCAAGCTATTACTGAGCATGAAGATTTAAGCTATAACATGCGACGAATCGAAGTGCGTAGTCGTTATGCCGATTCTCATTTAGGTCATGTTTTTCCTGATGGACCTAGCGACAAAGGTGGCTTACGTTATTGTATTAATGGTGCTAGCCTCAGGTTCATTCCTTTAGAACAGATGGCGGCTGAAGGTTATGCAGAGTTTATCCCTTTGATCAAAAAACCTTAATATAACTTTAATACGTTTCGGTCAATCGCATAAAATCATCAGGATAAATGCGATTGACTTCCTATTTTTCGCAACACCTTGTTTCATGGGCATTATTGAACCGATAGGGATATATCCATATGATAAACGGATTGACAATTGAATCTTGATTCAACACTAGTTGATGCGAAGCTTATTCTTTACCCAACAACTCGGTGCCGTAACAACCAATTAATACGTTCCACAAAAGTTCAGTCGGCACTCTGATCTCTAACTTTCCTAAAGCTCTTTGCCGATGTAACTCAACCGTTCTAATCGAGATACCCAAACAATTTGCGATATCGCGATTCCCTTTTCCTTGGATAAGATGCAGACAGACTTCCTTTTCCCTTTCTGTCAACTCCTTCCACCCATCGTTGTAAGTAGAAATCAATCTTCTGATATATTTCATTTCTGCCACCTGTTTAAAAACTATTACAAAATGAAATTAATCATTTATTTCACCAATGGAAACCTTTGATTTCTTATTATTTTTGTTTCCCCCTATTTTTCATTTTAAATTAAAAATAAAAAAAGTAAAGATATTTTTTTATGCTTACAATCACTTTAAAGAATGTTTATTGTGTCATCGGACCAAGTATTAATCATATGATGAATACAAAACAAACAGCGTTCACGTCAATGGCACTTATTTGTAATATATGAACGAGTCATCCTACATTAAAGAAATACTAGTATTTCAATAGGAGACTGATATGCGTTTTCTTAATCACGAAGGTTGGGACTGATTTAATTTCAGGCATCGAACAGGCATCGTATAAAATGATCAAACACGTTATTTCAAAATTAAACAAATTCCCCTATAACGCTGACTTACTCCGTAATTGGATTCTCCTGTATCCATTTTTCAAGAACTCCTCTTCGCCGCTCATCTAACTGCGGCTTTAGAATATCAATGAGTTCATAAACCTTTTCTTTATCCTCTATCGCGGGAAACCACTCATCTAAAATAACAGAATTAGTTATACCATTATCTAAAACAGCTGTATAAAGACAATCCACCACTGCCCTTGCATGATTCGCTGCCCATACAGGTGTATTCTCGGGATCATAGCCCATTCGATGAAGAATATCTGTAGCGTCATAAATACCTCGATCCCCTAAATAAGGATTCGTATTTCGATGAGGTGGCTGCCCTTCGCCAAAAATATGACGATACTTATACTTAGGATTTAGATTTTTTTCATTGCAAAATACTGCAAATGAGTGCCAATCTCCTGTACCCTCTGGACTAATTATATTCAAAGCAACTATCCCTGATATATACAACTGCTTTGAAGTGGGCGGAAAATATAAAGTATGTTTAGGCATGATGTTCACCCTCCAACAGCATTTTACTGCTTTTTATCTCAAATTTAGTGTGACCGCGTTAAAACAAAACTATCATCAAATATTAAAAAAAGCTAACGGACCAGTGGCTATCTTGAAGTACGGTAAGCCTCAAGCTTATTTACTTCCTGCTCAATACTATGAAGCTTTGCTTAACTATTTAAAAGAGCTAGAGGATGCAAAACTAATCAATGAACGCTTAAAAGAACAGCCGATTGAAATCAGTCTTGATGAGTTGTGAACTAGCTTACTTTCAATCGAGAGCCAATCAATCTCATATGATGCACGAATCACAAGGCATTATTTATAACATTTAATCAATAACTAATCGAACATTAACTCACACTTGATACACGTTAACGTATCACCCTTTTTTCTGACTGTTACATCTGATATTGATTTCACTATATCACTGATTATTACAAAATGAACGTTATAATTACCGATATACCTAATTAATGGTAATTATAATGCTCAATAAAAGAAAATCACCTCTACTTTTTCCAAACAGCTTAACTGTTTTAAATTACGTTGACTCCATCATTGATTCTTGAAAAAATGAGCATTATAATTATCAATATCTCAAAACAATGGTAATTGTAATGTCCAACAAGAAAAAATCACCCGTGCTTTTTCCAAAATACCAAACCTCTTTAAACCAATTAGGAGAGAATATAAAGCTTGCTGCTAAAAGACGGAAAATCACACAAACACTTTTATCTCAGAGAACAGGAATCAGTCGCGTCACGATTAGAAAAATGATGCATGGCGACCCTGCTGTAGCCATTGGCTATTACGTCATGATACTTGGCGTGTTAGGCTTAGAACAGGACTTTAAATACGTGGCAAAAGATGATGAGTTAGGACGTAAATTACAGGATATTGCGTTGTTGAGAGGTAAGCAATCTTGACAAGATGATCTGATCAATATAAAACAACGGTATTAATCTATCATAGGGGAGTAATGAAAATGAGAGACGATAAAGCAACAACTAATGAAGGTAAAAATATAGAAACACAAAATCCAGAAAAAAAATTATTGCAAAAATTAGGTGACACTTTATTGTCTTATATTGAAAAGAATCCTATTAAATTTATACTTTCAGCTATTATTTTTATAGGATATCTGGTCATTTTTATATTTCAATATCAACATCAACTTCCTTTTGATGCGAATTTAAATGATATACCCTATGTTGCCTATGCAATTTTTACAATGGGTGCCCTTATAGTCATACCATACATTGCGTCACCACTTATATATGCACTGTTTCTTCGATCTATCACCTTACGCCTTAATGATGACAACTACAAGATTATTTCAATATCGATTTTAATTTGTAACTTAATTCTATTTTCTGTTTGCGTATTAGTATTACTTACCAAACTATGTTTTATCTCTATTCTTGCGACTATTGCCGTCTCTATTATTATAATCCTGTATTCATTCTCTTCTCTTATTTCACAACCATTTTATAAAGAGAAAGAGAAGTTCTCTATCCTAATATTGCTTAACCTAATTTTTCAACTTATTCTTCTATTCTTTTTCTCTTTCTTATTCATTTATAATTTAATAGATATGAGTAGAAGGTTATCAGAAAGCACTATAGATTTTCAAGCAATTATCATGGTTATTGGTGCCCTTGGCATAACTGCTTATTATACTCACAGTCTTGTTAAATATTATCGAGACAATCTTACTCAACTATGCCGATACTTATTCATGTTTTCCATAATCCCTATCTTAGTCTTGTTTATCTTTACTGGCTATATAGTGAAATTCCCTCAAATAGCATTAACAAACTTAGGTCTAGCATATAAACAATATGACACCATCATTGTCGATTTGAAGACTTGTGAAAGTATCAATCTACAAACCAACAACTCGTGTCAAGTTTATAAAGAAGTAGGTACATTGAAAAATGTTCTTATTGTTTCTGACATTGGAAGTACTGTTGTTATGAAAATAAATGGACAAGAAAAAGTGATATATCTTAAAAAAGATAACATCATATCAAGAACAGCCAAAATAGCTAACACTGATAATACGTCATCCACAGGTAAGGGAACTCAAAAAAACTGATTTTTCAAATAACGGAGGTAGATTAATGAGCGTTTTAGATTTGCCGATTGATGAACAACAAAAGTGTGCAAAGCTTTGTGGCTATGATTCATTAGAAGCATGGCAAGAGGATATGCGTGCAGAGCTTGAGGAAAATGCAAGATTGCGAGAAATGGAAGATGACTTGCCTACTAAAGCCGAGATTGCGGAACTAATTCATGACCTCAAAACAAACCCTAACGCACTGTATTTTTATCAACGGGTCAGCGGAGACTATGACCTCACCGCAGAGGAAGTTATCCGAGATTTAGAGAACGAAGAAACAATCGATTAAGAAGTCACTACTAGCCTAGTGGCTTTTTTCATATTGCCGATTAGATTCAGTCTAGTCGTTTTTTTTAATTGTGAACAAATTCTAGGACTAAACAAATCATCAGTTTATACTCCTCTCTCATCTTGTAATGCTACAATTAAACACGAAAAAACATTAGGAATTAATCCGTTGTAGTTTCCTCTCTCATCTCGTAATGCTACAATGACGCGACTCACAAGCCGTCAAAGATAGTAGTTGTAGTTTCCTCTCTCATCTCGTAATGCTACAATATCTTAAATGGGAGAAGCGGAATAAATTCGGTTGTAGTTTCCTCTCTCATCTCGTAATGCTACAATAAAAAAAATAGAGCGTGGAACGATACGAAGTTGTAGTTTCCTCTCTCATCTCGTAATGCTACAATAGACCTTTATAAAGAAGAAGAGCGGTTAAAGTTGTAGTTTCCTCTCTCATCTCGTAATGCTACAATCCATCGATATGAGGAAAACCCTTTTAAGCAGTTGTAGTTTCCTCTCTCATCTCGTAATGCTACAATCTAACGGTCAATACGAGACGACGACTGATTGTTGTAGTTTCCTCTCTCATCTCGTAATGCTACAATTTTAGGGCGGGTTTCATTGCCGCCAGTCCAGTTGTAGTTTCCTCTCTCATCTCGTAATGCTACAATTCTAGAGTTTTAAAGCCGTCCTCAGTTTGGGTTGTAGTTTCCTCTCTCATCTCGTAATGCTACAATTAAACGGCGTTCTGTTTAGAAACGAAGCCTGTTGTAGTTTCCTCTCTCATCTCGTAATGCTACAATCTACGTTAGTAGGGCGCACTTATACATTGCGTTGTAGTTTCCTCTCTCATCTCGTAATGCTACAATGAAAAAAGTAAAGAACAAACGGTAACGTTGGTTGTAGTTTCCTCTCTCATCTCGTAATGCTACAATAGATGGACAACTTCAGCAAGCGTAACGTGGGTTGTAGTTTCCTCTCTCATCTCGTAATGCTACAATGTAATCCGCCTATTAGATTGAGCAATTCTAGTTGTAGTTTCCTCTCTCATCTCGTAATGCTACAATTTATTTTCGTTACAATTGTTCTTATTTTCGGTTGTAGTTTCCTCTCTCATCTCGTAATGCTACAATTTATTAATCGTTCTTCTTTTGGTATATATTGTTGTAGTTTCCTCTCTCATCTCGTAATGCTACAATCCTCAACAACTGCGAGAGCATAATCGACTTGTTGTAGTTTCCTCTCTCATCTCGTAATGCTACAATCAAATTGTTTGCTTGACCATTGTAAATAAGGTTGTAGTTTCCTCTCTCATCTCGTAATGCTACAATCTTTGCGTAAATCCTTTACCAACCAGCTCAGTTGTAGTTTCCTCTCTCATCTCGTAATGCTACAATCACACCTGATAATCACTATTACACGTGCAAGTTGTAGTTTCCTCTCTCATCTCGTAATGCTACAATAATACAACATATAACCATATTATAGATAGTGTTGTAGTTTCCTCTCTCATCTCGTAATGCTACAATCACTATGTGCAAGGGTGGGGCGGGTGCAAGGTTGTAGTTTCCTCTCTCATCTCGTAATGCTACAATTCAACACGCTAGCCAAATCAAGCACAAAAAGTTGTAGTTTCCTCTCTCATCTCGTAATGCTACAATACCGCCTCTAAATTGCTGTAGTCCTGTCCGGTTGTAGTTTCCTCTCTCATCTCGTAATGCTACAATACCGACGGCTGTAATGCTTGATTTATCAGGCATTACAGCCATTTCATCAGTTCAAAAAAACTGTTTAAAACAATAATAATTGATTCATATTTACCTTTTTTTCTTGAACTTTTCCCTCCCCTAAAAGCAATAACATACTGGAAAATTGCTTTTCTGTGACTTCTAAACAACGTATAGATCCCTCTTTTGGCAGTGCTTTTTTTAATCGCATGTGGTGTTTTTGCAACGCTTCTCTTCCTCTAACAATCCTAGCATACACCGAGAGTTGCAACATTTGATAACCATCTTTGATTAAAAAATTTCTAAATTGACCAGCCGCTTTTCTTTTTTCTGCCGTTGTTACAGGCAAATCAAAAAACACTATCATTCTCATAAATCTTGTCTCACTCATATGCATGCTCTTTTAAACAAACCATTTCAGGCAATTTCAACAAAGAAGAATCTTTATGTATCATTGAAGCTTGAAAAGATTGAATGGTTTTATCAATTGCTGCTAATACATTGTAATTTTTATTATTTATTCTAATATCATAATTAAGAAGTTTGACAAGCTCATGTCTGTCTTGCACACTAAGCGAAAGGTTAATTTCTTCAGCAATCATTTTATGATATACCGCTAAATCCACCAGCTGTCTAAAAGGTTCAATAAAGTCATCTGCCAAATTAAACGCATTTAACTCACTACGATGATGAATACCTATAATAGACAAAAAACCATATTGAGTCAGTGATCTGGCAACAGCTGAGCGTAAAATCGTATATCCATAATTTAAATAAGCATTAACAGGATGTTCATTTTTCCTATTAAATCCTTCTTTAAATAACACTTTAAAATAAATACTAGCAGCCTGACTTTCTGCTAATTCTTTATCTCCTGATTTCACTTCATTGGCTAGTTTATTTAATCGATGAGCAGCAATATCATGTCCACTATAATCGAGTATCCAAGCTTGGTTCTTTATTTTTTGTTGAACAATTTTCTGCCAAAGTTGTTTTTTAAGAGGCTCACTCATTTTCAACTGCAAATTCAATATCTTCAAACTTCGATGGTATTGAGAAAAAGGTAACCATTGACCGCAAGGAAGAAATTGTTGATCACAAGTCAATAAGGTAATACCATACTCAGCAATTGCGGACAACAATGGTGCAGTAATAGTCACTTCTTTTGCCTCAATAAGTATGACGGCAACATCTTCTAAAGGCACTAAATAATTTTCTTTTTGCTGAATGTATAATTGTTGTTTCCAAAGCGATAATTTGGATGCTTGGTTAATCACGACACTTCGCCACATTTTATCTCCCTACCTCCATCGAGTAAGGTCCACTCTAGATCATCATAAATCACTAGAGTAACCATCCCCTACACCACCGTATGTAGTAATACGGTGGCTACCTTTCAAAGCTTCTAGTCACATACTCGAAGCTTGTTTTTATTTGTTTCTGTTTTTTATCGTGTTATTTCTTACGTTTTTTAGAAAAATCTTGTCGTTTTTCTTTTTTGCAAGGACGAATGATTTTACCTAGGACATCTACAGAATACTTTTCAAAAACTTTGAGCGTTTTAACCCCTATTCCAGATTGTTGTCCATTCTTACCAAAAGCACTAGATTTATCATGTGCCTTAACTGTGATGGCTCCTGTAGCTCTATCAAATCCAGCATTATACGCAAAATAAGTTATATTTTTATATGTCAACTTGATCAAATCATTAGGATATAACGAAAACTTAAAAGAAAAATCTTCCGTCATCTCGTCCCATTCCATTTCATCTTTTCCTTGCCTTACAGCCTTATTCGGCAAAATCCCTTTCGCGACTTGCCATGCATAAACGGGAACTAAATAATTCTTACCTTCTTTCGTAAATACATCGACACGTACCATAGTGGCATTATCAGCAATGCCATTACCTTCTCGAACAAGAACACCTGATTTTTGAATATTTTCTATGCGAACTGATTTTACCTGTGTAGTCGTGGCATTTCCTTTTCCATCCACCTTGTAAAAGGGTTGTTCAAAAGCTTTTACGGGGTCATCTTTAAATTGAGCTAATCTGTTTTTTAAAGCTTCATACAAAGCAGGTTCTCGATGAGGGTAACCCACTATTTTTTCGATATCTTTTGTTTTTAACTTCGTTAATGGCATTTTCGTCACGCTAAGTTGCTCATTCAATCTTTTTGCAGAACGAATGGTTTCTAAATGCCCCTGTCCCGTTACTTTTCTAGTAGGTGCACGCGAAACAAATAAAGGTGTCACTAAATCATGAATCGCTTCGGGTCTATCGGGTAGTTCTTTCGCCAGAGTTTCTCTAGGATTGTCATCAAAGACCCGAATCATGATATCTTGACGGAAAAATGGCCAAGGAGCAGGGAAATGAATTTTGATAACTTCCCCCGTTGTCTTATCAATCATTTCACCAACAAAAACATCCATCTCTTGGCGGCGCACAAAATCCGTAATTCTTTTTTGCATAGAGACCGTTGTGCAGGCCACAACAATCGCATCCAAAGCATGATGTCGATCGTTTTCTTCTCTGACTTTACTTAATCCCCAACGACCTCTCAACAAGCTGGTAATTTGGCCATTACTTGCAAAAACTCTACGTTTTCCTTTGCCCAATAACTGAACATTATCGCTTATAAAATTACATAAAAAACGGGCTACATACCTTGTGTCGTTGAGGTTACGCTCAATAAATCCTTCTTCATCTATTTTCTTAGCTAACAGTTTTTGTTTTTTGCCATAAGAAAAACGTGCATGTTGTACTCTCCCAACAAACTGTTGCCAACGTTCACTTTCATTCGCACCGTCTAACCACTCATAAGGCGTTTGGTTACGTTTATTTTGGTTTGCAGTGCCCAAGACCAGTACTTTATTATTCAAACTGTCGTCCCATGTACGTGAGAAAGGAAGTGCATGATCGACTTCTACATACCCCTTTTCAAGCAGTCTATTTAAATCAATGGGTGTACCTGTATACAAACATTTACCATGTTGTTGTTCATATAATCTGAATTTCAAAATATCCATTGCTTTAGGTTCACCTACAAAATTAGAGAAACACTCTTTAAACCTTGCAACAGCTCGTTCTTTCTCTTTACGATTTTCTTCTTGTCGTTTCTCAATTTCTCTTCTATCTTTATATGACTTACCTACTTCTCTACCCGTTTCAATATGAATACGCAGTGGAGAACCATATCGTCGAATAATTTCATTAATGACTTTTCGTGATTGAGTTAACGTTCTCAATACCACAGGATTACGAATCTCATCCGCTGGTATTTGAGGCAACAACAAGTTACTTTCTTGTTTTTTATAACCATAGTGGTCGCCATACACTGCTTTACAAGCCTCATCATAGCGTTGGCCTTTTTCCATCAAAGGCAAAATCTTACGCAAAGCAAGTAATGATAATTGAATAAATTCATCAAAATTCAATTCCGTTAATAACACTTGTAAAGCATTCTCAGATAACTTACCAGTTAACTGCTTCGTAATATCTTCATCTGTTTTATATAATGAAAAGGCAGTGCCAATATCATCTAATAGATCGGGTTGACAGCTAATTTTTTGCCATTCATCTTTTAAATCCGCTTTTTCTAATGCTTTACGAATTTGATGAAAGGCTTTCATTTCCATCAAAGTTTCTTTGCTTTCAACCTCCTTATTTGTCTGTTGATAACCGTAACGCAACCCTTTGAATTTTGCGATTTCAGATAAATCTAATAATGTGCGTACTTGAGCATAAGTTAGTTTTGCTTTTTTATATGGCTCATCAATAAGTTTTTGACGTTCAACATCAGTTAAAGCACGTTCTTCACCACTATCTTGAATGCGCAAATTATTTAACTTCGTCAACCAAACAAAACGTTCCGCTGAATAAGTATGCTTAGCTGCTTTATATTGATCAATTTCATAAATACACTTACCCAGCATTTTGAGTATTGCCTCACCTTGCAATGCTCCTCGTTGTTTCATCAATAACTCATCGACTTTTTGTTCAAATTCTATTGATGTCCATGGGTTTCCAAATGCTCTTTGTTTTTCAAATAATAAGTGTAGTTCTTCCTGTAAATCCAATCGACTAAAAGTATGTGAATAATCACCTCCCTTATTACGCACATGACCACTTTCAACGGCTAGTTTATTGAGAGCCAACTCAGCAGCTGTCCGATACTTTTTCGATTGTAGTTCATCGTGATTAGCTTGGACACCAGCCAACAATCTACCTAATTCTTTGTCGTTGATTTCATTTTTTCGTTGTGATAAATAACCTCGATGCTTCACCAAATGTAGTAATACGGCCGCCCATTCTTTAGGGGCAAGCGAACGTTCCAATCCTAATACGCGTAGTTGCCAAGGATTAATCGGTAAATCCTTAATCAAGCCATGTTCATCAAAATCTTGCTTCGTTAATAAGCCAATTCTTTTTAAGTAGCGACGTAACCTTAACAAACGAAAAGCACGCCTTCTAATTCTTCTACGCATACGCGCGCATCACGTCTTGCCTTAGCTAAAGATTCACCTGTTTTAGGGACTTCAGCACGTTCAAACGTACGTACCCCACAATCTAGCAATCCTATTGGCTCTTCGTTTTCATTAACAGACACCAACGCCCAACCAACAGAGGCAATACCTAAATCCAAACCTAAAATATAACGATACTTGTTCATATATTTTTCCAATTCATCAATCTTCATGCCATCGCCTCCATTTTCATGACATCAATAAAATCATTTAGTAAGCTTGAAATATAAAAATATCGCCTTTTTATTAACCAATTGATTTACCTAAAAATTATTGCAATCAGATCATCTATTTCGGTTACTGCGACTTTTTAATCAATCTATTAAAATCAATCATATCACACTATATAGTTTAAACTACAAAGATTTACGGATTGACTTTAAAAATAAATCTTTGTTATAATGATCGTATTGTTGCATTACGAGATGAGAGCCGTTGCTACAATAAGGAATCCGTAAGGAATACCGTGACGTTCTACCCCTATTTGATTTATCATTTAGGGGTATCGTCTTATTTACTCCCTCTTTTTTTAGTGTTTATCAAGATTAATTTAAAAAATCTTGCTTATTTTCACCTCAATCGTACTTAATCAGATTTTCTCTCGCTATTTCAGATAGTTGTGCTTATACAAAAATCTTGCTTAACAAGAGGTAAATCGTGCTTATTTTTACCTCTATCGTGCTTAATAAGATTTAATCTCGATATTTTCATGCAGTTACAGCAATATAAAAATCTTGCTTAACGAGGGATAAATCTTGCTTATTTTCAATTAAGCTATTACTTTAAACTTAAACTAGTATCTGTATCTATAAATCTCTATCTATAAAACAAATTCCATTTTACTTTAACTTTAAATTACTCTATTAACTAAAATACGAAATCAATAAGGCAGGAATACTAAAGTTGTCTTAGTTTATGTTGATTATCTTTAAATTTAATAGTGTACTCTCTCACAACTTTTAATATTACTCTGCTTTTCTATCTAAACAATTTATATGATAAAAAAATTTTTCAAGTCTTTACAGTTGTACAACATCTTGATTAATCATATATTCTTTAAACTTCAACTAGTATCTATGCCTAATAAAAGAAATCTTGCTTAATTCAAGTTTAAAGGATTAGAGCAAAAGACCGTAACCAGATAAGATAAGGATATCCTCTCGTTTATTTTAAATACGCTAATACTTTTTGAAGACATGAAGCTAAATCAATGGCTGTACCTGTATACAAACAGTTCATAAAAACAAAAAACCCCCGTTGCTGTGAGCAACGAGGGTTTGTGTATAGAGAGCCTGACGATGACCTACTTTCACAGATGTCCATCCACTATCATCGGCGCTAAGGTGTTTCACGGTCCTGTTCGGGATGGGAAGGCGTGGGACCACCTTGCTATGGTCGTCAGGCAAAAGCCTGTGAGTGTCTTTAACACTTAGGAAGAAGCACAAATCTTCTAGGATTCAGTAATGAAGAGAATTGGGATAGATGAGCTTAATTCATTGTTACGGCACGTTGAACATATAACCATGTAAGAACAACATTAAGTTATAGGATCAAGCCGCACGGGCAATTAGTACTGGTTAGCTGCATGCATTACTGCACTTCCACACCCAGCCTATCAACGTTGTGGTCTACAACGACCCTTTAGGGAGTTCAAGACTCCGGGATACCTTATCTTCAGACGAGTTTCCCGCTTAGATGCCTTCAGCGGTTATCTCTTCCGCACATAGCTACCCGGCGATGCCACTGGCGTGACAACCGGTACACCAGAGGTGCGTCCACTCCGGTCCTCTCGTACTAGGAGCAGCCTCCGTCAAGTATCCAACGCCCACGGCAGATAGGGACCAAACTGTCTCACGACGTTTTAAACCCAGCTCACGTACCTCTTTAAATGGCGAACAGCCATACCCTTGGGACCGGCTACAGCCCCAGGATGAGATGAGCCGACATCGAGGTGCCAAACACCGCCGTCGATATGAACTCTTGGGCGGTATCAGCCTGTTATCCCCAGAGTACCTTTTATCCGTTGAGCGATGGCCCTTCCATTCAGAACCACCGGATCACTATGTCCTGCTTTCGCACCTGCTCGACTTGTCAGTCTCGCAGTCAAGCACGCTTTTGCCATTGCACTATCAGCACGATTTCCGACCGTACCTAGCGTACCTTCGAACTCCTCCGTTACACTTTGGGAGGAGACCGCCCCAGTCAAACTGCCCACCATACACTGTCCCCATACCGGATCACGGTACCAGGTTAGAACCGCAAACAAACCAGGGTGGTATTTCAACAACGGCTCCAGGTGAACTAGCATCCACCTTTCTTCGCCTCCCACCTATCCTACACAGGCCGGTTCACAATCCAATGTAAAGCTACAGTAAAGGTTCATGGGGTCTTTCCGTCTAGCCGCGGGGAGATTGCATCATCACAAACATTTCAACTTCGCTGAGTCTCAGGAGGAGACAGTGTGGCCATCGTTACGCCATTCGTGCAGGTCGGAACTTACCCGACAAGGAATTTCGCTACCTTAGGACCGTTATAGTTACGGCCGCCGTTTACCGGGGCTTCGATCAAGAGCTTGCACCCCATCACTTAACCTTCCGGCACCGGGCAGGCGTCACACCGTATACGTCCACTTTCGTGTTGGCACAGTGCTGTGTTTTTAATAAACAGTCGCAGCCACCGATTCTCTGCGGCCCTATCACGCTTTAACACGCTACCAGGGCATACCTTCTCCCGAAGTTACGGTATCAATTTGCCGAGTTCCTTCTCCTGAGTTCTCTCAAGCGCCTTAGAATATTCATCCCGTCCACCTGTGTCGGTTTGCGGTACGGTCAACATAGAACTGAAGCTTAGAGGCTTTTCTTGGGACCACTTCCTGTGACTTCGGTAAGCAAGCTTACCTTCGACTCAATACCTTGATTGTCGTAGCCGGATTTGCCTAACTACCCTCTCAGTACCAACAACGGGGACTTCCATCACCCCGATCACATTTCGCAATCCGTCCCCCCATCGCATCCTATGCCGGTGTAGGAATATTAACCTACTTCCCATCAGCTACGCATCTCTGCCTCACCTTAGGGGCCGACTCACCCTGCGCCGATGAACGTTGCGCAGGAAACCTTGGACTTACGGCGAGCAGGCTTTTCACCTGCTTTATCGCTACTCATGTCAGCATTCGCACTTCTGATACCTCCAGCATGCTTCTCAACACACCTTCTCAGGCCTACAGAACGCTCTCCTACCGCTTGTAGTTGCCTACAAACCCGCAGCTTCGGTAACTGGCTTGAGCCCCGTTACATCTTCCGCGCAGGACGACTCGATCAGTGAGCTATTACGCTTTCTTTAAAGGGTGGCTGCTTCTAAGCCAACCTCCTGACTGTCTATGCCTTCCCACTTCGTTTCCCACTTAGCCAATTTTAGGGACCTTAGCTGGCGGTCTGGGTTGTTTCCCTCTTGAGTCTGGACGTTAGCACCCAGTGCTCTGTCTCCCGTAGTCAATCTTGTCGGTATTCGGAGTTTGCCATGGTTTGGTAAGTCGCCATGACCCCCTAGCCATAACAGTGCTCTACCCCCGACAGATACCCTACGAGGCACTACCTAAATAGTTTTCGGAGAGAACCAGCTATTTCCAGATTTGTTTAGCCTTTCACCCCTATCCACAGCTCATCCCCTAATTTTTCAACATTAGTGGGTTCGGTCCTCCAGCAAGTGTTACCTTGCCTTCAACCTGGCCATGGATAGATCATCTGGTTTCGGGTCTACACCCAGCGACTAGACGCCCTATTCGGACTCGCTTTCGCTACGCCTTCCTTATTCGTTAAGCTTGCCACTGAATGTAAGTCGCTGACCCATTATACAAAAGGTACGCCGTCACAGTTCCTGACTGCTCCGACTGTTTGTATGCACACGGTTTCAGGTTCTATTTCACTCCCCTCCCGGGGTTCTTTTCGCCTTTCCCTCACGGTACTGGTTCACTATCGGTCGATCACGAGTATTTAGCCTTGGAGGATGGTCCCCCCATCTTCAAACAGGATTCCACGTGTCCCGCTCTACTTGTTCAGCGCTTAGTACCACCGATTGCATTTCGTCTACGGGGCTATCACCCTCTATAGCAGAGCTTTCCATCTCTTTTGACTATACAATCGGCTATCTCGCTCAGGCTGCTCCGGGTTCGCTCGCCACTACTGCCGGAATCTCGGTTGATGTCTTTTCCTCTGGTTACTTAGATGTTTCAGTTCACCAGGTTCGCCTCATTTAGCCTATATATTCAGCTAATGATACAGCTTATTGCTGTGGGTTTCCCCATTCGGATATCTGCGGATCAATGCTTATTTGCCAGCTCCCCGCAGCTTTTCGCAGGCTATCACGTCCTTCTTCGCCTGTGATCGCCAAGGCATCCACCATGTGCACTTGGTCACTTGATCCTATAACTTAATCTTGTTATAGAAAACTTCTTCGGTAAATAATTTCTTATCTACCACACAATAGCGCCTTTTTATCCACTATTGTGCTCTTACATGTTTCGCGTTTGTGCCGTTTTCTTCATCTTCTGTAGTATCGCTACTACCTAAGACGTCGAGAACTTCATTTTGCAATCACAACCCGTCTTCATTTAACGTGTCTCTAGCGTTCATTCAAACACTAGAAACCCTTGAATACTTTAGTTGTGCTTCTTCCTAATTGTTAAAGAACAGTTTATTTCAATAAGAAATAATGGTTAGTTATCTTTTTAATCGCACATCACCATTAAAAAATAGCTAAGCATTATAACCTAATTCTTTTATCATCGTCAAGTAACTTTCAACGCCACTTAACCCTGATATATCTCATTATCAAGAATGGTGGAGGATGACGGAGTCGAACCGACGACCCCCTGCGTGCAAAGCAGGTGCTCTACCAACTGAGCTAATCCCCCAAGATACCTTAACTTGGTGGGTCAAGATGGGCTCGAACCATCGACCCCCGCCTTATCAAGACGGTGCTCTAACCTGCTGAGCTACTGACCCTAGATTCCTTCTGTTCATTTCCAACAACCGATAAGTGTAGGCACGATAATCGATAAGAAGCCTCGCTTTATGCTATCTTAAAGGAGGTGATCCAGCCGCACCTTCCGGTACGGCTACCTTGTTACGACTTCACCCCAGTCACGAATCCTACCGTGGTCATCGCCCTCCTTTCGGTTAGGCTAACGACTTCTGGTAAAACCCGCTCCCATGGTGTGACGGGCGGTGTGTACAAGACCCGGGAACGTATTCACCGCGACATGCTGATCCGCGATTACTAGCGATTCCGACTTCATGCACTCGAGTTGCAGAGTGCAATCCGGACTACGATCGGGTTTGTGAGATTAGCTCCACCTCGCGGCTTGGCAACCCTCTGTCCCGACCATTGTATGACGTGTGAAGCCCTACCCATAAGGGCCATGAGGACTTGACGTCATCCCCACCTTCCTCCGGTTTGTCACCGGCAGTCTCATTAGAGTGCCCAACTTAATGATGGCAACTAATGACAAGGGTTGCGCTCGTTGCGGGACTTAACCCAACATCTCACGACACGAGCTGACGACAGCCATGCAGCACCTGTGTTCCAGTTCTCTTGCGAGCACTGCTCTATCTCTAAAGCATTCCAGACATGTCAAGGGTAGGTAAGGTTTTTCGCGTTGCATCGAATTAATCCACATCATCCACCGCTTGTGCGGGTCCCCGTCAATTCCTTTGAGTTTTAATCTTGCGACCGTACTCCCCAGGCGGTCAACTTCTCGCGTTAGCTTCGCTACTAAGTCAGTCTTGACCCAACAGCTAGTTGACATCGTTTAGGGCGTGGACTACCAGGGTATCTAATCCTGTTTGCTCCCCACGCTTTCGTGCATGAGCGTCAGTGTTATCCCAGGAGGCTGCCTTCGCCATCGGTGTTCCTCCAGATCTCTACGCATTTCACTGCTACACGTGGAATTCCACCTCCCTCTGACACACTCTAGCAAGACAGTTAAAAATGCCATTCCCAAGTTAAGCTCGGGGATTTCACATCTTTCTTTTCCTGCCGCCTGCGCACGCTTTACGCCCAGTAATTCCGATTAACGCTTGCACCCTACGTATTACCGCGGCTGCTGGCACGTAGTTAGCCGGTGCTTATTCTTCAGGTACCGTCATCACTCAATGGTATTATCACCAAGCTTTTCTTCCCTGACAAAAGTGCTTTACAACCCGAAGGCCTTCTTCGCACACGCGGGATGGCTGGATCAGGGTTGCCCCCATTGTCCAAAATTCCCCACTGCTGCCTCCCGTAGGAGTCTGGGCCGTGTCTCAGTCCCAGTGTGGCTGGTCGTCCTCTCAAACCAGCTACGGATCGTCGCCTTGGTAGGCCTTTACCCCACCAACTAGCTAATCCGATATCGGCCACTCCATTAGCGCAAGGCCTTGCGGTCCCCTGCTTTCATCCTTAGATAATATGCGGTATTAGCTACGCTTTCGCGTAGTTATCCCCCACTGATGGGTACGTTCCGATACTTTACTCACCCGTTCGCCACTCGCCGACAAGAAAGCAAGCTTCCTCTCGCTGCCGTTCGACTTGCATGTGTAAGGCATCCCGCTAGCGTTCAATCTGAGCCAGGATCAAACTCTTGAGTTTAATCTCTGTATTTCTTGGTCGTGGCGCTTACCGCACCACTACTTCTAGCGTCTACTCAAAAAAATTAACTAATGTGTTCATCACTATCTCTAGCAATAAACCTCACTCGTTTATTTCTGTCATTCGCGTAGCACACTAGCTTATTTGAAGCTCGCACTCCCTACCACTAGCATGCCTACGCTTATCGGTTGTTTCGTTGTTAAAGAACAGATTCGCTCATCAAGCGAAAGACTAGAATTATAAAAGAGAAAAATTCCAGTTGTCAACTATTTTTTTCTATGTTGTATTTTAGATACTGTTTATCGTCGATACAAAATAAAATCAAACAGACTTGGCATTATACACATTTTTTTTATTTTTGGAAATATTTTTTGAAACCCAGCTCACAACACGATATGCCAACAGCTACACTTTTTCGTAACACCCCCTCATCAAGGCATCAAACCACTATTTTTCCCGTTCTCCACACTCATTGAATCTTTAAAAAATAAACTGGTAAAATTTCAACAAATCTCGTCTATACTTAACCTTTGATATTGACGCATTTACTTATCTCTATGAACGAAAAAATCCTGATTAATCACTCTTTTTATGAAACACGTGTCGCTGCGTTAGACGATGGAATCACGCATGAGCTGCATTATGAACGAGCCAATCAAAAAGGCTTGGTGAGTAATATATATCTAGGAAAAGTTCTTAGAGTATTACCCTCTATGCAGTCTGCGTTCATCGATATTGGTCAGGAAAAATCAGCGTTTATCAATATCTCCGACCTACTTGAGTCACGTTTTGAACGTTATCACCTATCTAACAAAAAAACACCCATTGAAAAAATTTTGTTTCCAGGACAAACCTTATTAGTAGAGGTGTTTAAAGATGGGACGGGGACCAAAGGCCCTAGAGTCAGCAACGAAATTAATTTAGCAGGACGTTATTTAGTTTATACCCCTCACAACCAACATATCGGTGTGTCGCAACGAATGGAAGACGTTAGCACAAGAGAGATGCTAAGGGAGCGAATTACTCAGTTGAAAGACCCTTCCGAGAAAGGCGGTTTTATTGTCCGAACCAACGCAGAACAAGCCACTGACGAAGAAATTTTATATGACATGCGTTATTTAAAAAGATTGTGGGCGTATATACAAAACAAAGCCCTACATCAACCCGTTCCCAGTTTGGTACACACAGAACTTGACCTACCTCATCGCGTGTTGCGTGATTTAGTTTCTTTAAACACCCAATCGATAGAGGTGGATAATCAGTCGGTCTGCGAGTCTATGCAAAAATGGGCAAATGATTTTATGCCCGAAATAAAAGACAAAATTCACTTTTACAGTGGCAATATCCCCATTTTTGAGCGTTATGGCATTCACAAAGACATTCAAAGTGCCTTATCTAGACGCGTAGATTTGCCATCAGGTGGCTATTTAATTTTTGATCAAACTGAAGCCTTTACCGCTATCGATGTCAATACAGGGGGCCATGTAAAAAGCAAAGACTATCACGATGTCATGTTCAAAACGAATATTGAAGCGGTGACAGCCATTGCCCAACAACTTAGAATTAGAAATTTAGGGGGCATTATTATTGTTGACTTTATCGACATGACAAGTGAAAAAGAAAAAACAATGGTTTTGGAAAGATTAAATCAAGCGTTGAAAAAAGATCGAAACAAGACCACGGTCAGTGACTTTTCTCGATTGGGATTGGTTGAAATAACGAGAAAACGTAGTCGCGAATCATTAGAACGATTGCTATGCGAGCCTTGTCCATGCTGTCAGGCACGCGGTTCCATCCTTACCGCACGTAGCATCTGTTATGACATTATGCGTGAAATCCAAAGAGAAGCACTACAGTTTCACCCCAAAGAATTTAGAATCATTGCCTCTCAACCCGTCATTGATTTACTTTTGGATGAAGAAAGTGAGCATCTGGCACTTGTTTCTGAAGAAATTGGCAAACCAATTACCCTTTCAGTGGAATCCAGTTATTCTCCCGATCAATTTGATATCGTTTTAATGTAGGTACTGAATAGATAAAAATACGGACCTCATCTACCAGCATCTATAAGCCAACATAGTGCCGTCACCATGTTATTGTGCATACCAAAGATGCGGTTTCTTAACAGCACTGCACCCTCATTCAGAAGGTGCAGCGTGGTTTTGATTATCTCGCAAATAAACTAAGCACTTTGTTGAACACTTCAATTACGCCGTACAACATCGGTACGCCCACCAATAGCCAGCTCAATAAAGCAACCCATTTACTACTATGTCGTTGAACTAAAGAAGCAGAAATAGTTTCTGTGCGATTATCATGGATTTCTGCATCAATATAATGTTTTTCATTAACTTTTTTGATACATAAATTACATGCCAATCCAATCAAAAGCAATGCTGCCATGATATACATGGTGACACTATACGCCTCTGCTTTGGGAACACCTTGACTAATTTGGTACTCACGAATGTAATTCACCAAAACAGGCCCCAAAACAGCGGCTGTTGACCAGGCCAATAACACGCGTCCATGAATCGCACCAACTTCAAAACTTCCGTACAAATCTCTTAAATACGCTGGCATAGTGGCAAAACCACCACCATACATGGACAAAATAATACAGAAACAAATAATAAATAGGCCTAAATGTCCCTCAGCACCTAATGTAGGAACCAAACAATACAAGATAGCTCCTAGCACAAAGAAAATGGTATAAGTGTTTTTTCGTCCAATATGATCGGACACACTTGACCATAAAAAACGACCACCCATATTAAACAAACTTAGCAAGCCCACAAAACCTGCCGCAGCTGCTGCACTCACGGCCAAACGATCTCCAACACTTTCTGTAGAGAACATCTCTTGAATCATGACAGATGCTTGCCCCAACACGCCAATTCCTGCTGTAACGTTTAAACACAACACCCAGAACAATAAATAAAATTGGGGCGTTTTGATCGCTTCATTAACAGGTACTGCATGCGTAATATGAGATTTTTTCTTTTCAGTGTACCCTGCTGGAAGCCAGTTTTTCTCAGGCACACGAACAATTAATGCACCAAAAATCATCAAAACAAAATAAATGACCCCTAACACCATATAAGTAGGAATAATTCCCACATCGGTAGGCGTTTTAAAGTAATTCAATAAGGCCACACTCAAAGGCGAAGCAAGCATAGCACCGCCACCAAAACCCATAATAGCAAGTCCTGTGGCCATACCAGGCTTATCCGGGAACCATTTCATCAGCGTCGAAACAGGTGCAATATAACCTAAACCCAGCCCAATGCCTCCAATAACACCATTACCCAAATACACAATATAGATATTTTGCCAATAAACACCTAAAGCAGAAACAAAAAAGCCTAATCCAAAGCATATCGCAGCAATAACCATACCTAGTCTAGGGCCCACTTTTTCTAACCATTTTCCAAATATGGCCGCAGATGCCCCTAACACAGCTAAAGCAATACTAAAAATCCATCCCACATCGGCCAAAGACCACGCTTGATCGCTGGCCTGTACTAAAGGTTTATTAAATACACTATAGGCATATATTTGACCGATAGACATATGTACGGCCAATGCTGCCGGAGGGACTAACCAACGATTAAAGCCCGTACCAGCGGTATAACTAGAACGATTGAAAAAACTCAATTTTCACCTCTTTGGCAAAAAAACAACAAAACACCCGAACGCTAAACACCTGCTACGTCCACTTGTTGACTAAATTAACATGAAAATCATTAAATTAATTACAACATAAACTTGATTTTTTTTCATAACCGCTATAAGTTTTACTCACTTATTTCAAAAGAAAACATATTTATCTCATTTGAAACTTTAAAAAGTTACGCATAACTACTTAAAATTAGAATTATTTTTCGCCATATTCAAAGAATGAAGCACTAGAAAAAAAACTTGACTTTTTATTGTTACAGTACAAACCCTAGTACTCTTCTACTAGACAAATCAAAATAATGAGGTAAAAATAAAAGACATAGATGATAGGAATACGCCCATATCATTTATATCTCTATGTTTTCAAGATCATGAGTTGGAGAAAGTTATGCAAGAAGACGGTTTTATTCAAAAGGTAGGCGCAATCGTTGGCGAAGTAGGTGATTTCGTATGGGGTCCTTACATGCTAGCATTGTTAGTAGGTACGGGGATTTTGCTTACTTATCGCCTAGGTTTACTACAATTCAGAATGCTACCCTACGCACTGGTGCAAGCATTCAAACCACATAAACAAGTTAACAAAAACGGAGAAATCGAGGGGGATGTATCACATTTTGGAGCACTAATGACCGCATTATCTGCCACTATCGGGACAGGTAATATCGCAGGGGTTGCCACGGCTGTTGCACTCGGGGGACCTGGAGCTGTTTTTTGGATGTGGATCACCGCATTAGTCGGGATGGCAACTAAATATGGAGAAGGCGTGTTAGCGGTAAAATTCCGTATCACAAACTCAAATGGCGAAATGTCTGGTGGCCCAATGTACTACATTGAAAAAGGCCTAAAACTCAAATGGTTGGCGTTTCTTTTTGCATTCTTTGCTGTTTTTGCTTCTTTTGGTATCGGCAGTTCTGTACAATCCAACTCAGTGGCAGATGCTGTTTTTCATAGTTTTAATATTAACCCTATTTACACTGGCATCGCCCTAACCGTTTTGACAGGTATTGTGGTATTAGGTGGCATTCGCTCTATTGCCAAAGCTTCTTCTATCATCGTTCCTATCATGGCGATTGGCTACGTGCTTGGGGGTATCGCTATTATTCTTAGCAATGTCGATATTCTAGGCACTGCTTTGGGCATTATTATCAGCGATGCATTCTCAGCAAAAGCTATCGTTGGCGGTACATTCGGCATGGTTATTCGTTACGGGATTGCTCGTGGTGTGTTTTCAAACGAAGCGGGGATGGGGTCTGCTCCTATCGCTGCAGCCGCTGCAAAAACAGATCACCCTGTCAGACAAGCACTTGTTTCTATGACCGGTACATTCCTTGATACGATTATCGTATGTAGTATTACTGGTATTGTATTGGTAATGGGCATGATCCATATGGGTATGCTAGATCCTAACACAGGGGTTTATTTAGTCAGCAATATCAAAGGTGGAGCGTCATTGACAGCTTCTGCATTTGATCACTTATTACCAGGCTTTGGTGGGATGTTAATTGCTATCGGTATGATTTTCTTTGCTTACTCCACTATTCTTGGTTGGTGTTATTACGGTGAAAAATGCGCTGCATACTTATTTAGCGATAAGTTTGTGCCTTTTTACCGCGTTGTTTACGTGATCACTGTATTCTTGGGATGTTTAGCCGTTCAAACAGGTGATGCTTCTGACCAATCTGGCGTGAAATTGGTGTGGAACATTGCTGATACCTTTAACGGTCTCATGGCGGCACCTAACCTAATTGCATTAATTCTATTATCTGGAATTATTGTGTCAGAAACTAAAGACTTTATTGCAAAACGTAAAAGTGGTGAATTAGAGTAATCGCTCTTATCACCTAATCATCAAAGGCCCATCCCTTTATCTATCGGATGGGCTTTTTTTATCACCGTATATTATCTAGCGACAACGCTTCCATCAAAAACCGTTTACGATCCTCGTTTTTAACGATTAAACAAAATCCGCACATACACACTCTCGATCAACCATTTCTTGTCATCCTTGAACAAAGCTTCCGCACATACACTCGCTCTAGCATTCTTTCTCAACGAATTTATCATCCTTGAACAAGGCTTTCGCACATACACTCGCTCAACCACTCCTTATCATCCATCAACAAACCTCCCCACCCCATACTCGCTGAACCATTTCTTGTCAACTACCAACAAACCTCACCACCCCACATTCACTCAACCATTCCTTATCATCCATCAACGAACCTCACCCTTTCACATTCGCTGAACTATTCCTTATCATCCCTAAACAAACCCACTCACTCGCTCTAGCATTCTTTCTCAACGAATTTATCATCCATCAACACCCCACCCCACACCCACCCAACCACTCTTTGTCAACGTTTTTTTGTCCATAAAAAAAACACCCATCCGCATATAACGTCATGGGTGTTTTCATCAAACTACAAAAGTTTTAAATCATAAAGTGGTTATTTTTTGCCTGAAAAATCTCTTGGTCTCAATGCCTCTGGTTTCAAGAAGTTTTTATCGCCCACATTATCATGGTCGCCTAATACCGTATCGTTCAATTGTGTACCATATAAGGTATGTTGATGGAACGTTTTTTCATATAGAGCACGCGTCTCTTTCACATCACCCGTATATCGAGGGTCCTGTGGTCTTTCTTGACTATTGACATACTGTGCAATATCCCAAGCATCCTGATCCGATAACGGCGTATCGAGCCCCAATGGCATATTATGTTTGATAAACCCTGCCATGGTAAACACGCGAGCAGCACCTGCACCCCAATTAAAAGATTGATTCCCCCAAAGTGCTGGGAATTGGACATGTCCGTCCACCACCAATCCCGCACCATCTAAGCCATGACAAAGAGAACAGTTTTTCTCATATGCCACTTTACCTCTAGCATAATCTGGAATCTTCTCTGGATCATTAGGTTTAGGGTAACCTCGTCCGTATATTTTCACATCAGGAAACATAGGCACACCTTTTGCCAACCATTGATGATAAAGTGCTAAGGCCAGCATATCATCGCTACCGTATTCTGGAGCTTTCCCGTTCATCGAATAAGAAAAACAGCCAACAATACGCTCTTCCAGACTATTGACATGACCATTTTTGCCTCTATAATTTGGCAAAGTCACTGCAGCTGGCCAAACAGGTCCCGCAAAAGGTTTTCGACCCTCGCCAGTATGACAGCTCGAACAATTCATATTGTTGAATACATTTTTGCCACGAAGTTGTTGCGTGTTTACAAATAAATCATGACCTCGACGAATCGCCTCTTTCATTTTAGGATGCAAGTCCGAGGCTTCTAAATCGTCCATCGTAGGCGGAATATGCACAAACTCATCGTCTTTGGGAGGTGCTTCATTCGGCAACATCGCTTTCAATGCCGCCCTTTCTTCTGGGGTGAGGTCCTTACCCATTTTGCTAATTTGTAATGCCCATGAGGTACAAGCAATACTTCCACCCAAGATCAATACTAATAGTTTCTTTAACATCTTTGCCTCCTATTGCTTAACAGCTGGTTGTGAAGCAAACCAAGCGGCTAGGGCTTTTATTTCTTCTTCACTTAATCGATTAGCGATCGATCGCATCAAATGTAAAGAATCATTGTTTCGCTGCCCTGTTTTCCAAATCATCAGCTGATGCTCTAGATACGAAGCGGGCTGCCCATTTAAATTAGGAAAATGCTCCCCCACTCCATAGGCACCAACGCCATGACAGGACTTACAAGCGGGAATATAACGATTCCAATCTCCTTGATTGATCAGTTTTTGGGCCACCTGAGCGACTTCCTGAGAGGGTGCTGGTGCGATATCCGCAACCACCTCAAGACTAGCAAAATAATTGGCAATATCTTTCAGTTGTTCTTCATCAAACATGCTGACGATCGGTTTCATGCTAGCATTTTCGCGAGTTCCCGCCTTAAAATCTTTAAGTTGCTTCCATACATAAGCGGCATCTAATCCCGTGATTCTCGGTCTTGCCTCAAGATTTGGAATAACCATCCCTCTTCCATCAGGCATATGGCAAGCCGCACAAACAGCCGATAATTCTTTCCCCCTTTGGATTGAGGCGATGCTTTTTGCTTCTAATGTGCTTATCAACATTAGTGATGACAAGCCAATCCATAATATTTTTTTCATATACACCTCCACTAACATATCGTTTTATCTTAGAGTCTTTAAAAACATCCTCCCATACTCATTCATTATAGGAATGATAGTCATTTTCACCAATATTCTTTTCAAAAAAAACAATCCCCAAACCACAATTGTGCAGTTTGGGGATAAATGAGAATTATTATTAATAAAGTTATTCCCACTCAATCGTCGCGGGAGGCTTACTACTCACATCATAAGTGACGCGGTTAATCCCTTTGACTTCATTGATGATACGAGAAGAGACTTTAGACAATAAAGAATAAGGCAAATGTGCCCAATCTGCTGTCATAAAGTCAGACGTTTGCACCGCACGTAATGCCACGACATAATCATAAGTACGACCGTCGCCCATTACCCCAACCGATTTCACGGGCAAAAATACGGCAAAAGCCTGTGAAGTTAGGTCATACCACGATTTACCTGTCGCTTCATCACGATGATTACGTAATTCTTCGATAAAGATAGCATCGGCTTTACGCAAAAGGTCTGCATATTCTTGTTTCACTTCACCTAAAATACGAACACCTAAACCAGGTCCTGGGAAAGGATGACGATACACCATTTCAGGTGGTAAGCCCATTGCCACACCTAATTTACGGACTTCATCTTTAAATAATTCACGTAAAGGTTCAAGTAATTTGAGGTTTAAATCTTTTGGCAAGCCACCTACATTGTGATGTGATTTAATGGCAGTTGCCTTACCTGTTTTTGCCCCTGCTGATTCGATCACATCGGGATAAATCGTACCTTGTGCTAGCCATTTGGCATCTTTGATCTTCGCTGCTTCACGTTGGAATACTTCAACAAACTCTTTGCCAATAATCTTACGTTTTTGCTCAGGATCCGTCACACCATGAAGCTTCGACATAAACTGCTCGGTTGCGTCCACATGAATGATATTCACCCCTAAGTTTTTATGGAAAACGTCCATTACCTGCTGAGCTTCATTCAAACGTAGCAGTCCGTGATCAACAAATACGCAAGTAAGCTGATCACCAATCGCTTTGTGTATCAATACCGCTGCCACAGAAGAATCTACCCCTCCCGACAGACCTAGAATCACATGATCACTACCGACTTGTTCACGAATATGAGCAATCGCTTCATCAACATAATCGGGCATGTTCCAGTCACCTGAACAGCCACAAATATCAAAAACAAAGCGACGGAACATCTCAACCCCAGAAACAGTATGCGTCACTTCGGGGTGGAATTGAACCGCATAGAATCGACGCGTCTCATCGGCCATCGCAGCAATCGGACAAGATGGTGTAGAAGCCGTGATGTTAAAGCCCTCTGGAACTTTTACCACACGATCACCATGCGACATCCAAACTTTTAGCTTAGGCTGTACGGCGTTCGTGTCGTTCATGCCCTCAAAAAGCTTACTCGGCGTGCTAGATAAATCAACCTCTGCATAACCAAATTCACGATGATCCGACCATTGAACTTCGCCACCTAGCTTTTGGGCCATACTTTGCATACCAAAGCAAATACCCAAAACAGGCAAACCAAGATTAAATACAATATCAGGGACTTTCAAAGCACTTTCATCATAAGCTGATGCGTGGCTACCTGAAAGAATAATCCCTTTTAGGCCAGGAAATTGGCGAATAAAATCATCACTGACATCGCCTGGATGAATTTCACAAAATACCCCTGCCTCTCGCACACGACGTGCAATCAGCTGTGTGACTTGTGAACCATAATCTAAAATTAAAATACTATCATGCACTGTCATGCCATTATCCTGCTGAACGATAATTAGGAGCTTCTTTAGTGATCGTTACATCATGAACATGTGATTCATGGAACCCTGCTGATGTAATCTGTACAAATTCAGCTTTTTGACGCATTTCATCAATGGTCGCACAACCACAATAACCCATCGAAGCACGAACACCACCTACCAACTGGTAAATAATGTTCAACACAGAACCTTTGTAAGGTACACGACCTTCAATACCTTCTGGTACTAATTTCTCAGCATTACTATTTGGATCTTGGAAATAACGATCAGCAGAACCCTGTTCCATCGCACCCAAGCTACCCATACCACGATAGGCCTTATACGAACGACCTTGGTATAGAATCACTTCACCAGGTGCTTCGTCTGTACCTGCAAACATACCACCTAACATACACGCATTCGCACCTGCCGCTAATGCTTTTGCCACATCACCCGAGTAACGAATACCACCATCTGCAATAAGAGGCACGCCAGTACCCTTCAATGCTTCGGCCACATCCGAAATCGCAGAAATCTGAGGAACACCCACACCTGCCACCACACGAGTCGTACAAATAGAACCTGGGCCAATACCGACTTTCACACCATCTGCACCTGCTTCAACCAAAGCACGAGCCGCCGCACCTGTCGCAATATTCCCACCAATAATCTGAACCTGAGGATAATTCTGACGAATCCAACGAATGCGATCAATCACACCTTGAGAATGACCATGGGCCGTATCGAC